>JAWXCH010000130.1:0-11791 GCA_034440595.1 Planctomycetota bacterium | reverse complement strand
TTGCCAACACATCGTCCCACACCTTTCGCGAGGCATCTCGCAAATAGTCCGGGCACGACGCATCAATCTGCTCGACCGCGTCGCGGTGCATCTGCATCACGTTCAACATTGGATCGCGATTCGCTTCATAACCATCGAACGGTCCGACTGCGGCGGCCAGTTCCACACTGGTCAGGTTGGCCATGCCGTGCAGGATCGCGGTGATCGATCCGCATAGCCCGCGTGCCGAATCGCTGTCGTAGGCTTCGCCCGACGACATGATCAGGCTGCCAAGATTCGAGTAGCCCAGCCCCAGCGGACGATACTTGTGGCTGTTCTCGGCAATTCGCTTGGTTGGATAGCTGGCATGATCGACCAGAATTTCCTGAGCGACAAAGAACATCCGGCAGGCATTTTGGAAACGATCAACATCGAACGTTCCATCTTCTAGCCGGAACTTCATTAGGTTGATACTGGCCAGATTGCAGGCCGTATCGTCCAAGAACATGTATTCCGAGCAAGGATTGCTGGCATTGATCCGGCCGCTGTTCGGGCAGGTGTGCCAACGATTGATCGTCGTATCGTACTGAACTCCTGGATCGCCACACTGCCAGGCACATTCGGCCATGCGTGCCATCACATCGCGGGCCTGAAATTCAGGGCCAGGACGATTGGCATCGGTGACCCAGTGCGTCTGCCAAGGCTGATCGGCCACTACGGCGTCCATGAACTCATCCGTCACGCGAACCGACAGGTTGGCATTCTGAAAGAGAATCGAGCTATACGCCTCGCCATTGAAGTTCGAGTCGTAGCCACCCTTCTCGATCAGGATCCGAGCCTTCTTCTCTTCCTTGGCCTTGCACTCGATAAAGTCCATCACATCTGGATGCCAGACCTTGATCGACTGCATCTTGGCGGCGCGACGCGTCTTGCCACCGCTCTTCACCACAGCAGCAATCTGATCATAAACACGCATGAACGACAGCGGTCCGCTGGGTCGACCGCCACCAGAGAGCTTTTCGCGGTGCGAACGGAGCGTCGAAAGATCGGTCCCGGTGCCGGAACCAAACTTGAACAACATGGCCTCGCTGCGCGCCAGCTCCATGATGTCTTCCATATTGTCCTTCACGCTTTGGATAAAGCATGCCGAACCTTGTGGATACTCGTACGGGTTCTCAGGCTGCTTGACCAGTTCGGTCTCAGCATCCCAGTGCCAGTTGCAGGCGGCACCACGCACGTTGTACTGATGAAACAAGCCGACGTTGAACCAGACCGGCGAATTGAACGCACCGTGCTGATGCAAGCAGAGCCAGGTCAGCTCGCGATAAAAGTTCTCGCCATCTTCGGCACTGGCAAAGTAGCCGTCTTGCAGACCCCAATCGGCGATCGTGCGCGTGACTCGGTGAATCAACTGGCGAACGCTGCTCTCGCGCTCCGGCGTGTTAACTTCGCCATAGAAGTACTTGCTGACGACCACGTTGGTGGCCAGTTGGCTCCACCAGCTAGGAACTTCGCAATTGGTCTGTTCAAACAGAACCTCGCCCGACTCGCCTTTAATGGCGGCGGTGCGCAGATCCCACTGCACGGTGTCAAACGGATCCGCCGCGGTGGTCGGGCAGAACAGGGGGTCGACCTTCAGCCCACCGGGCCGAATGCGAGCAGTCGCTCTTTTTGGAGTACTCATTTTTGGAATGCGGCGTTTGACCACCTCAGCATGTGCCATATTAGATCCTTCTGTCGTTAAAAGGGGGCTTCCAAGCTACGAGTGTACATAAGTACACTTCATATGCCATTGTCGTCCATTGACCGTCACAATCAAGAGGAATCCGTTCCGTGATTTGAAAGAATTTGGCTCCTGCAAGGAGCGTGCCGAAAAGCGTTAACAAACCTATATGTTGTGGTTTTTAGTGACTGCTACCACAACATACAGCAGTGCACGCTAGTTTACAATTTTGCCCCGATCCGTCAACCGTTTCTTTCCAGACGGCTCAAGGCATTGGTTCCAAACGGTTTGCGACATGTTGGCGGCAACGCGCAGCGGGCGGCTGGCAGAAGATATCAGGCGCATTCGACTCGTATTTTACCGAACAAAATTGAGATTCTAACGGTACGCTAGCAACCGCCACATGTGGGGGAAAAGTTTTCCAAAAAATCTGTGAATCGGCCCGCGAACTGGACATTTAGGAAAGCCGGGTTGGATAGGGAGCCGGCTTGGCGGGGCTGTGGATATGAGCGGGCACTGCGAGAGGAGTTGGAAGAAGGAATACTAGGTGATGAAGGCCCGAGTCGCACATCGCTCTACGGCACTGCCTTCACTCCCGGCACGGGCTTCTTTTTCTCTTCTGGCTTCTTGGCCTCAGCGGCTGCGCGTGCCGCGTTCGCTTCCACATCTGCCAGGACCGACGGTTTCTTCCCGTGCAAGGCGTCCTTGTAAGCATCCGGCTTAACTCCGAGCTTTACCAGAGCAGCACCGGCGAGCGCGCGACCCGTCCCGGTGATCTCCGTGTTTTCCATCGTTCTTGAGAGCCATTTAATTGCGCGGTCGCGTTGCCCTTGCAGCAAACAGTATTGCCCGACGTAGTAGCTGAACCAGCATTGTTCACTGGCGTCACCTTCTTGCATGATTAAAAACAGTTTTTCGTCACTGACCGCTACTTTTCCACCAGCGGCCAGGTCTTTGGCGATAATCTCACCAAGCTGGAACTGAGTTGTTCCTCGTCCTGTGTCGCCACCAATTTCTTCCCATAGCACAGCACCTTTTTTGAGGCACTCGTCGCGCTTCTTCGTATTGCCAAGTTGATGGTGCAGCAAAGCCGCGGAAAGTGCCCAGTTGCCCCAGGTCACTTCCTCTAGTGCACGGTCCATGCGGGCTGCGGCGATCTCGTATTCACCTTCCATAAGATAAAACCAACCGGACATAAAAAACTGTTCAGCCGTTGTCCGAGGATGCACGGCTTCTGCCTCATGAATGGCGCGCATGACTGTCGTTGCGGATTTCAGATCTCCCTGACCGGTTCGCCGGCAAAAGTAGTACCAGCGCATGACCCACGGCCTACCATGAACTTCGATCGTTTGTTTCCAATATCCTTCGGCAGACTTCCATTCCTGCCTCCCTTCTTGGACGATTGCCGCCAGTTCCAATGTGCGGCCGTCCATCGACTCGGCCGCCGTTTTTGCATAAGGCCAGGCACGGTCCCACTGCCGCTTGTTGCGAAAGTGCTGCGCAATTTCATACGCGATTCGGATGGTTTCGACGCTGCTATCCTTCTTTTCTAAATACTCATCCCAGATACCAATCCATTTATCCTCCTGATTCTGGGCGAGATAGAGTGAGGCAAGTTCAGAATACCGCGCATAAGTTGAATCAATCGCGATGGCCTCTCGCAAACAGCGTTCGGCATCGGCAAACTTCTTGAGCTGGATATACTTCAATCCCAGCGCTGATAGTAGCGTAGCATGCTGAGAACCTTCTTCTTCCCACTCCTTAGCGTGCTTGCCGAACTCCTCCCACTTGTACTTAATGAGCAGCGCTTGCGCCACCGGTGATCGTGGGCTGGCTCTCAGCCACGACTTGGCATTCCATGCTATCGTACCCGCATGCTTCTCCCAGTGAGTGATTTGTGCGGCAGTGAAGTCATTTGCAGTCTCTTCCAAATTTGCACTCCGTATGCGACGCATCTCTCTTGAGACACGTTCCTGCTGCATAATGGCTGCCCGCGCTTCGATGGACTCAGTTTCCATCAGCTTGGTAAGGTCTTTGTCAGCCTGCAGGAATTTCGCTCGATTGCGCGAAAACACATCTAGTGCCAGACGGTAGCGATGGTCCTTATATAGCGGCTCCGTTAGCGTCAAGTAGGCGTCTGTGAACTGAGGGGCGAACGTACGAATCGAGCTGGCATGCAGGTAGGTCTGCCGAAACGAGAATTCCTCGATCAAACGGCCAAGCAACCCCCAGGTCAGGCCACCATCAAACTGCTCATGATCGACTGGGATGGACTTCAAGAGTGCTGCGAGTTGCATTCGTCGCACCATCTCCCCCTGCATTTTATCGACTTCTTCCTCGTCCGGCTGGGGTTTCGCAACCAACAACTCCTCCACACCCGTGGGCAACTCTTCCAGTTCAGCGATTCGAGCATAGAGCTTCGTTGGTATAGCATCAGCGCCAGCAGTGGTGAGTGCTGAATCAGGTCCGGCGTTTGAATAAAGTGCCAGCCCATCAAGGAAACGATAGCAATCTGACAATCGGTCCAGGCACTGTGAGCCGACGCGCCGAATTGTCGTGGTATTGCCACCTTGTTCGGCCGCCACAAACCAGAGTAGTGACACCAGCGGCGATCGCTTTTTATGGTGTTCCAGCTCCAGCGAAGTAATATCGCAGTGACATAGCAGATAAGCCCAATTGGCGTAATCAGGAAGCTTTCCATCGGCACGCTTGGCCAATGCCTCATCCAAATCTTTTATCCCCTCGGCATGCAGACCCATCAGCGCGAAGGCGTACCCGCGTGTGATCGGTCCTTCGGGGTTGTCCGGGTAAAAAGCGCGGAGTCGCTGCGCGTAGAGCACGCCGCGTGCTTTGAAAATTTTGTCGATCCAATGCCAATTGTTCTCGGTGAGCAGACCTAGGTGCATGTAGGTCCGCGAGAGCGCCGCCAGCAGAAGCGGAGATTCACCCTGTTTGCGCATTTCGCTGTGCAGTTGCCGTGCATTATTCCATTGCACAACAAAGTTCATCGTCTTCAGCGAATCGGCAATCGATTCGGGCACAGGCGCGTTGGAGAAGCGTTTCTCTGGACGATTGATGGCCAACGTCTTGGCTAGCTCGTTAGCAATCTCGGTCCGTGAACGCTTCTCCAGTTCCGTGATCAACATCACAAAATCAATTTTGTCTGGGTAATTATTGATGCTTTCCTTTTTTCCGGGAACACGCTTTTCCCACTGTTCAAAAAGCGGCTCTTGAAAGAACTCGACTGCTCGATCCGGAAACTGACAGACCAGCTTTCGCGGCGGATTTCCTGAGTCGAGTATCCGCATGCGAGGGAGACCTTTCATGTCGACCTTGCCAATCGATAGGGACTCGTCGATGACCTTTCCACCTAATTCCTCTTGAACTGCCCATTCGGCGGCCTGCTGAAAGAGAGCCGCAATGAATAAAGAATCAACTGAGTGATCCTTAGAGCGGTAGCTCAAGCTGTGCACCGGCTCAAAGTAGACCACCAGAGGAGGAGAGTCTTTCGGCTTTGCTACAGTAGCGCCTGCCGCAGGAGGAGACTTTGCCGGCTCGTGGGCAAAAGCGATTGAATGTGCACCGAACAACAACAGCGCGGCATAGAACACACCGCACCACACAAGGCAAACTCTGGCGCGATTCATGATTCGCCCCCTGTTAATAGAATAGATTGACCTTCGGCTATTTAGACGGCTGCGCACTACGCAGCGCATCCAGCACCTGCTGGACCGTTCCGATAGTCTAATTGCGCAGCACCAGCGCGGTCAAATTGTGGTGCGAATGAAAGACCGGATGAGGGCTTCGATCGCCGCAATCCCAAAGCAATGCCAACACAATCACCGCTGGGAAAGCCAGCCGTGGCACCCGAAGGTTTGAAAAACTATTACGCAATCTTGCCGATCTTGACCTTCGTCAACAATTGGCGGTGGCCCGTCTTGCGGCGAGAGTTCTTGCGGCGGCGGAATTTTTGCACGACCAGCTTCGGGCCTTGCGAGGCACCGATCACCTGGGCGGTGATGCTGACGCCCGAGAGCAGCGGCGTGCCGAGGCGGGTGTCACCGTTTCCACCGGTACACAGAACCTGATCAAAGGTGATTTCGCTACCGGATTGCGCGTCGCCGCGATAATCGATCTCGATTTCCTGTCCTTCTTCCACTTTGTATTGGCGGCCGCCGTCTTTGATAATCGCGTACATCGTTCAAACCCAAGGTCAAAATGAGAAAACCCAACCTGCTGTTGCGATTTTAGCCGGTTGCCAGCAGTATTTCCGCGGAACTCGGCACATTGGCCAGCGCGACCAATCGCAAGCCCCTTAATATAGCCGGGTTCTCAAATCGGGTCGAGGGGCGAAAATGAGCTATTTCTGGCAGATCGGCTGGCAAGAAGCGCAGCAATCGATCATTTTTTGCGACCAAACGGGCCGCTCGACTTGACCGGCGTAAACAACCCCTTCGCAAGCGGTTGCGGCACCGCGACCGACGCTTGACAGTGCTGGGCCAGCCGAATGACAATCAAACGGCAGGCAGCGCGGGCGAAACATCGGCTGATGGTACATTAAATGTTGCCATAAACGCTGCCGGCGGCATTTTTTGCGTCCTATAGCACGCTCCCTTGAGAAATTCACTATGACTGATCGGTACCGATTCCTGGTTCAAAATACAGCATTTCGCGCCATCGCCTGCGGGGCATTGGCTCTTTTTCTGGCCGGGTGCGGCTCCGCTGCCTACGAAGAGAAGGCCAAAAAGGCGGTCAGTGCCGCGGCAAAATCGGAAGGGTATTTGGCTCTGGCACCTGCGGCCACGCTCGGCGACACGCCGGTGGCAATTCGCTTGCCTAATGCGTTAGGAAGTACGCCACTCGTGGAAACTTCGGCCGATCCCGACACTCCGGGCACGGCCATCGCACCGAATCGTCTGCGCCCGACCAGCATGCAGCAAGTACCGGGTTTTGTGTTCACGCTGGAATCGCGTGTGGAAAACGACCAGAAAGCGACTGTGCCGGTGAGCTGTGCCATTTGGGCTGTGGAGGAAGGGAAATTCAATAAAAATCTTGTGTTGAATTCGATCGCCGCCAAAGTGAAGCAAGAGTCTCCAGACAGCGGCGGCTGGCAATCAGTGACCGCCACCGGCCCGAACGGCGAGACATCTGAGTGGAAACAGATGAGCGCTAGCGGTCAGAAAGATGTTCCTGTCAAACAGGTCCAGAACGGCGAAGTGAAAACCGAAAAGGTTGACGAAGACCTTGAAATCTGGGTGCATGAACCGGAAGCGAGTGACAAGAGCAAATACTATGTCTTGCTGGCTTATCGAGCGCCAACATCGGTGGCCAACAAGTTCAGTATCAGCAGCCTGGCCCCCCTCGCCGCCGGGACGATACAGATTGGCGCTGGGGCGGAGAAGTAGGGGGTGTGGAAGCGCTCTTCAGCACTGCTTTGAACGTCCCTTTCAGTGCCGAAAGAGGCGTGAGAATTTCGCAACCCAGGGTTCAATGAAGATAAGAACTACGATGGCTGCAAACTCATCCAAACATAAAGCACTGAAGATTCCGATTATGGGCCATCACCTGGATTAGGCCCCTCGATCTGTCTTTGTAGCGGGGCCAACATACGGCCGTGCTTGGCTCGCAGTTCATCTAGCAATTTCTTTGTCCCCGGTAACTTGCTGGATGTCAGTACAAGATACATATGGAACAGTTGGGCGCGCTGATTCGAACTAATTCTTAATTGCGTCGCTGTGGCAGCGTCCTTAATATCCGCACCCATGATTTCATCGCAGTATCGTAAGGCGAGTCGCAAGTTTTCTGCATCTACTGCAATCGACAGCAATTTCTCATTAGCACGTGTTCTATCTAGCACATCCTTGCTATACTTCTTGACATCAAGTGCCAGATTCTCTGCCTCCCCAATTTGCTTGTCTTGCATCAACAGAGAACTTTGTTCGAGGACCGCTTCGGCCCATACACTCGATCCGGACCTTGAATTTTCTGCCGCCTTGCGATACCAGTCCATTGCGCTTGCTAGATCCGCTTTGCCGCCAATAGGTTGGTGACGGAAAAGCGTGGCCAGCTTCAGCATCACCTCGGCGCGTCGCGGGTGTTCAGGATTTCTGGCAAGGAGCTTGCTGAATGCGTCAAGCTGGTCGTCTCGGTCAGTTCCTGCTTTGCGCCGATGCTCGATGAGACCAACTTCTCTATCAAATGAATCAACGAGAATGTCGCCATACGCAGAAGACGCGACCGCTGCTAGCACCAGGCACGCGAATAACCTGTTCATTGTTCACCCCGAGTTGAATGAAGATCGTTTTTTGATCCACGCCTTGCTAGAAGTTCAGTCCGTTGGCTTATCTTCCGTGATCAATTCTACTTTTGAAGATTGCGAGAATAACAGAATATATCCGTATTTCATTTGCACGTCTGCCAGTAGTACCTTGGCGTCAGGTGCGTCACTTTTCTTCAAAACCGACACCATTGCGTATAAGCTCGCTTGTTGGAGCAGATCCATTTCGGTTTTCGCAACGTACGAAATACCCTTGGGATCCACATCCATAATTTCGCAGCAGTAATCGAAAGCAAGTTGAAGTTTACCTGACTCGTACGCAATCTGTTGCAACACCATATTGGCTCGCGCCTGACTAAGCACATCCTTGCGATGCTTCTTGAATTCGACAGCCAGCTTCTCCGCATCCTCGAACTGCTCAGATTCCCGCAGACTCTGCATTACCCTCATCGTTGCATCGGCCCAAACATCGGACCCAGGCTTGGAAACATTCATTGCCTCGCGATTCCATGCCATAGCACCTTTGTCATCACGTTCGCCGACTCCGCCTTCGCGGCAGATTGCGGCCAGCCGAAGCATAGCCTTTCCACGCCGTGGGTCGTCTGCGTACTTGGCAATTAACTCTCGAAAGGCTTTGGCCTTTGCCGCACTTCCGACAACCTCAGCACGCATGTGATCAATCCGGTCGAACTCCCTGTCAAACGAATCGATGCGAATGTCGCCATACGCGGACGACGCGACCGCTGCTAGCATCAGGCACGCTAGAAACCTGCTCATAGAACACCCCGTTGCTGAATGAAGATAAGATTGCAGTCAACTATCTCAGTATCGCCGCGCGGCGTAGGCAGGTGCAATAGCGAAGTTGCGAGTAAGGAAGGAAATCATGCCGTTTCCAGTCGCCCTCACCCTGCCCTCTCCCTGAATGCGCGAGTATGAGGGCAATGCTTATTGCAGGGAGAGGGGATGTTCAAACGATGCGTTCACCCGGGGTTCCGCTCGCTGCGCGGCTTCACCCCGGCAGGGCTGCGCCCTAGAGAGTAGAACAGGTGAAAGTAGAGCAGGAGAAGAGTGCACCGTTAGCGAGATAATTACATCAGCATGCCATAGGCTTAACGGCACGGGGACCGTGCCTGCTACATTAATCCGCATCCCAAAACTTCACCGTGCCATCACGCCCGCCGGAGGCGATTGTGCGGCCGTCGTGCGAATAGGCGACCGAGTAGATCGTGCCCGCATGGCCTCGGTGCGTGGTGACTGTCTCGCCGGTGACGATATCCCAGATTCGCACAGTGCGGTCTTCACTACCGGAGGCCAGGTGCCGGCCGTTTGGCGAAAAGGCGACCGACCAAACATCTTGCTCGTGCCCGGCAAAGGTGGCGACCTTGGCACCGGTCCCGGCGTCCCAAACCTGAACACGTTTATCCCAGCCGCCCGACGCAACGCGCTGATTGTCTGCCGAAAAGGCCACTGAATAGACACCACCGGCGTGCCCAGAGAGTGACACCTGCTCCAGACCCGAAGCGGCATCCCACAGTCGCACGGTCTTGTCACCGCTGGCCGAGGCGATTGTCTTGCCGTCCGGCGAAAACGCCACATCCATGATCACACCTGCGTGCCCGGCGGTGGTGACAATCTGCTGGCCGCTTTGCAAATCCCAAATACCGACAGAACCGTCGCGGTTGCCGGTGGCCAGTCGCTGGCCGTCATGGCTAAAGGCAACGGCGCGAACGGCACCAGAGTGTTTCAGCGTTTGTAGTTCCTTGAAGGTGGTGGCGTCCCACAGCTTGACGGTGCCATCGTCGCTGGCGGTCGCCATCATCTCTCCGACCGGCGAGAACCGAATTGACCAGACAGGGGCACGATGTGCCGACAGTGTTGCCCGAACGCGTCGCGCGGGGGCATCCCACAGCTTCACAGTGCCGTCGTCCAGCGCCATCGCCAGGATCGAATCGTTCTTGGAAAACGCAATCGAGCAGATCGGGCCGGTACCCGCTTCCAGAGTCGCACGAGAAGGGAGGGATGCCGGTTCCATGGCGCGAATTGCTGTCGAACTGGTCGGAGCCGGCTTGCCAAAAATCCCTCCCAAGAAGCTGGCTACGCCATTCGTCCAAGAACGTGGGGCCGCCGGTTCAACCGGCATCGGCACGCGGTCAGGCAGCTTCAAATGGCAAAGGTGCTGGCCGAGCAATTCTTTCACTTCCTCCGTCGATTGAAATCGATCGGCAGGATCTTTTTGCAATAGCTTGTCAATGATGTTGACCAGCCATTCGGGAATGTTGGGGTTGATCTCGCGAATCGGCTTGGGGTTGTCTCGCACCACGGCTAGCAACGTCGCCATGGTACTGGTCGAGCCAAACGGTGCCTTGCCAGTCGACATGGCATATAGCACGCTGCCAAAGCTGAACAGGTCGGCGCGATGATCAACATTGCGACCCTGTGCCTGTTCGGGTGCCATGTACTGCGGCGTGCCGACGACCATGCCGGTCTGTGTCAGGTGGCCATCTTCCATAGCCCGCGCTAGACCAAAATCGGTGATCTTAATCTTGTCTCCATCGAGCAGAATATTGGCCGGTTTCACGTCGCGATGGACCAGCCCCTGTGCATGCGCGGCGGAGAGCCCATTGGCCAGTTGCATGCCGATGCGGAGAATTTCCTTCAGCTCCAGTTGTCGCCCTTCGCTGAGCCGCTGTTCCAGTGACAAGCCAGGGACAAACTCCATGACCAGATAGTACTGATCTCGCACTTCGTCGACGTAGTAGATCGAGACCACGTTCTCGTGGCGAATGGCCGCCGCCGAGCGGACCTCGCGAATAAATCGCTGCTGTGCATTGTGACCAGCAGCGGCTTGCGGGCGTAACACTTTGATCGCCACATAGCGGTGCAGACAATTGTCAAAGGCCTTGAGCACGATCCCCATGCCGCCACGGCCAACCTTTTCAACCACGTCAAAGTAGTCCAACCGGCCAAGGCTGCCGGGTGCCTGTGGAGGGTCCAGAAAATCGAGCGCACCCGCCTCATCGTCATCATCGGTGGCCGTGTCGTCGCTGACACCCATTTGTGTCTCGGCCACGGCCAGATGGCTGCGCAGCTTCTCGACGGCTGGCCAATAGGCCGAATCGGAGGAGGGTTTTTCGGTAGCGGCAACTCGCTGCGGCTGCATCACCGGCGTATCACCGACCGCCAGTTGCTCCAGCGTGACCTGGCAGGCCTGGCAAGTGTCGAGGTGTTTGGTCACCGTTGCCGAGTCTTCCTCGCGCAACTGGCCACTCAGCAGTTCGTTCAACGTGGTGGGTGGAGGGCAAACCGTTTGACTGTTCATATTCACTCACTTCCCGATTTACTCGCGTCCAAAGTTATTCGTTATCGATTCCCTGGACCTGTTCCCGAATCTGAGCCAGTACCCGGCTCTTAGCTACGTATACCGCCCCGACGGACATTCCTAACTTGGTTGCCGTTTCCTGTGCCCCTTTTCCCTCCACGGCGGTCTGCCAAAAGGCCTGCCAGACGGTCTCGCCGAAGTTCGGCTTCACCTGTTCGATAGCCCAATCGAAAACTCGCTGCTGGTACTCAGTTTCCCAGGAATTCTCGTCGAATTGTGGTAGTTGCCCCTCTAGCCGCTCGTGCATAGAGGTATCCCCGGTGCCGACTGGCTGCCGGCGGCGGCGGTCGAGAAACGTGTTCAGCTTGTTGCGGGTAATAGTGAACAGCCAGGAACGGAACGTCCCACGGGCAGGGTCGTAGTCCAGCCGCCCGACGGCGGAGGCGACGGAGCGAAAGACATCCTGCATCAGGTCGGCGGCGTCGGCGTCCTG
>JAWXCH010000129.1:0-6478 GCA_034440595.1 Planctomycetota bacterium | reverse complement strand
GTATTTATGATGCACGGCCGATGATTTTGATCGGCTCTTGACTAGCTCCTGCGTGCCCTATCATTGCGTCCACCAAGGACACGAACTATCACAGGCCACCCTACTGCTAGTGCCGATGCAATTCTGGGAAGCCCTCATAGGTGGCGCAGAGACTCTCAGACGGATTCTCCATTCCTGGCCAAGTCAGAAAGGACTTGCATCCGCCAAGGTATGAATCGATGCACCTTGCGGACGCGTCACACTTGCCGAGTGCGTAACAGCGCGTCAATCCTCGGTCGAAAAACCGAAACGAATCGTGGCACAACGTCCGCAAGCCATACCTGCGCCGGCTTCCGAGAATCATCTAAGAGAATCCCGGGGAAGCTCTTCGACGCCAAAACAGTTCCTCGACCACCCTCCGCGCTTGTCCATTCCACCGCCACGCCTAGTGCGGCATCAATTTCTGCCCTATCCGCCGCAAGTGCCGAGAACAGTCGATCCCCGATGGTGCCTTTTCCGAAAGTCAGGTAGACGCCAGCGCGTCCCTTTGATTGCTGCAGATAGGCGCTTACCCATCCGTTGGATCCTGGCGGCATTGAAAAATATTGGTTAGTTGAAGTAGCCGGCTTCGATACCGGCTGTTGCTCCTCCACCTGCAGCAGGTCCAGGAACTCCCTCCAAAATTGCTGATACCTCGCCCGAGATTCCTGAAGCTCGGCACTTACACCCGGCACACCAAGGTCCTCCTCGGGTACAGGCTCCTGCTCCGATATCCGATTGTCCCCTAGCAAGAAAATTGTGCGCGGAATGAGGGTTGTCTGGGCAAGAACACGCGGTTGGACGAAATGTCCTCCTTCGGGACCTTCGTAAATCGCGCACTCAACAAGTCCAAACGTGAAGTGCATGGCCCCGCTACGATCCAAAAATTGCGTGATTGCACCTACTCCCTCTCGAATGCCGTCGCCCGCTATCAGGAGCAGAAAATCGCCCCTTCCCATGCTCTTTGTAACCGCATCGCTAAACCGATGTTCGACCAATCCGGAAACGTGCTCAGCGACCAACTTCTCGATCCCTGGAAAGGGTACTTCAGGCGAGGCGTTCTTTCGGGCCTGCCTAACGGCCTCATCAAGGCGGCTATAGCTCCACTGACTAATTTCCTTGGCGTAGTCAAGAATCTGCCCAATGACCTTTCTTCGCGCTTCAGGATTGCGCCATAGCTTGGCCTCGAGCAGAATCAAACGACCGCTTGGCGTGATGTATACCGCGTCTATTGGGCCAGCGGGCGTGTCCATTTCCATACACAAGGGGATTGGCCCTGAGTATGAATTATCGATTTCGGCGATGGGCAAAATTTCAGGGTGCAGATACAGCAGGCGCTGGAGCCACTCTTCGCTGTAATTCCATCCATCCTTCTGTGAGAGAGGTATGGGAGCAAGCGTCGCTGATGTACCGTCGGCACGTACTAGTAGAGGTCGACAAAACGATGAAGTCACGGCTGACCTAGCGTGAAGAAAGTGTTGCCCGCTCGGGCATAAGGCGGACGCTTAACAGTGAGTTTCACGTCTGTTGTGTCATTTGATCTGACAGTTACTTATGTCCGACGGCTTAGGTGACGCTAACCGGTATGTGGTATCGCGTCAGATCTATTCGGGGAACACCCTTCTTCCGAACTAGCGTCGGTTTGCCGTCTTCCTCGTAGATCTGCACGTGCCAGTATGGCCGCTCTTCCTTGAGGGTCATATTCATGCCCTCTAGCCAGCCGTTGAACGTTTCCATTGGTATCAGGAATGTGTTCATAGGCGAACCACATCCAAATGCTGCAAATCCGCGTTGGGCACCCTCCAGTGCTTCCTTTTGATGCGGATGGAATGCAAACCAGTAGTTCTGTTGTGCTTTCCCAGTGTAGGCTCGAGAGGCGGCGCACACGACACGAACACTTTCGTCGGGCGACGAGAATAACGCTCGCGTGCGCTTCAAAAGTGGCGTACCTAGGTGTCTAGATACATTCTCTGCGATGAGGGCGTTAAATGCGACCGGTGCGAACTTGGTCTCAGTGGCTTTCGCCGACTCAACAACTAGTTGGTCATCGTCAGTCTCAAGGATGTCGTCGACCTGTTTGGCGTCTTCCGCAGTTGAAAATACAAGCTCGACAATCTCGTCAAGCTTTGTGAACTCTCGAGGAATGAGAATTTCGTAGATCCTTCGAAGGGCATCCGGGTCTTCGACAGATTGCTTAAGCAGCATTAGCCGCACCAAAGCATCTACACTAATCAGTCGCATTTCCCATGCATGGCGGGAGCCCCGGATCTGCGCCTCGAGGTCGCCCGTATCTGTTCGACCTACAACTACCAAAACGGATGAATCCTCAGCGCTAGTCACCCCAGACAGCACCAGCTCACGACGATATGCAGCGATGACATTTAAGTCGATTCGGTAGGCATCCGTCGTTTTGACCTCTACGACAATCTTGTGCCCGTTTGGCAATTCCCAAAGACCGTCATTGCCGATGGCTCCAGTCCTACCGCGGTAACGTCCGTACGTCACCCCAAAACCAAGCCGACGACCAACTTCATTGATAATGTCTTGCAACGCAAGTCCGCTGTCCTGAAACCCCTCCTTCAGGCACTCGTCTGCATACTGAACAATTCGCTCTGCCGGAACCTCGCCAAGTAATTCCCTAAATTCAGCGCAGGTCGTGCTGCCATCGGTGAGTTTTCCATTTCCCGCGATAGAAATGAGTTGCTTAATTGACTTCTCTTCGAGAAGCGTCGGCTGCGCCCGCAAAATATCAAGAATGGACACTCACACCTCCAAATAGCTTGCGCGATTTCAACATTGGGTCGAGCCTGGGCGGCACCTCGAGGCATTCGGCGGGCCACTTGCGCTCGCGTGTTGAATGCATAGTCGCCGATCGGCGTATCGGAGGCAAGAAAGGGGAAGGTCTCACCGCTGCAGAGAATCCGCTCAGAAGTAGGCAAATACCGCCCCAAGCAGCGCAATAAGGCAACTGCCGCAGCTCAGCTTGCAAGGTACCGAAGCGCTTTCGCCGGATCCAGATAGTTTGATCGCCGATCCCTTACTTTCTTGCCACCTTCACTACAGACGCGGCGTTGGCCTCCCGCAGGATCATGACCATCTGTAGCTCGCCATCGCGGTAATGAATAAATCGATCCGTAGTTACCTCAACTTTGGCCCGGGCCGCAGTGAGGACCTTGGCTAGGTCGGGCGTCTCAATATCGACGACGCCGATCGTTGAACACATTGCAATGGCTACGTCCATGGACTTGATCCTCTTTCGAACAAGATGATCAAGCTCTAGGAGCATGGTGTCGCGCACGAACTCCCTAGTCAGATTGAGCTCATGCCATGTTCAAGAAAGCTCACCGAAGGCAACAATTAGAGCTGTTCGCTCTCAGAAAGGGGGCGTTGCGAATCCGGCAAGATTTCAGAAAGTAAGCTGTTGAATAATCGCGATTCGCCACCGGTTCCGGGCAAAAACTTTGTGACCACAAATTCCTCGTCGGCGAGGCGAGAGCGGTTTAGCAGCTCAGTAAACTTTGATGACTGGGGCACCTCGCCAATCGCATCAACGGATTTGAGATACAAAGGTCGTAGCAATCGCATTAGGCCCCGAAACCCACTGGTTCTAGCGAGCATGTATCCATTTTCCGGGTTGTCCCACGCCAACGGCCACCGACCGCGAACTGCAGTAAAGTAAGAGAGGAGAATGTCCGCTATCGTAGAGTCTTCTTCATCGATAAACAAGTTCCGAAATATGAGCTTCCTACTTTCTGCTTGGCCTGCATGTCGCGGAACCTTGCCTCGTTTATAAAGGTCTCGATCGGAAACAGGATCTGTAGAAATTAGGTCCATTACAGCTTCTACGAATGTCGCCTGGGTGAGCGTTTCCCCTTTGCGGCCGGGAGTGGCGGAACCCAATCGCTTTATCTGCCTATAGAACGGACTCGTCGGTAGTTGGTCAAGCGCAACTGCAATGTGGTGTGCCGATTTTTGTGGGCTTCTTGAGCGGGAGTACTCATACAAGTCGTAGACCAAGCTCTTCTTTACCTTGGTCTGGGCCAAGTTGACCGTAGAGAATAGATATGCTTGATTCGCAACATCCATATCGATAAAGATGCTCACGTTGACTTGAAAAACGCCCCCCGCATAGTCTTTGAGGCCTTCAATTCTGTGCTGTCCGTCCAGCACTTTGGCAATCTCAATTCGAGTTACCCGCCCTTCTCCGTCATCGGCCGCGACGGAGTGAAGGGTTAACGTACTCTTCTCCGTATCGAATTCCGCGCAGCGCTCCTCAACCGCCAAAATTACTGACGTGGGAAAGCATGCATCTACGGTCGTCACATATTTCTGAATGTCTTTCACGCGCTTAGGATCCAGCTCCCGTTGAATGCCCAGATACGTATCAAGTTCTCGGTCGCCCGACATCTTCCTAATATCGCTGAAGGTAATCTGTCGCAACACAGCAGCATCGATTGACGCAATAAAAAACGCGCCCAACGGCTGCTCAACTCGAATACAAGGAAGAGTGATCGAAAACGGTTCGTACAGGATGCTTTGTGATTTCATGGTCTATCGCCAGCTTCATGTTTGCGAACGTATTCGTTCGCAAAATTGGCTTCTGGTGCCTTAATCTCTACCTCGGGGTCGAAGGTAGATTGCCTATAAACCATGGCTAAATATCGTAGGAGCACCGCGGCACAGGCGATGTAGATAGATACTGTGAATCCAAAGCTTAGGTCCGCTTCGTCGAACGTTCCCCGAAAGATTTGCGCACGTATCTGTGAATGAAAACCCACTGCGACAAAGCCAACGACAATGAGCGCGACGACATGAGATCCACGACCAGGAAACTCCTTGTGTCCCTTTTGATCATTCAACGCCAACAAAAGGATAGGGCCGATGAAACCCACGGAGAAGATGAATAGCTCTCCCGATTGAACTGTATACAGCAACATGCCCCAGTACCCGATCGCGCGTGCGTCCTTGTTAATCAAAAGGAGTAATGCCGTGAGCCAAAATGTTGCCGTTGCGAAAGTCAGTATTACGCACAGATCTTTTGCTGCATTTTTGTGGTGCGAAGCGCTGCTGTAAACCAACGGTCCTAGTATGGGGACAGTAGAAAACTTTTGTCGTAAGAACCTGCTGAAGGACGCTACGTGCTCTAGTATTTTCATCGCCACTTCCTAAGCGATCAGGAATTTTGCAAACGGACTACGGCTTGTTGCAAGCCCTGATTTAGCGATTCCCAGTCGACGACAAACCACATTTTTAGAGTCTCGTAGCGCGAGTCCGCTGTACCGAAACTTGTCCGTTGAGCACTGATCTACGTCTTGAACAATTCGCTCTGCGGGAAATTCGCCAAGCAGTTCCCCAAACTCAACAAAGGTCGTGATGCCATCTGCAATCCTAGTTTCGAGTACGGAAATGAGTTGCTTCACCGACTTCTCATCGAGAGAAATTGGACTGCACACCAAAAACATCAACAATGCACACTCACGTCTCCAAATAGCTGGCAAGATTCTCCACCCTGGGTCTATCTCGAGTGGCACCATATGACCTTCGGCGGCCTCGAACGCTTGCGATGATTGAATAGTCGCTGATCGGAGTATCCGAGGCAAGAAGAGACCAAGGTCTCACCCACGCAGGGAAGCTACTCGAGGTACCGGGGATTCCGGCCAGAGTAGCGCAATAAGGCAATTGTCGGAGCCGTTAAAGGCGGAGTTCTAGAAGTCATCTGCAGGGTTGGTCATGGGGATGCGGGACACCATCAGTGATGACGTCTAGGGTTGTGAAGGCCCATTCCTGGAGGCTCATATCTCTTTCGAGCTCCGCAGCGTTCTCGCGCGCGCTGGTATCCGCGTGTCCGCCGATCTTGCGCAGCATGTGGCGGCGTAGAGGCGTTCGAATGTAGTTTCGCGCTGGCTGTCCCGTCCCGTCCGGCCAGTGGCGGGGGGCGGGGGCTGCGGGAGTCCTAAGTCAAGGTGACGCAGTAGTTGCGGACGCAGCAGCAGTCAGTGATAGCAGCAAATTATTCGTTCGGTTCTCTTTTCGCGGGCCGGACGCAACCCATTTCCACCATTGCCACCCAGTGAGCTGAAAACAGAATGGACTTCCTCCAACTCTACGTACCGGTAGACGCGTCGCGCCTCTCGCGCAAAGGCAGCCGCTGACAGACCGTTACTTTGCGGCGTGACTGGAAATGTAATCACCATTCGTAGGCCCCCATCTGCAGCCAAGCGCACTAGGTTCTTTGCCTCAAGCTTTGCGCTCGATCTTCGACTGAAATTGGAGGGAGGGCGCTCCGCAAATGGTGGATTCCGACCGGTTCCAGAAACCAACACGGGCAACCCGCGACTCAATGTTTCTAGAACGTGATAGAAACGGCTGTAGTGAACATCGGAATAAGGTGGATCGCAAAAGACGACATCCCCCGGGTTCAAACTTTTTAGGGTTGTCTCCCACCCCCCTACGACAGCTT
>JAWXCH010000128.1:0-5232 GCA_034440595.1 Planctomycetota bacterium | reverse complement strand
GCTCGTTGAGTTGCGCGTCCGACGAACTGCTGGGGTTGGACGACACGACGGCATGCCAACAAAAGCCCAGTACCAACGCCACGACGAGCAGCCCACCCAACATTCCGAGCGCCGGCACTAATAAGGATTCTGTGCGATGCTGGGTAGCGATCTCGTGCCGCTCATGCTCCAAGGCATCCCGACTCGTATCGATACGCCCCCGTTCGGCCTGAAGATCGCGGTGGACGGCGATCATCTCTTGACGCGCTTTGGCATCGGCTTCGACCAGCTGACGGGTGCCGCTGGCAACTTCCCTGTTGAGATCGGCCATGCTGGTGTTCTGTTGAGCCTGGCGATCGGCCGCTTCGCGGGCGATGCGCGTCGCTCGGTCATCACAGCCCGCGATGAGAATCGCGATCAGGATCCAAGGAGTCAGATTTTTGAGTTGGCGTAACATGAGCCCTCCATCGAGTGAGAATGACGGTTAACAGCCGCTGCAGTGCCCGCCGCAATCGCATCTCGCGGGCAAGCGCGAACACGGTCGCGACGAGCGCACACGACAACGCAGTGACCAGAGCAATGGTCAGCAAGATTCACCTCCTGGGCTAACGGACGAACACTTCGGGTTCGATTAGATACGCGCCTTAGCGCTGGCATCCGCAGCGGATGCAAAAGCGGCATCGTTGACGACGTTGAAAGCCTAAGTGCCGCAATTATTTATGACACATTTCGGCCGGGGATTTAGCACACCATCTTCGCCCCAGCTGTGCGAGATTACACCACGCTTGACGTGAGGCGCTTTCGACTATGTGCAGACGCCGCAGACAACTTCGCATTCGACGGGACACGGTAATCAGCCTCGTGCGCGCCGCTTACGGCAGCCGCGGCCCCGTACGTGAAGCGGCCTCCAAATATGAGTGCGACCGGCATGGCGGACGTACGCCAACACACGAAGAACGCGCCGCTGGAATCGTTGTCGCATAGTTCAATTTTCTCCTGGGATTGTTGGTTAGAGATGTCTTTAATGGGAAGAAGCGCACGCAGCGTCAAAATGACGACGTCAAATGCTAGCGAGGCTCGAGCAGTGACGGCTCTCCCTGGAACAGCTGCCAGGAGTTATGCAGTTCGCGCCTTAATTGCGAAATGCGGCCCGGGGACAAGCGATACTTCTGGGCGACATCGCGAGTGCCGTTTCCCCGCGCCAAATCCATGGCAATACGTCGGGTCCGCTGGCAGAGCGAACCAAGCCAGGCGACGAAATCAAGCTTGGTGGCGACGCGGTCGGAGATCGACGTCGACCCGCTGTCGATGACGTCATTGATCCACGTATCGTCGCTAAAATCGCCGTGGTGAAGCCGCACCACTCTGATTCCCTTGCCCAGCTGCCCGTAACGAGATAGTGGCTCGCGGCAGGTCATGGGGCACGCCGGGGTGCGGCCCCGGCGCACCTGGAGCTTGGCGAACCACGCGAGGCTGGACGGTGTCGCGACTTCCGCGCGACCTTGTTCGAAGAGGCGAACATAACTTAATAGACAGTGAACTACTCCTTCCTCGTGTGCGTCGACACGAGCCTCCGGAGCGAGATTTCGAAAGCTTATGCGAAGTAGCCTCTCGATCTCTGGCAACATCGCGACAAATTGCTCTTGCCACGTGACTTGACGACGCACAACGGAATTACTGGTCATAATCATGGACGACCTCGTTTTGGTGTGAGACCGCCCACGGGGACGGTCGTGATGAAGACACAACCGTCCCGCTAATGCGAGACGTGGATTACATGCTGAAGTAAGACGCTTCGGCGATTTAAAACAATTATCAGGGCTTTGTTTTGTACTCGTTATTAAGTTGCTTCTCAGATTGCCATCGCTTGAAAAGGAGCTTCCCAAGCAACTGTGCTACTCGTGTTCGATGGACTGTTCCCTCGTTACCGGAAGTCGACCGTTCGTTCGCCTCAGAACGGACTTCGATTCGTTGCTGCTTAATACGCGTATTCATTAGTTGCTCTCAGTGTTGACCATTGTGCGTTCGGATGTTCGTGATAAAGTCGTATCCAAAAAAGAAGGCCGGCGATTAGCCGGCCTTTCAAGAAGGTTTCCAGTTCGCAGCTGCCGTTAAGTTGGAGCGACTACGCGATTTCTTTCCCGCTTGATGCGCCCGGCGCGGGTGCGACCGTTTTCAGGTCTCAAATTATGTTCGGTGTGGTACCAGTCGACAGATTTTTTCACGGTGGTACGATTCACACTCAATTGTTGGGCAATCTCTCCTTCTAAAAAGTCTCTGTTGTACATTTCCATAACGGAGTCGACGATCCGTTTGAAGAGCGCTGGCTCCCGAGTTTGCGGTGGAAAATTCAATCTGAGGCTACGGCCATCGACCCACTTGAGGCCATATTTCTCTGCATAATATTTCAACAGGCGCGTGACGTAGCTGCCGCAACAATGAAGCACTTCAGCAATTTCGGCATGGCGCTTATGGTCTTGATTCATTTGCCATGCGATCTCGGCCTTAGCGTCGATTGAGAGCGGCCGCTTGAAATCAATCGTCACTTCGACGCCTTCGTCGTTGCACACGATGGCGCCATCCGATATTCGATTGACGGTAGTCTTCAACAGCCGCAATTGAAACGTGCCACGCAACCATCCGTGCTGGCGCTTACGTTCGCCTTGTTGCGATACGATAATCTGGCCGCCTGTCAGCTCCTTGATGAGACGCCGAAGAACGGCTCTCTCGGATGCATCTTCACTTTGGCCGGCGTCAGTCAGGAGCTGCGCCAAATCTTTTAGCAGGCGACGGACGTCGGCGCTCGATGGAATTTCGACTTTTGTTTTGCGCGCTGCTGTTAGCTTGCTCAATTCGGCCTCAACCTGCGCCTTCTCGACACGCCTCTCGCGGATGAACCGAGCAGTTGCCACTTTGTCCTCGTCAGCCTCGCCGACGTTCGTCATTGCGCAGTCGATCGCTCTCTGAAGTTTGTCCCGCTTGGTTTTAAGTCCGGTCACATCTCCACAAGTGGCTTGCTGATTTGATTCAGCCTCGCGTTTGCACGCATCAATAACCAGCTTGATCAGCTCTTCATCTTGAAGAATCCTCCGCGCCAGTTCCCTGCATACTAAGTCCAGTGCATTTCTTCGATTTAGCCAACTAACCAATTGTCGCTCTATGGCCGGCAGCAATTGGCAAACTGGGCAAATCATCATTCGCCCATTAGCTCCGGCGACGACCAGTGGCCGTTCGTGCTCTACGCAAAATAGAAGTCCGTTAAGGGATTTGGGCCTGATGGCATGGTTGCTGTCTGCCGGCTTACGACCAGCATTCGCGTGATCATTCTCCGCAAGAAGCTGTGCTGCTGCGAACCATATGCTGTCGTCAACGATGCGAAGTTCTTCAATTTGAGCCTGCCTAGTGGGTTCTAGTCGTGGTATTTGGCGTACATAATCTTCTTCTGGAAGAAACCGCGACTCAGTGACGCCGTATTGCCACAGACCACGGTAGCGAGTGTTCTTTAATACTCTTCTTACGGAGTCGTCTGTCCAAATCCCGGAGCGGCATAGCCTCGGAAGCTGCACTGACGAATCTGCATTCAATATCCGCGCAATTTCTTTGAGGCCGCGTTCTTCTACAACAAACAAACGATAAATCCTTCGAACCGTCTCCGCCGTTTGCGGATCGATCTTAAGAAGTCGACGTGGTTTGCCTTTGGGTGTGAATTCGCCGACTAAGATCTCGCCAAAAAATCCATAGCTAATCGTGCCAAACACATGACGTCTCTCGAAGGCTCCTTCGTGGCCAGCGCGAACATTGTGCGAATGCACTGAGATTACAAATTGGTCGACCATGGCGTGCATGGTGAGAAGCATCTGCCACTGCTCACGATCGTCCGTGTCAACGTGCGAGGCTACAAAAATGCACCGAATTCCCCAACTCGTATGTGCACGATCGACAAACGCTAGAGTCATATATGTCCGGCGGAATAGCCGACTGGTCGAAAACAGTAGTAGCGTTTTGACTTTCTTCGCGCGGAGTACCGCCTCGAGTTGCATAAGTCCTGGTCGACGAGTTTTCCTCCCGGACGTTGCTAGGTCGTAAAATACGTGCTCACGCGAAATGTAGATCTTAAGCTGGACTGCGTGCTCAAGGCATTTACGGAGTTGATCGACGACCGATTCCTGCTGGCGAGTAGAGAATCTGGCGTATGCAGTGCCAGTACCGAGTGCCGTTTCGGGGCTCAACTGCAAGCGGTACCAAGCCCACAGTTCGTTTACCTGATGGGCAGTCCGTTCTTCAATTTCCTCACGCGTTAGCCTTTGAAGCACTCCGTCGGCACGCGAGTTGATGATGACGGCGGGAGCTAGGACTAAAAGGCTGATCGAAAGCACTGACAATAGCTCGCAACACAATGAAATAAACATTAGGGGACCTCATTGAAAAACTGAGGTCCCGAGTTCGAGAAATGTTTGTCACAGTGTGACAAACAAGCTGTCCGAAGGTGAGAATTCCTGGCCACTGGTGACCACAGATGACCAGGCGCAAATCCAAAGCGCGAAACGCTTTAGTGACGCAAGCTCTAAAAGCATGAGAGGTTAGGATCGTGCATAAAACGAATCCTGTCCTCTCCGCTTATGCGTTGCCCATCAGCCTAACTTAACGCTGATGGGCATTTGCGTTTCTTAAGGTTCCCGAGGTGACTAATCGCTTAAAGCGGCATACTTCATTACTTCGCTTCGACAACAGGCACAGCAAAATCTCCTTGCAGACTGCGCCACACCGAATGAATGTGATTTGCCGGGTTGCCTGCCGGATCAGACTGGGTGTTAATCAATTCCAGCACGAATGTTGGACCTTGCACTCGATAGTAATGCCCGACTCCGGGCTTCGTCGCGCCGGCCCAAGAAAAATACACGCGGTCGATGCCGGCAGCGTTAATTTCTGCCATTCGTTCGCGCACTAAGCTGGGGTGAAGATGTGAATTGTATTCCTCTAATAAGGACAGCAGAGTTTTCCTTTGTGCGTCGCTCATTTGGGCCGCGGCCAAACCTTCGGGCGCAGAGTGCGGTGGCTGCGGTTGTCCCGCCGCACGATACTCGGCCGGAGCTTTTTCAGACGTAATAGCTGCTCTCAATTGCGAGGCGTCGAAATCGTTTAAGAGGTCAAATGCCAATTGTTCCTCCTTGCCCAGCACTCGGGTACCTGCGACCGGACCACCCTCAATGAAAATCGAGACAGTGGCCGGATTTGCGCCCCAGAAGCTTGGTG
>JAWXCH010000127.1:0-2576 GCA_034440595.1 Planctomycetota bacterium | reverse complement strand
GCTCATGAAGAACCAGTCATCGGGACGCAAAGAGAAGATCCCGATCGATAACCTTATCGACCCCGGACACCCAAACGCATGTCAGAGTATCGCTTTGACATTCGGCGGTTTGAGGGCGTCCGTGGCGAAACCTCGGTCGTGGCACTGCTGCCTCCGAGCCGGTCATGACGGTCCCCATGCCAGTAGGGGTGGACATCGGGCATGGTACTCGGATTTTTTTGGGCATTGTGTCCCATTCAGAGAGCAATGGCCCGAAAAAACAAACCTGAAGACTCTGGAACTGGTCGCTGAAGGAAAAGCCGATCCCTTCTGGCTTACCCCTTGAAGCTAAACATTTTCAGGTATCCGGGGGGGAAGTCAAAGCTCGTCAATCTGTTCCTTGACGACGTCCCCCCGGGTCCACTTTTTTGTGAACCGTTTTGCGGTGGCGCCAGTGTCAGTATCGCCGTAGCTCAACGAGATCCAGATCGTTTGATATGGTTGAACGATCTGGATTCGAAGATCGCTGCGTTCTGGCAACTGGTTGCTACCGGCAACGTTGATGCCTTATGTGATCGTATCCTCTCCACGACCGCTACTACCGATTTGTTCCGAGAACTGTCTACGGTCGACGACGCTTTCGCTGCGATCTACCTGAACCGGACTGCTTATAGCGGAAAGTCTCACACGTCGCCGGTCGGCGGATGGAATCAAACAGGAAAATGGAAGATCGATGCGGAGTGGCGGCAAGAATATCTTGTCCGGCAAATACAGGACACAACGGAACTCTTCCGTGACCGGCTCACGGTAACGCAGCTCGATTTCCGAGACGTCATCGATAAAGCCAGGATGGAAGACGCCTTTTTTTATGTCGACCCACCGTATTATATGCGGGGGAAGACGATGTATCAACACTATCTGACACAAAGCGATCACGAGAATTTGGCAGCATTGCTACATGAGGGGCACGATTGGCTTTTGTCCTATGACAACGCTCCAGAAATACACGAACTATACAAACGAGACTCGATTCGCCCGCTGAAGGCAACCTATTCTGCAGCGATCGGGAAGAACTTCACAGCTGAAGAGTTGATTATAAAGTCGGTGGGTCAGGCGTAAGCGGCAAGGTCTGCGATTGCCAACCACGTCCGCCTCGCGAGGTCGCTGTCGAAACGATCCGCTTCCGCCTGCGCCTGTAACTCATCGAACGTCAACCCCAACCCCGAGAGGCTATCCCGCACCGCGGATCTAACGTCGTCATCCGTGGCGACCTGGACCTTGGTTCGATTAGTCATTGAGGGGCCTTGTTGGCGCACTGCTCACCCTGTGGATGAGGTAAACATCGTGAGGAGTTGACAGTTCGAGGTTCACCGCTACGACCAGCGCTGCGCCGCCGGCCTGCCGAACGAGACCGCACACATCGATGAGCAGCTCATCGTCCGCGACAGGGATGATGACACGCTGCCCCTCACTGTTGACGGGCGCGCCAGAACAAACTTCTTCATCCGCAAAACAAGCGCCCGCCACCAGGCGGCCAACCGCTTGTCGGACCTTGGTTCGATTAGTCATTGAGGGGGCGACGTGCAACTTCGCACCAACGGCTCGCGAGTAGCGCTGCAGGGTGGAAAGCCGTGGATCGCTCTCACCAGCTTCGAGTTCGGACACTGCGGACTGGGTGGTCCCCATCTGACTCGCGACTTCGAGCTGCGTCATGCCTGCGATTTCTCGCGTGGCCGCTAGGTCATCAAGCAGCCTCGAACGGATTTGCTCATCGTCGGCTATGTCGGCAAAACTTGGATCGTGTGATTGATCGGCCATGAATGCCGCCAGGTCATCAAACTCGCATTCAGCCACGTATAGCACCATCTCCACGACAATCTCCGTGGGTACTTATCGGAGTAGCGGGAGACCGAATCGAACGGAACCTCTTCCCTTAAGCTCGATCGCCGAGTAGGGCGTGCCCATACACTATCCCGCCATGTTGAGCCTGATCCGGTTACGCTCCGGTCCTTCCCGAGTTAGAGTCGAGCGTGCAGCTACTACACTATTCAGGCATGGAGCCAGGGCGAGTAATGAACTCCTAGTCCCGCCGTACGGGGACCCTGGCATGGTCCTCGGCTGATGACCTGCACATCAAAGAGGGCTTTCCGCTACACGTTCCTTGATAGCGAATTCCCTGCCGAGGCTGGCTCCGGGGTGAAGATTCGAACTTCTACAAGCCTGCAACCGATTGGCCGCTTCTCCCCGGAATGTTTCTCTGATTATACCACTACAACCACCTCGCCTTGCAATGGTAGCTCAGAAAATCTTGGGCCGACATGCGACGGAGGCACGATCAGCGCCGTGTGCTCGTCCCCCAGATCGGGTTCTCTCACGAGGAGATAGGTGACCCGTTCCTTGTGGCATACGTCAGCCCATTCCAACAACTGATCTTCGCTGTCAACAGACAGCAGCACAATTGTGCTTGAATCTTTCAGCCAGTCTTCGACCACTTGGGGATACTCAGCTGAAATTTGAAAAGCGGCATGAGCTGATTGCGCCGCTTGAAGGCCGGGACCGATATCGGCCCTAGCTAGGATGTACATTTTCTCATGAGG
>JAWXCH010000126.1:0-2788 GCA_034440595.1 Planctomycetota bacterium | reverse complement strand
TGCGGATATGGAGTCGGATCTCGGTATCGACAGCATTAAGAAAGCGCAGCTCTTTGGCGAACTGGGTGAGTATTTTGATGTGCAGGCA
This sequence comes from Planctomycetota bacterium, assembly GCA_034440595.1. GTDB lineage: Bacteria > Planctomycetota > Planctomycetia > Pirellulales > JALHPA01 > JAWXCH01. Next base: position 2,700 of record JAWXCH010000126.1, on the reverse strand, counting down.
TCAAGTGACCTGAGCCTGGACGAGTTCCCCACGCTGCGAACAGTTCGGGACTATCTTCTAGCGAACGCCGGCGGTGCTTCGGAGCCAGTGGCAGAAACTACCCAAGGCGCCACCACTGCGGGAAGCCTGGAAGAGTTTATTACTGAGTATTTGATGCAGCAGACCGGTTACCCGAGATCGGTAATCGACCTGGATGGTGATTTTGAGATTGATCTCGGCATCGATGGTCTGAAGATCGCCGAGATGCTAACTCAGCTTAGCCGACAGTTTAACCTTCCTTCCTTGGCAACGGCAGCGGTAACGACTCCGCGCATGATTGTTGAACATGTCAGCCGTGCCGAGGCCAAAGGTCAAATGGCCGTGGCACCGCGATAGTTTCTAAGCTCGGATCGATGATTCAATTGGCACCATCACCGCAGAAAACATATCTCAACCCGGCGCAACCGCTCCGAAGGCTAGTCGTCACTAGCCTGGAGGGGAACGTCGCAGTGGTGCGCATTTGCCGGCGGCGTGCGAAGCAATCGCTCAATCCGGCCGTGATTTACGAACTCCATGAAGCCATCAACTGGTCGGTCGCAAGCGACTCGGTGGGGGCCGTAGTGATCACCGGCGAGGGAAGCACTTTTTCCAGTGGCGCAGACACCCGTTTCTTTATCAATTCGATCCAGCGTGGCGAGTTTGATCGGCTATTGGCATTCACTGCGGAAGGTGCCGAGTGCTTCCGTGCGATCAGCCACTGCCCAAAGCCAGTGGTTGCGGCGCTTAATGGCAGCGCCATCGGTGGCGGTCTGGAACTGGCTCTCGCCTGCCACTACCGCGTTGCAACCATGGGGGCCACCCTCGCCTTGCCAGAGACCGGGCTGGGACTTGTGCCGGGGTGGCAAGGAGGCCTGCGTGCAAGCGAGCTTCTGGGATTCGGACTGGCGAAATGGTTGGTTTATTGCGGTGTAATGCTACCGGCACGCGACGCACTTGCTATCGGGTTAGTCGACGAATTGGCCACGCCGAACAATTTGTTGGACACTGCAAAACAGGCGGCATTTGCCCGTATGAATACGCAGCGCACGCTCAATGCCAAGCACGATATAGCGGAGTACTTTGTCGGCCACTCGCTCCAACAGCTACTTACTGGTCAAACCAGAACACCGCGTCCCCGGGAGCTAGATGGGATCGAGCAAGTTCTGGCGACTAAGAGCCCGTTTGCTCTAAGAATGGCTGAACGTCTGTTTTCAATGGCTGAGCGGCCGACATCCAGCGACAATGAACTCGAGGTTATCGATCAGGTTTTCCGATCGCATGACGCCCTGGTCGGGCAGACGGCACTGGACCGTGGCGAGCGTGGTCCCTACCCATTCCAAGGACGGTAACCACTGGATGAATCTTGGCGCATGGCAACTCGACACCGTTAGCGGCGGCGATTTTTCAATTGACGCCGGCGCGGTATACGGTGTCGTTCCGAAAACGGTGTGGCAAAAAATCGCTCAGAGCGACGAGCTCAATCGTATTCGCTTGCGGAATAACTGCGTGCTGGCACGAGACGGTGCCCAGACGGTACTGATCGATACTGGTTACGGAGGGAAGTACTCGCTGCTCGACCGCAAGGCATATGCGTTGGAAGAGGGTTGCCCAATTGTTGATAGCCTGGCGAAGCTTGGAGTTGCGCAAGAGCAAATCGACACCGTCGTCCTAAGCCATCTACACTTTGACCACGCTGGCGGAGTGGCTTCGTACGACGACCGGCGCAACCTGGTACTGACCTTTCCCAATGCCAGGCATGTGGTAGGTCGCTTGGAGTGGGAGGACGCGACAAGCCGCCTACCGGAACTGCTGGCGGCCTATCCACAAGACAACCTGGTTCCACTTCAACGTTTGAACAACCTGGAGCTGATTGACGACGGAGCCACGATTGTGCCCGGCCTGACAGCTATCCGTACCGGGGGTCACACGCGTGGCCACCTCGCTTTGCTGTTTGAATCAGAGGGACAGGGGGCGATCTATCCCAGCGACCTCTGTCCAACGACCCGCCATGCACGGCAGCTCTGGTGCTTGGCTTATGACACGTTTTTGCTGGTCACCCGGCGACAAAAGGCCCGGCTGATGGGCGAGGCCGCAGACCGGCAATGGAGCGTGCTTTGGACGCATGATAGCGAGACGGCTGTCAGCAAAATTATTCGGAGTATTAAGCGGGAATTTGAGGTTGTCGATTGCAAACCGTCACTCTAGCGATCCCTGTCGTCTGGCTGCCATTTTAGTAATAATACACCCGACTTTACCGATTGCGTTGACTGGTTGACTTAGTGCATTTGGGGAACTAGGATGTTGTCCCGGGTGGTGTCGGTAGGTGAGGTAAGACAGGCATTTTGAAGACGAGAACACTGAGGAATTTTGGAAATGCGAGAAACTGTTAACCCTCCATCTTTTGGGGCTACTCACATGAATGGGTCACTCAACGGAAGTTCATCTGCTAGCACGACGCAAAGTGAGTCAGCACGTCTGTTAAAACGCGCTCGACAGAGCCTCGCCGGCGGTGATAGCAGCTCAATGCGCGTGCTTCCCTACCATCTGCCGCTGGTCGCAGATCGTGGCGAAGGGAGCCGCCTGTGGGATGTCGATGGCAACGAGTACATCGATTTGAACATGGCTTACGGTCGGCTGATCCTTGGCCACCGTCCTAAGGCAGTGATCGAAGCCGTCACACGA
>JAWXCH010000125.1:0-3531 GCA_034440595.1 Planctomycetota bacterium | reverse complement strand
GGCGATTCAATGGAGATGAGTTCAGATGAATGATGTGCTCCTGGCACTAGAGCAATGGCGGTCTTGCCGAGTGGCGGTGGTGGGCGACTTCATGCTCGACCGCTACACCTTCGGCAACGCCGACCGGCTCAGTCCCGATGCCCCGGTGCCGGTGCTTGCTGTGGTGCGCGAGGAAAACCGACCGGGAGGCGCATCCAATGTTGCCTTGTGTATACGCGCTATGGGCTGTCAGGTCACGTGCTTGGGTTGCGTGGGCAACGATCCTGCCGGATCGGAATCCATCGACCAACTCAGCAAGGCGGGCTGCGACACGCAAGGCATGATCTTGTCCACCGACCGGACCACCACGGTCAAGCAGAATATCATCGGCCTAGCCCAGCATCGCCATCCTCAAAAGATGTTCCGCATCGACTATGAGCGATGCGAAGAGCTCACAGCCAAGCTCCAAAAGCAGTTGCTCAGTCATGCACGCAAAGCCCTGAGAGCCTGTGATGTGCTGTGCTTGGAAGACTACAACAAAGGCGTGCTGACTCCTTCACTTTGCGCTACGCTCATCGAACTGGCCCAATCCAAAGGCATCAAGGTCATTGTCGATCCTGCTGCGATACGTGATTATGCCAAGTACAGAGGTGCTACTGCGATCACGCCCAATCGCATGGAGACTGTGCTGGCCACACTAGGCATTGACACGGTTCCGCACGACACCGAAGGACTGTCACGTCTGGGCCGTCAATTGCTGCTGAAGAATCAACTGCAAGTGTTGGTCATGACACTCGACAAACAAGGTGCACTTCTGATCGAACGTGGCCGAAAGACCATCGCCGTTCCCACCAGAGCCAGACAGGTTTACGATGTGACCGGTGCGGGCGATGTGTTCGTTGCGGCTATCACCTGTGCCATTGGCAACGCCCTGCCGTGGCCAATGGCCGTGCAGCTGGCTAACTACGCGGCGGGCCTGAAGGTGGAACGCTTTGGTGTCACCCCCATACATCTGCACGAGATACGGTCGGCACTACATCACGAGCACAGTCATCATCGTGGCAAGCTGCGGCAACTTGACGATCTTCTTGCAGAACTGGCTCGCCATCGCAACGATGGCAGGCGAATCGTCTTCACCAACGGCTGCTTCGACATTCTCCATGCCGGACATGTGGCACTGCTGCGCTACGCCAAATCGCAGGGTGACATACTCGTTGTGGGACTCAACAGCGACGCATCCATCCGTCGCCTCAAAGGAGCCGATCGTCCGATCAATCAGGAGTACCAGCGGATCGCCACGCTCAGTGAGATTCAATGCGTCGATCATCTGCTGGTCTTCGACGATGAGACGCCGCTTCGCCTCATCGAGGCGATCAGACCGGATGTGCTGGTGAAGGGGGCGGATTACAAGGAATCAAAGGTGGTGGGCGGCAAGTTTGTCGCCTCGTACGGTGGCAGACTTGCCTTGGCCCCTCTGGTGCCAGGGCAAAGTACGACTTCAATCCTGCAAAAGCTTGAAAGGTGAACCCGTAGCGATGCAGGTGATCAACAAGATTTGCTCAGATTCATCAACCGGTTTAGCGACCTTTGACATACAATGACAAAGGAATGGATCAACGCCGTCAGGAGGTTTGTCATGAAACGATCATGGGTCTGTGCTATTGGGTGCATCATCATGTCACTTCCAATCAGTGCGGCCTTCGCCGACGAAGCCCGGCAGGTGTTCGATTCACTTTATGGCCAGAAGATCAAGCAGGCCGCTGCGACAAGTGACCGTGCCGATGACATCGCGCTGGCCAAGGAGATGCTCGCCGTCGCAAAAGCCAGCGGCAGCACGCCCAAGCTTCAAGCAATGCTCTGCGACACCGCCGGCGACTTGGGCAGCAAACACCCCGACGGCTTCTCAACAGCAATTGAGGCGATGCAGCTTCTCGCCGATGCGCAGGAGGATCAGCGCGAAGCCACCCGTGTCAAACTCATCGACCTACTCACCAAGCAATCACGCACCGGCAAGGCGGAGGAACGTACCCAGGCCAGTGATGCGATGATCGACCTTCTCATCGCCATGGGCGACGAGAAGGCGGAGAAAAAGCAGTACGCAGAGGCGGCCGTGGACTATCGCCGTGCCTTTATCCTCGCAACGCAGCGCAAGAGTGATCTGCTCAATGTAGTCAAGGCGAAGATGGAGTTTGCCGTGAGCCGCGACCGCGCAGTGACACAGATTGCCCGACTGCGGGAAAAACTCTTGCAGAACGCAAACGACCACGCGACTGCGGAGGAGATTGTGAAGTTGTATGTCGTGGAGTTGGATGAGCCGACGGCAGCATTGCCATTCATCAACCGCGTCAAGGACGAACGATTGAAGCGATTTGTCCCTCTCGCTATTCGACCGGCCAGTGAATTATCTGCGACAGATTGCCTGGAACTCGCGCAGACATACGTTGCTTGGTCTAGAGAACAAGGAAAGGCGGACAAAATTCACTTATGGGGAAAAGCAGCGCGCCTGCTGGAGGAGTATCTCAAAGTACACACCGCCGATGATCTCTCCCGCAGGCAGGCGGATGTATTGCTTAGCGAAGCACAGGCGAAGCTGGCTGCTGCGAATAGCGAGGCGGTAACAGCCGAACCCATCCGTCTGCAGGGGCATACTCAACCCGTCAGTGTCGCGAGATTCTCTCCCGACGGAAAGAGCATTATTACGGGATCGGCTGACGGGTCGGTGCGAGTTTGGAACGCTCGAACCGGAAAAAATCTGAGTTCCATCGAATCACTTGGCCACGTTTACAATGCAAGATTGACAACCGGAAATAGCGCCATAGTTGGCCTTGGAGAAATGCTAGGTGTATTTGACCTCAAGACCGGCCGGCGAATTGGCGAACGAAAGATTTCGGATGAGTCGTTTGCGGGGCGGATCGACGCCACGGCGGACGGTCGTATGATCGCAAGCGGTTCGTATTATTGGTTCAGAATCACCGATGGCAGGACCTTTGCCGAACTGTATTCTTCCAACATCAGTAGCTATGCAACTGCCTTGTCTCAGGCCGGCGACATGGCTGTTGTCGGAGGAGAGAACAAGGTCATCATCGTCTATGATACGAAGACGTGGCGAGAACAGGCTCGGTTAAAGGGAAGCACGGACGATATCTATGGCTTGGCCATCTCACGTAATGGTAATATTGCTGCCTCGTGCTGTAAAGATGGAAGTGTCGGCGTGTGGAACCTGAAGACTGGGAAGTTGGAGCGGTCATTCAATGAGTTTCAACGGCCCGGCCGTATTGCATATGTTTCCCTTTCTGACGACGGGCGTCGGGTGCTCGCGCAGACCGGAAGAGAAGTTATGGTCTGGGACGCCGTCAGCGGGACGCGATTGGAGTCGTGGACTGACGTTGTCGGGATTGCAGATATGGCGGGCGATGGCGGCCGCGTTGTGATCCCATCCGGTAACGAGGCAACGGTCCGAACACTTCGGTGATATCACGCAATTGGCGCTAGAAATCCCTCGCGTAGATTCGATTCGCAGGCGTACAAGCGATCAGGCGGTATCCTTGCTTG
>JAWXCH010000124.1:0-5551 GCA_034440595.1 Planctomycetota bacterium | reverse complement strand
CTTGAGTCTGAGCGGGAGCGAGGAGCATTCCACCCAACCCAGCAGCACATGGTGCTGATCTCTTCCATTAGTCGCGCAGTTTTTGACCTCGTGGGAGAGGCGAAGCGGAAAAAATCTGTCGCCAACCGAATTAACTTGGCGATTAAGTTTCTCGCGGGAGCGGGCGTCATTCAGCGGGCGCGCTCCGTCGTATCGGATAGCCCAAAGGACGTAGATTCAAGCACTGCGATTGATATCGATCGTCGGAAGCGTGTTTCGAAACAGTTGAAAGAGAAACTGGAAGCCGCCCCATGGACTCGCGAATTGCCTGCGCCGGAGAAGGAAGTACTTTCGCTTCTAAAGCGCTGTCAAGCGGATTGCTTTTTCTTCGTCAATGACGAAATCATGCTACGCAGATGTGTGCTCGAGCCGAACCTTGCTCTATTTCAAGACCTTGCTTCTCGTCGCCGGGACTTCCTCCAGCAACCCGTTGATATTGAGCAAGCTAGAGACAATCATTTGGTAGAGGTCACAATCGACTCGCTGAAGAAGCGGTTCGAAAACGGCCTTTGGCGATATGACAGCTTAGGGTGGCCAATCGTCGATGAAGCCTGAGGTTTGAGTGGAATCTGAAATTGAAGTTGCAGGCGTGTCGTGACGACAGTGCTATCGATACAACTGGCGGTCATTGCGTCGGTTCGAGACACTCCAACACTGTCGTGCGAGGGGGATATCGACTTGGCCTTTGCGCACTTATGTGCGAACAACGCAAATTACTGCAATTACTTCCGGAATTCTGCGCGCTTCGGCCGCATGGTCATTCTAGACAACGGCATTATGGAACTCGGCAGTACTGTAGACGAGGGTGTATTGCTTGATGTAACGCGGGTTATACGGCCAATGCTTCTCACGCCTCCTGAGGTCTTGGGCGATGGTCGTGAAACTATTGCTCTGACTCGTGATTTCATTGCTCGCATGCCAGAGATTAGATTACCAAAAGAAACAGGCTTACTTGGTGTTGTACACGGACGCACCTGGGGAGAATGGATCGAGAATTATCGAGTATTTCACAACGAGCTCGACGCAATTGTGAGGATAGGAATACCTTATGACATGACCTTTGAGGTCCCTGGCGTCGATGAATCGGCGTGTGCGACGGAATGGGTGCGCATGCTTGAGAATCGAGTCCGAGCTGTTGAGCTTCTTGATGAGGCGGGACTTAATAAGAAGCCGGCACATCTTCTTGGGACCGTTGACGCTATCGAATTTCTGCGGCAGCAGCGATTCACATGGGTTGCCAGTAATGATTCTTCAACTGCCTATGTTTCAGCACAGCGCGGAGTGCGCTACGATCCTACGGTTGGCATCCACGCGTTCAAACATAAGATCGACATGATGAGTGCTCTAGTACCCGAGAACATCGACTTGTTTCTACAGAACGTGAGCGCCATTCGAAATTTTGCAACGCGCAAGAATTTTAGAGAGGTCAGGTGATCGTCGTTGACGCCGATAGCCACATTTTTGAGCCGGACGACTTGTATGTACGATTCGCAGACCCAACAGAGAAGGACTTGGTACTGCGAAATCCGCAGTACGGATTGCTCGAGGGAACAACTCCACTCGGTGGGCCATGTGAGTTGACTAACGTTGTGCGCCCGACCGGATGCGCTGGGATGCATGAGTCCGGAGGCTTTGACCCAATTGCGCGCCTGGGAGATATGGATCGGGAAGGCATAGGACAGATGGTGTGTTTTCCGTCCGTCGTCACAAGCCTTTGCCGGTATCCGATCGAGGTCGAGTCGGCGATGTTGTCCGCATACAACAACTGGATCGCGGACTTCTGCAGCGCAGCACCGAACCGGCTGTTCGCGGTCGCCGTAGTTCCGCTTCGATCTATGGAGCGCACGATCACAGAGTTACGACGACGAGCATTAGATCAGTGCTTTGTGGGTATTACCATTCCAACGCGAATTCCGGGCCGCAATCTTGACGATCCATATTTTGATCCATTATGGAGCATAGCTGAGGAATTGGACTTGCCAATACTTGTTCACTCCGGGACTGCCCGGCCACCATATCCGATTGGAACGAGCGAGCAAAGCAACAACTTCTTTTTGATGCATCTAATGCATCACCCTACTGAGCAAATGCTTGCCTTGTCGGCTTTAATTGGAGGAGGCGTTCTAGATCGGTTTCGTCGTCTACGATTCGGCTTCTTCGAATCCGGTTGCGGATGGGTTCCATGGTATTTGGAGCGCATCGTAGACCATGCAAGGCTGCTTCCCAACCTTGTGCCACGCCTGCGAAGTGATCCGCGAGAGCTTGTCTGCGGTGGGCGATGCTTCTTTTCATGTGATCCTCAAGAGATTTCTATCGACCTTTTCGTCACATCCATAGGCCCCGAGGCACTTTTGTACGCTTCGGACTACCCGCACTGGGATTCCACTTTCCCGCGATCTGTTGCCCAGATTGCCTTACATCCTGCGCTGGATGACAGCGTCAAGTGCATGATCCTTGAGCGCAATGCTCGGCGGCTGTACACACGCCTTTCAGGAATGGCCGCGTGAACCGTGGCCTTGTTATATTTGACATGGACGGCACGGTCCTCGACCACAACTCCTGGCGACTGTTGCACCATGCGTTCGGACTGAGCGACGCAGAAGACGACACTATGCTGCGCTGGTATTCTGAAGGGATCTTGAATTACGCAGAGTGGACAAACCTAATCACGAAAATATACCTAGCCCGCGGTTTTGCGACGAAGCTGCTAGCTTTGGAAGTGTTCGGCCGCTGCGCGCCTAGTCCAGTCGCTTTCGAGGTTGTGGCCGAGATAAAATCCCGTGGCTTCGAGGTCGCATTGGCTTCTGCAGGAATCGACATTCTCGTTGAAAGCACAGCCAAGCGTTTGGAGATAAGCCGATATCGGGCCAACCACCACATGGTGTTCGACGACGAGGGCCACCTTACTAATATCGAGATCTTGGACAACGAGAGTTCATTCAAAGTGACTACTCTTAAAGCATTTTGCGCTGATATAGGAATTCCCGTGAACGCATGCTTCTGTGTTGGCGACGGTCTAAATGATCGGGATATCTTCTCACTAACAGGGCAGGGTGTCTTGATTTGCCCACCTGAAACGCTTCCGCCTTTTGAAAATTATTGGAGGCGGGTCAGCAACCTGAGCCTAGTGCCAGATGCCATTCCCTCGAGGCCGGGAGGACGGTTGTGATTCGCGTTGCCCTGGTGAACCCACCTTTCTCCAAGCTGGTCTATGGCGAAGAGCACACAATCAAGAGCATCACGCCATGCTTAGGCTTGTTCTATCTGCAGTCTTATTGTGATGATATTGCCCACATCAAGGTATTTGAAGGTGAGTTCTACGACTCAATGGTGCATCTTATAGCGGCCATCGGTGAATTTGAGCCTGATATCTTGGGCGTTACAACGAACACGACAACTTGGCCACTTTGCGCGCAACTGGCTCGCGCGTCGAATGCGCGATTGAAGCTGTGCGGCGGACCATATGCGGCGTTTCGCGTTGATGAATGCCTCCAGGACTTTGATGCGGTATTTCTAGGTGACGGAGAAGTTAGCCTTCGGCGACTTCTCGAAAGTGGAGGAAACCTACGCGCAACACCGGGCATCGGGTGGCGCGACGCGGATTTGAAAGTCCACAGAAACGTTTCGGCGCCACTTATAGAACTAGATGAGATTCCGTACCCGAATCATGATCAGATGCAGCTCGGGCTGTACCAGTCATCTCCACATCGTGACTTACCAGAGCCCTTCGCGACGATGGTGACCACTCGTGGTTGTGGATTTCGGTGCACGTTTTGCCTTTCCGCAGTCGGCGGTTTGAACAACGGACGATACCGAGAGCGTTCAGTCACCAATGTGGTAGGTGAACTGAAGGTTTTAAGGAGCGAGCATGGCATCCGCAGTATCCAGTTCTGGGATGACACCTTTACCATGCGCAAGAGCCGGACGCGCGAGATGTGCGCCGCTCTGAGTGAATTGGATATCGCATATATATGCAACACGCGAACCGATAAGATCGATGCAGAGACGGCCGATTTGCTCGCCAGGTCTGGATGTAAAGGTGTTTTTTTTGGGGTCGAATCGGGTGCACAACTTGTCCTAGATGGAGACCACAAAAAGGGCGTTGTGAATCAGCAGGTCGTAGACGCTGTCGATCACTGCAAGAGAGCAGGCATTCGAACGACGACCAGCTTCATTTTCGGATCTATCGACGATACCTCCGACACCATCGAAGAGTCGATTGCCTTCTCGCTGGAACTGGACTCCGACTACATCCTGTACAACATCTACACAGCACATCCAGGCACCGCGGGCTATGCCCGAGCCGTAAGAGAAGGCGTCATTGATCACTATGGTGTCGACATTCTTCGCTGGACTGGTGAACCTGTGGGGGTGCCGACGATCTGCAAAAACCTCCCGAGGGAGAAGCTTCACAGACTTAAGACAGAAGCGTATATCCGCTATTACCGACGCCGAGGCGAATACATTTATGCCGGCATCATCGAAACCTACGAGTCGGAGCTTGCGCGGATGGGGGGCTAGCTCGAACGTCCGTGTTCAGCGGCACCGGGCCGCCGCGCCGACAGAAGTCGCAGCCGTTCAGGATGCCCTCAATTTGCTGAGCACCGAAGTCACATGGGTGTCGAAGCAGCAAGCGGAAATTCTTTGGGAGGCAGAGACTCCATGGTGGTCGTTGCTCGATTCTCTCTTGAATCATCTTTCGAAACAACGGTCACTGCGACTCTCGAGCGATGACAAGACAGTACTAGAAGGCGTCCGCGCCATATCAGATCGCGGTGGCGCGCCAGCGTGGTGCTTGCGGGGTGATGGCGGTCAGCATTTCAAGTTGCGAGTTGATCCAGATCCCGACGTCTCCGCCCGAATTGTCGACCTTCTCACTCATGCTGAATCGATATCCTGGGGTGCCTGCGCTCGACTGATGACTTTTAACACGCACGCGGTACTCAAAACTTGGGTCGCCGGAGAGCCGCTCTTGAACATGCCGGAGAGTACGCGTCCAAGGCTGATTCACGCAACCGGCCAACAACTGGCACAACTGCACGGCGATGAGGCCGAAGACATTGTGCATCTCATCTGCTCTGCCGATGAGCACAACACCATTGTTCGCTCGACCGGGGCTGTCGCGTTCGTGGATCTTGAGGCGAGCAGGCGCGGTTCTCGTTGGGTAGATGTTGTTTGGTCGGAGGAACTACTGTGCCGTACCCAAGAGGAACGGGAATGGTTGTGGGCAGGATATTCCAGCACCTCAATACGGGGTCTTCCTTCGCCGCGAATGCTACATGACGCTCGCAAGGAGTTCCGGCACTGGTTACTTGATCAACTCAGGCGTGCGCATTGCCGGCACCCTCAACACGTCCAGATTCTGGACGACATTCTTCGCGTAGAACGTGCAATTCATGCGGTGTCAGCGTCATTCCGATAGTCGTGTGAATTGGTCGGGATGAACGTCGTGTATTTTCTTGGTCTATTTTCTTCGAAATCTTCTATCTCAAAATTTTTCTTCGCCCGGTTT
>JAWXCH010000123.1:0-4666 GCA_034440595.1 Planctomycetota bacterium | reverse complement strand
CCGATCGCGGACAACAAGACCGCGGAAGGCCGCGCGCTGAACCGGCGGGTGGTGCTGAAGCGCACGGACTGCGACGCGCCGAAGTAACGGGCGGTCGTCCACCGCGCCAGACGAGCCCCGGTCGCGACAGCGGCCGGGGCTTCTTCGCTTTATGGGTGTGGTTTTTACCTATCAGCCGTTACAGTCCACTAGCCCTCAATTGGTTTTTAGACTTTCGTCGGTCAGCATCAAACGGCTCCGGTATCTGGCCAGGTCGCTGCGAAGGAGGTTCGCGATCGCCGCGTTGCTCCGATCGGCCACCCCTGTAGCGGCCAGAACTACCTGAATAGAGCGCTCGAACTTTCCGGATGCAGCGTAGGCAGCGGCCAACGTCCTCTGTACTTGCAGGTTACCGGTCCCCGCGATAGCGGCGGCATGTTCGGCCAGTTCGACCGCTTCGCTCCCATCCCGCTGGCGCGGGTCGGGATGGGTGGCCAACAGCCAAGCAAGCCGATAGCTCGGACCGTACCGGTCCGGTGCGATCCGGATGGCTTCACGAAAAGCCCGGACCGCCTCTCCGGTCGCCCCGCTCCGCATCAGGGCCTGGCCCAAAAAGCTTTGCCCTGCGGCATCGTCCTTTTCAAGTCCGACAAAGCTCCGCAACAGGGGAACTGCTTCGGCAAAACGTTGTTGGCGGAGCCGGATTTCCGCCAGTCCCAGAAGGGCCTCGGGTTGTTCGGCAGCTACCGAAATGAACCTCTGGAGCATCATTTCAGACTGGTCATTGATGCCCCGCACCGAAGCTTCCAAGGACTGACGGTAGATTTCTGCCAGTGTGAGCCAGTCGGCTCCCGCAAGCGTCACAGAGGGGGTGCCTTTTGTCGGAACCGTCGCGAGACTCTCGAACGGAAAGCCCTGCACCCTGTATCGCAGGCGACCCAGGTGGAGTAACACGCCTTCGAGTTCATTTCTCGACTTCAGCGTCTGATCTGCCAACGTGCGAAGCACGAGGCGCGGATCGTAGCTAAGCACTGGACGTCTCCCCGTACTGGGTAAGAGTTGTTCCAAGTCGTTGCGATGATCGCGAATAAGTCTTCCACTTTGGAAGCCAGTTACCAAGTCTCCGTCGCCCCTCACGATTCTTGCAATCAATTCCACGGGGTGATCGATCCCGATGCGACGGAGGTCTTCCTTGGATCCATCGGCAGATAAAAATCGCCGCTCCAGCGTCGCCAAGTTAATCGGGGCGTTACTGCCAACCAGCACAAAATCAGTGCCGAATCCGGTGAATACGAGTGCATGCGGAAACGAATCAGCGAAGGTCCTGACTATCATTGCTGTTGCCTCTCTTGACAACATGTGGAGTGGAAGCCACTGCGTCATCAGCCCGTCAGGTGTCAGGTGTTTACGCACCGTCGCGTAATACTCACTTGAATACAAGCGGTACACGCCAGCTGCCAGAGGTGGCGGGGGCTCGCTCGTAATCAGATCGTAGCGCTCGGTCGTCAGGTTGAGAAACACTCGCCCATCATCGTGAATCAGACGCACTCTCGGGTCCGCAATCACGTTACGGTTCGAATCCGAGAATTCGGGGGCCGTCTCGAACACTCGCTCGTTGAGATCGACGATGTCGATATTCGTGATGCTGTCATGAGTCGCAATCGCTGACGCTGTATTTCCGGCACCGAAGCAAATCAATAGGGCCTTTTTTGGATTCGGATGGAGCAGGAGTGGGAAATGGGCCATTAGGCGCATGTAAACCTGCGACGCGTAGTTCGTCGACGACATGGAAAGGCGGCCAAAATACAGTCGGGAAACGCCGTCGCTGGTCGCAACAAAGGTAGTGTTTGCGCCATCGCTTTTTACGGCGCGCACTGCAGCCCTGGAGGGCTCCGAGTCCGCACGGAAGAAATCTGGATCGAAGGCTGTTGGCGCCGTAAAACTCACGATGGCAAGCCACCCCGGGAGCAGGATCGGTTGCCAACGCGTGAGCTGACGTTTCTCCGAGAGGAGGAATAGCCAGGCGACAGCGCCACCAAAGACCAGTGGAAAAAGCTTGAGTGAGTAGAAAATATTGAGGCGGGGGGCCACGAGGGAAAAAGCTACAAGACCTGCGCAAAAACCCGCCGCATTCAGTCCGTAGGCCAGACCGACGTGTCCACCTTTTGCCTGTATACGATTGCAGGTGTAAGGCAGTAGGAGGGAAACAAGAAGAAAGGGAATCCAGACGAGAACTCCCGCAAGGCAAAAAAGCTGGAGCAAGGTCTCCGGAAATATGAGATTGCGAGTCCCCTCAAGAGTGATCGCGGCGGCTATGGTTGGTGGTGTGACGTTGGCCTCGATGAAGTCGACAATGTGGTCTACATACGACCAGGTTACTTGCGTGTAGACGAGGGCCAGAATCATCGCTGCCTTGATATGGCTTGCCGAGATCGCCGGGAGTCGATAGATGCAAGCGCTTGCGACAAAAATTCCCAGAATTGCCCAGAACGAGACAAACGACATGGTGGCACCGGGATTCAGCTCCACAACAAAGCTCAGTCTTTTGAACAGGTCACCTTCGAGGCCGCCGGCCAGAAAGCCGCCGAGCGTGGCGTACACCAGGAGTGTGGATGCTGTCCGTTGTGGCTGCGCTAACGGGGGCTTGCTGGCAGCCAAAGATGGGAAAGGCGAGGGATCCGGTTGTACGCCGAACCGGGCGTCGTAGCCCGCATAGACAAAGTAGCCACCAACCAGCACGTTCGTGGCTATCAGGAGCCACAGGGTGCCTAAGTGGCCGAGCGTCAGCAGCAACATAAACTGGCAGGCGAGCACGCCGAGAACGGCGCCAGCGGTGTTTGAAGCGTAGAGCGCCGCTGGCCACCGGTGTCCGTTGGTCTGGTTGCGATAGGCGTCACACAGTAGTGGAAACGTAACGCCCATCAGGACGCAGGGCAGAAAAATGCACGTGGCGGCAACCGTCGAATGTAGTGCCACGTACTGCCAGCCATGAACCCACATGCCCTGGCCAGCCTCGTATGGAAAGTCGTCGCGAGGAATGGCTGGCAGAGCGTTCAGCAGCAAGGTCAGCGTGACAGAGGCCGCCACCAAGAGCTCAATGACGCCGTATACACGCAGCCGGTCATGCAGCCGCAGTTGACTATCCAGCAGCGCAACGAGCCGCGCACTAAGGACCGAGCCGGCCGAAAGCCCGCCAATGAAACTAGTGACGACGAGGGCGAAGGTCAGGTTCGTGGAGCCGAACCAGTCTGTCAGTATCCGAAACCAAACTACCTGGTAGCCGAGGGCAATGAAGCCAGACACGGCGTAGGCGAGCAGAACCTGAAACACGTCAATCTACGGTTCGTATCAACGGCTTACCTGACTTCTACGGCCAACTCGCCTGAATCCACAGAGCCATCGGTCAGTTCGGACGCGTAAATCAGGTAGTCCGTACCAACAAAGTCGTGGTGCGGACGGTAGGAAATCATGCCGTTGCCCAATACGGTCGCCAACCCGTGAGCGGGCGGCGACACGATACTGATTTCTGCTTCAGTGAACAGTTGGTCGTTGCCTCTCACGTTGGCTTCTACGGATTTACCGGTTTCCGCCTGAATCCAGTCACTCTCAACGCCGACTTGGGTGTCGTGCGAAACGTAGCCTTGCGGTAGCTGCCTAGTTTTCACGGATGCCATCGGACGCGCGGTTTGTTCGAGCGCGTGAAGTCCACTAGCTCTGCGGTCTACGGTAGAGGGCCGCTGGCCATTATCTATCGAAACTGGCGAGCGATCGCCCGATTCAGGAGGCGAAGCAGCACGAGAAAGGCACAGCACCGAAAAAACTAACGGGAGCAAACTAGACGCTATCAGCGCACGAGTCATAAAACCGCAGAACGCTCGATTTGACCAGCCGACGCCCTTATAACGGATAGCTTCTACGGTGTTCCAATAACAACGGACGTTAGGGCCTTCATGGTCTGCGTCCATTGACCGTACCCTGGAATCCAGTAAGTCAGGGAAACGCATGAACCAGTCGTAACTGGCTCGACCTTTAAGCCCAGTTGTTTTGCCGTTAGCAAAGCTTGCAACGTGTATTCCCAGTTCGGGTCAGTTGTTGGCATCACGAAGGTGACGATATTTCCACCACCGCAGGAGTTGGTCTGAGATGCCCCAGTCGGAGTGAGCTCCACGCCCCACTGACCAGATCCGATGGTGCCGATGGTGCGACTGGCTCAAGCGTGTGCAGGGAGGTAAGCAAATGTGCTGAGAGCAAGCAGTATTTGGATAGTCGTCTGTATGTGCATCTTCATGGCAATTTTTACCTTTTCTAAAATAACTGGCCACTACAAGGGCATCGGACGGTCAAGTCGAACCTACACCCGACTGACATGTCGGGTCAACAGGGCGGCGGCTTTAGAAAACTCTAAATGTCACGCGGAGACTCAAGCTTGTAGTGCGTCGTCTGAAGGGATTGGCCATTATTGTGGAGTTCCCAGAGTTTTGTGGACAGAGGGATAGCATAGCGAACTGGTTGGAGGTCCGGGTCCATGGCAGCACAACAAGCTCCTGGCCGAGTCCGTGAGAAGTACGCGTTCATCAAGGCCCATCGGTGTGAGCACAGCGTTCAGCTGATGTGTCGGTTGTTTGAGGTCACGCGCAGCGGCTACTACGCTTGGCTCAAACACCCGATATCAAATCGGGCTCAAGAT
>JAWXCH010000122.1:0-3024 GCA_034440595.1 Planctomycetota bacterium | reverse complement strand
GAACTGTGCAAATATGACAGCCGTTTGCGTCAGTTTTTCGTTGGTGGTATGTTTTGGCAGTTTTTTCCCCAGCTTCTCCTCGTGTTGCTTTTCCGCGCGAAACTGATTGGTCCGGTCGATGGCGAGCTTGGCAATCTTTTCAGCAGTGGGAGAAGGTTTTGCCACGGGCGGCTTCGCTTCGTCCTCCGCGACAGCGCGACCGGTGGACAATATCAGTACACAGACCGAAAGCTGAAATGCGGCAGTTCGCACCAATTGGCTATAGAAGGACGTGGAAGTCATGCAATCGATCCTCTCGGGAGGTACTACAAGCGTTTGAACTTACTAGTTCAATGCAAACTTTATACCGTGAATTCAACAATTCACACCGGCAAATGGTGTCAACTGCTTCGTCTCTGCGACCCGAAAGCGTTGACCGTCAGTCCAGCACGTGTCATTCTTTGTGAAGTTGTTTCCGTCCCGGTTGCGATCAGCTCGCACGTAAAGAAGATCGTACCCAGGGACCGCGCATCGTAACAGATTATTGGAGTTGTTTGTAATGTTGACTCGCCTTCGCATGCTCTGGGAACGAGTCCGTGATAGTCTGTGGTTTATACCGACGCTGTTTTCTCTGATCGCCATTGGAGTTTCGCTGCTCCTGGTCTATTTGGAGGAGCAGTTTGAGTGGAAATTGCGAGATTCGGGATACTGGCTGCTCGGCGGGGGGGCCGATGGTGCCCGGCTTGTGTTAAGCACCATCGCCGGTAGTTTGATCACGGTCACCGGCGTGGTATTTTCGGTGACGATCGTCTCGCTGCAGTTAGCTAGCAGTCAGTTCACGCCGCGGATTCTGCGCAACTTCATGGCCGATCGCTCCAACCAGATCGTGCTGGGGGTGATGATCAGCACCTTTACCTACACGCTGCTGGTGCTACGCGTGATTCGCTCCAAAGACGAAAATGGAGCCGAGTTTGTGCCGCATCTGGCGGTCGGATTTGCCATCCTGCTGGCTTTGACAAGCATTGCGTTTCTGATTTATTTTATTCACCATTCGGCGCGATCGATGCAGGCTGCAGTGATTCTCAGCAGGATTACTGACGAAGCCTTGCAAAATGTCCGTCGACTATTTCCAGACGATGTTGGTTCGCCCGAAGAACAGCTGCCGGCACTTGGCTTGATGAGTGGCACACCGCTATCCATTGCATCGACGGCAAGCGGGTATATTCAGGCGGTTGACGAGCGCTCGCTGTTCGATTTTGGCGCGGAGCGCAAGTTGTTAATCCGCATGGCAACTCCGGTTGGCAGTTTTGTAGTCGAGGGCCAAACAATTGCCAAGGTCTGGTCTCAGTCAGCATGCGACGACGCTGTGCAGCAGCAGATTCGCAACGCAATTGTAATCGGCGAGCAAAGAACTCCTGGGCAGGATCTGGAGTTCAGCATGATCGAAATCGTCGATATTGCAATCAAGGCACTGTCGCCGGGCATCAATGATCCGACTACTGCCGTGCATTGCATGCACCGCCTGACCCAGATTCTGCTGGCGCTAGGTTCCCGTCGTCCCCCTGCGGCACTGAGAACCAAGTCGGGCGACGTACACTTTTTGGCGATGCATGCCACATTTGAAGATTCCGTCAGGCTGGCGTTTGACCAGATTCTGTTCTTTGGACGTGAAAATCCTGAGATTGTCCGCGAACTCCGCCGCTCAGCCGAGCAATTGCTCAAACTGTTGCCACCGCAACGACATTCAGCACTGCAGAGCTTGCTGGCGAAACTCCGGTCGCTATCCGCCGAGCTGGCCGATCAGAATGCCTGGTAATGGCCGGGGCATTATCGCCCGCCGCCACGCGATATGGACGCTTTGCCACCTAGAATCTAAACTTGAGGAATCTGGCACCGCCGGTATTCGGGTGCCACTGCTGGCTTGTCCAGCAGTGAATCCAGATGGCGAGATAGTTTCAGCACTAAATCACTTTTTGCCCCCGTAGCTCAATTGGATAGAGCATCCGCCTTCTAAGCGGACGGTTACAGGTTCGATCCCTGTCGGGGGTATCAGTTAGCATTGCCTACTATTGCGATCAGTTGCGTAGCCCTGCAAAACAGGACTTTCTTTGTTTGGTGGCAAGGGGCTTCTAACATCGTCGCACAGTGGCTCCTGCGGTTGCTGCGCCGCATACTCCCCAGATTTGTCCGACCCGCACTTAATCGCCTGTTCAGGGTGCGCGGCGGTCACTTGCAGATAGTGTTTTGCAGCGACCGCTTGAGAATTTCCAGTCCAAGCACAGCCCGTTTGCATCGGTAAATCGTGCCTGTCTCGGCGATCGACGAAATGATCGAAAGGCTGAAGGAAGCGACGATCGGTCGTTACCGCTCGGGTCAGATCGCGGCGCTGGTTGTGGTAAGTGGGACTTTAGTCTAGTGGACCGCTTCACGGGGCATCGAATGAATTAAAACCGGATTGAACTAATTCGCTTAACCACAACTGCCGATACAAGCGATAGGATCGTTTTCTCTTTTCAGGCAGATTCTCATGCAACCGACGTTGGGATTACCCGCGAAAGTGCTGATTTGTCTGGTGGCGTGTACGCTACCAGCGCAAGCGGTGCTATCGGCCGATTGCACCTGCGTTCGCTCGGTTGTCGTTACCGATGCGCATACATCCCAGGCCGTTATAGAAAAAGAGCACTGCTCGCACGCTTGTGGCCATTGCTGTGCTAGCACGGTTTTGGAGAGAGAAGCTGACCACAAAGCCGACTATATTGTGATGGACCGTCAGCCGGAGGAAGCGCTGGCTGAGGGAGGTTTTTTGTCGGTCCGATCGACAAGCTGTCCTTCCGATTGCGAATGCTATCTGCGACCGACACCGGGGCTGGATGTGGCCGCTGCGAGTAAATTTGCGGTCGAGGCAGATACGATTGTCGTTTCAGAACCGATCGCTGATGATTCTAACGCGACTCTTGATTGCGTCGGATTAGAAACACAGAGTCATTGTCCGATCGATTTCTGTGCGGCGCTCTGCCGCCTGCTGATTTGAGATCTGCGCTACCG
>JAWXCH010000121.1:0-6917 GCA_034440595.1 Planctomycetota bacterium | reverse complement strand
CTGCAATCCAAGGCACGCAGGTTGAGGCCGCTCCAAGACAAGCGTCGGACGCAGCCTGGCCACCGTTGGCGCGGTAGTCTGAGAAACGCGGCGGGAATTCGTGTGCCACTGGC
Organism: Planctomycetota bacterium; assembly: GCA_034440595.1. Taxonomy (GTDB): domain Bacteria; phylum Planctomycetota; class Planctomycetia; order Pirellulales; family JALHPA01; genus JAWXCH01. The sequence continues at coordinate 6,804 of JAWXCH010000121.1, read as the reverse complement.
ATTGCCAGTTCTAACCGTTCTCGCCAAACAGCCGCTGCGATAACTGTTCAATCGCTGTCGAGTGCTCACACAGCTCGGTGTTTGCGCTGGCCGTTTCGAATACCTCCGGGCGTAAAAAGATCGCCGCGGGACTGGTGATCTCGTTGATGCGATTCAGCTCACGAAGCAACCAACGATCATTGCGACCCAAACTATGGGCGCTACAGAGGCGTTTGAAGAGCATCTGCGGATCATTGTAGGCACCGCGCCCCTCGCGCCAGTTTGCAGCGCGAGAGAGAACCCAGAACAGGATTCCGGCGCAAACCACACCGATGGCAAAAATCGTCACCTCGGTCGTGTTGATCTTGGCATTCTCGCCACGAAATCCACTCCCCATGTCGTGAAATACGTTCCGCTCAGCGAATAGAGTACAGACCGCCAACAGATCGATCATAGTGCCACCTCCTGCCAAGGTGGAGGGGGGGGTAGAGGGGCAGCGTCGATGATCGGTTGCTTCATGGCCCTCAAGCTAATTTCAGCCGCTTCGCGCACCACCAGGCTTCGATCGGCCATCGCTTCGCGCAACAGTACATGCGTCGCTTCGGTATCGCACAGCGCCAGTTTACGGGCAGCCTCGGCTCTGACCAGATGATCTTCGTCCAGAAGTCGCTCGTGCAGTTGTTGTTCGACGTGCAGAATCAGTCCCATCACGGCGGCCATGCTAATGGCACGCAAGCGACGAGTTCGTGATCCAGATTCCAACTCTTCGACAAGTAGCTGCAACGCCGCTGGATCGACCTTGCAAACCATCCTGCCGGTGCTGCGTCGCACTTCGTCATCCAGACCGTCAAAAGCTGATAGATACCGATTGAAACTGAACTCGGCCAGACTTTCACGTGCGGCCAACTGGACGGTTGTATGCGGGCTTTCCAGCAGTTGAATCAATTTACTGACCGCTCCAGGGATCCCTCGTTGCCGCAACTGTGGCACGATTGCCGCTTGAATCGCAGGATCCTCATCCGCCAGTGCCTTGAGCGCCAGGGTGTTTGCGTCTACGCCATTAAATTGCGCCAGCCCTTGAGCCGCAGCCAGACGACCGGCAGGCTGTCCTTTGACCAGCATGGTCTCGATCAGCTTGTAAACCGTGCGCCGATTGACGCCCGAAGCCAATGCAACGCAAACAGCGGCAGATTGATCTTCGTCCGCAAGTCGATGTAGCAATAGCTCCTCGCTTTGCAGCCAGGCAATGTGTTCCAGTTTGTGAAAGTTTTGCGTGATGTTAGGGGAGGGACTGGTGCCGACCTTTTTTAGCAAGGCCTCGACAAAAGCGGCATCGTTCCGATATGCCAGCAGCGTCATTGCTGCCGATGGAGGCTGCGAATCGTCCAGGAAGCTCAGCACGAGACGCACGATTCCTGCGCGAGGGCTGTGGCTCAGTATTTCGGCGGTGGGCAAATAAAGTATGCTGCGCGGGTCACTGAGGATACCACGTAAGCAGAGGTTGTCCCGGTCGACTAGCAGCAAGAATGCCTCCAGGACTTCGCCAACGCGGTGCTTGTAGTACCGTTGGACCGATTGCTCCAGCGAGCCGAGGATATGTTGTCGGACCAAAACAGGATCGCGCCTCCCTCGTTGCTCGCCAGGGGAGTCTAGTTCTTCGTACAACATCTCAATCGATTGCAGCAGCGCACGCGCCGTTAATCCACGATTGGGATTGGTTTCATCTTCACTGGCATTGATCAAAGCCGGAGCCAAATCGTACTCGCGAGAGTCGAGCACCATGTCGCATCCATTGCGACAGAGCTGTGTCTCAAAGGAGAGTACCGCGTGTCGCAGTGCGGCAGTCATGGAACCGCGAAACTCTTTGACTAAGGTTCGCCGCTCATCGTCGTAGTTGTGCCACTGATTGACGATCTCGCGATGACCCGCCTCGCTGTGGCGCTCCAGTAGCGCACGCAATGCTCCAATGCGCAGGTCGCTGCGATCCGACTCAAGCCCGGGAAGCAGAACTTCGTCCGCCGCCTCGTTCTTCGTCTTGGCGAGCAATGCAAAGGTGGTAGTCAATCCGGGTGTCACAGAGCAGTTACCTACTGGCTGTCGCGATCGTTCACTTGACGTGTCCCCCGCGCAATTGTGGACCGCTGACGGAAATTATTTCGTGCTGTAACCCGTTATTTTCCATCCAACAAACTGGGCTGCGCAACTCTACCTTGAAAAAACGCTAGAAAAGACCCCGAATTGCACGACCTAAATCATTAAATGCCAAGTCACTAGCTTGATTTTATCGACCAACTGGGCGACACTTGAAGGTAGGGATCTTGAGTGTCTTGACCTACGGTTTGTCGGGGAAAAACAGACGGATTTGCGGTCATGCGCTGCAAATTGCGACATTGCAACCGCGCGACCCAAACAAGCTATCAGGCGTCCCTCCTGCCGCTGATCGCCATTCGATCGGCAATACCGTCAACCGTGGTACAACTGTGCCATTGGTTCTGATCGTTTCATTTAGAATTGGACTTCGCTAATGTCGTTGCCCGTGAATCTGTCCACCTTGGATAGTGCAGAGATTCTTGATCGCGAATTTCTAGGTATTCGCGCGCAGTTACTGCAAGTGGCCGCAACGCTGGATCGGTTGGATCGTGCCGCAGGAGATGTCGAGATCGACCCTCGGCGGCAGAACATTCGCCGCGCGATTGACATTCTCAATGAGCCAGCATCCGGCCGTGCTGAGCGGCTGCAACAGTTGTTCTCCATCCCGTTCGATCCGAATTGGCGACAACGCCTGGGTGTAACAAATAGCAATTCAGATTGACAGGTAATTATGGACTATTTTGATCCTCACATTCACATGGTCTCGCGGACGACCGACGACTACGAGACGCTTGCGCGAATGGGCTGCGTCGGCATGAGCGAGCCGGCATTCTGGGCCGGCTTTGACCGAGGCAGCGTGGAGGGCTTTCGCGACTACTTTCGACAACTAACGCAGTTCGAGGCCAAGCGCGCCGGCTGGCACAACTTGCAGCATTACACCTGGCTCTGCATCAACGCCAAGGAAGCCGAGAATGTTACCTTGTCGCGCGAGGTCATTCGGATGATCCCGGAATTTATCGATCAGCGGGGCGTATTGGGCATTGGCGAAATCGGCCTGAACAAGAACACGCGAAACGAGGCGATCATCTTTATGGAGCATGTTGAACTGGCCGAACAGCTCGACCAGCAGATTCTGATCCACACGCCCCACTTGGAAGACAAGTACGCCGGCACGATGATGATTCTGGACATGCTGGCCGATTTCTCTGGCCTAGACCGCCAGAGAGTGCTGGTCGATCATGCCGAGGAACACACAATTCAAAAGATACTGGAGCAAGGTTACTGGGCCGGCATGACGCTTTACCCAGTGAGCAAGTGTACGCCCGAGCGCGCCTGTGACATGATCGAGGTGTACGGTCCCGAACGACTGTTGGTCAACAGTGCAGGGGATTGGGGGCCGTCTAAGCCGACGGCGGTGCCGGATTTTATTTATGCCATGCGACGGCGAGGGCACTCAGAAGCACTGATTCGCAAAGTGGTGTACGAGAATCCGTTGGAATTTTTCAGCCAGAGCAGGAACTTCAACTTCACGCCGAGGGATGGTAGTGCAGCGGTGCAGGGTGCAACAAAACAGGACAAACAGCCCGGCAAGACACCTGTTACGCACAGCCGCGTGCCACGGTAGCCACTGACATTTACGTAATCGATCGCGAGTTGCGGCTGTCTTAAATGCCGTGCTTTAGACAGCAAATTCTTGACTTGGAGACTGTTTCGGTTTATCAACTGTATGGCGATTGTCCGTTCCCGCCTTCCACGCCACGCTTGTTTTAACTCAGATTTACTCTCAGGTGATACTATGCCCAAAAACACTTTGACCACTGTGCTGCACACCCTACTTGGTGCCGCTGCGCTTTTCGCACTGTCGATTCTGATCCAGAAGCCAGCAGTTGCCGCAGACGATGCGGAAGGCAAAAGCCTGTTCAATGGCAAAGACCTGACCGGTTGGGATGGCGATCCTAAGTACTGGAAGGTAGAAGACGGAGCAATCGTCGGACAAACGACAGCCGAAAATCCAATCTCTGAAAACTCATTCTTGATCTGGAAAGATGGTGAAGTAGACGATTTTGAACTGCGACTGAAGTACCGAATCAATGGCGGCAATTCGGGCGTGCAGTATCGCAGCAAGCGTTTTCCTCCCGATGGACAGAAAGTCAAGGGGAACTGGGTGGTGGGTGGATACCAGGCGGACCTTGAAGCGGGAGATGGCTATACCGGAATCTTATATGAAGAGCGCAAGTCACGCGGAATTATGGCCATGCGCGGCGAGAGCGTCACCTTTAGCGAAGATGGCAAAAAGACGGTCGGCGCTCCAGTCGGTGATGGCGGTAAGTTGCAAGAGTCCGTTAAGAAAAATGACTGGAACGACTACACGATCATCGCCAAAGGAAACAAGCTGACGCATATCATCAATGGCAAGAAATTCGTCGAGGTCGTAGACAACGATGCCAAGAAGCGTGCCTTGTCTGGCGTGTTGGCACTGCAAGTCCACACCGGCCCAGCGATGAAGGTTGAGTTCAAGGACATCAAGCTCAAGCGAACCAAACTCGCCGCGGTGGATGGAATTGGCGATCGCAATAAAATTGTCATGGTCGCCGGTAGTCCTAGCCACGGCCCGGGCGATCACGAGTTCAATGCTGGTACACTTCTGCTGAAAAAATGCCTGGATGAATCGGTGCCAGGGGTCGTAACGGCCGTCTATCGCGGTGGCTGGCCCACCGACATGACCGCTTTTGATAATGCCGATACGATCATGTTGTACATGGATGGAGGTGGAGGTCACCCGCTGATCAAGACTCGCGAGCGGCTGGCCGAAATCGATTATCTAATGAAGCACGGCGTCGGGTTGGTCTGCGCTCACTACGCCGTCGAGATACCGAAGGAAAAGGGAGGCCCTGATTTGCTCAATTGGATTGGTGGCTACTTTGAAATGCACTGGAGCGTCAATCCACACTGGACAATGAAGCAAGCACAACTGGCCAAGGACCATCCAATCACGCGCGGTGTTGATCCATTTGAAATGCGCGATGAGTGGTACTACCACATGCGATTTCGCGACAACATGCAAGGTGTAACACCGATCTTAAGCGCTGTCCCACCAGAGGAAACTCGACAAAAAGCCGATGGTACACACAGCGGCAATCCAACGGTTCGATCACGCACTGGCCAGCCCGAAATCGTCGCCTGGGCATGCGAGCGCGAGGATGGCGGGCGCGGGTTTGGATTCACAGGGGGCCATTTTCACAAGAACTGGGGAGACGACAACTGCCGCAAGCTGTTTCTGAACGCGTTGGTTTGGACCGCCAAAGGGGAGGTGCCCAACGGTGGCATCCAGAGCAAGGTCACCGAAGAAGAACTGAAGGCGAACTTGGATCCAAAACAGAAGTAGCGATTTGAAAGCTACTGCTTGGGTTCCAGCCGTAGCGCCGCACTATTCATACAGTAACGCAGCCCAGTTGGTGCCGGTCCATCGTCAAACACATGCCCTAGATGCGCCCCGCAACGTGGGCAGAGCACCTCAACGCGGGTGGAACCGATCAACTCATGATCCTCGGCAGTAGCAACATTGCGCGAATCGACCGGCTGGTAGAAACTTGGCCACCCGGTTCCTGAATCGTATTTGTGCTCTGAACTGAATAGGTTCAGCCCGCAGCAGGCGCAGCGGTAGTTGCCAGGCTCCTTGGAGTTCCAATAGGCACCGGTGAACGCTCGTTCCGTTCCTTGATGTCTCGCGACGTGATACTGCTCCGCGGTCAACTCTTGCTTCCACTCGGCATCGGTTTTTTCGACTTTATCACCTTCGTAAATCTCGTCGCTCATGTTGTCGCTCCCGGTTTAGGGTCGGATTGATTCCAGCTTGCTCGCAGTTCTTCGGGCGTGTGACTAGCAGCGCGCAGCTCACGCAGCGACAACGCTGCCGATCGCTTGGCTAAGCGAACTCCCATTTGATCGAGCATCAATTTACAATGATAGAATTCCGGGGGAGTCCAGCCTAGAGCCTCATATAGCAGCAATTGCCGCGCCGTTGAAGTCAGCAAGTCGTCACCTCGGACTACTTCGGTGATCTGCATCGCATGATCGTCTGCAACCACCGCCAGCTCGTAGGCCGGAAAGCCATCTTTTCTCCAGACGAGAAAGTCCCCAAAATCGACCCCGGCGGTGCGCTCCACCAGTCCATGCCGCCCGTCCGCAAAGCGGATGGTGTGCCCATCCGGGACACGGAAACGCCAGTTGGAACTGCCCGGCTCGGTCACCTGCCTGCCAGTTTCAATCGGTGTACGAAGCTGTGGTGGATAGATCGGCTCGGCTTCTTCTCCGTGAGGTGCCTGTAATGCCGCTTGCACGTCCTTACGCGAGAGAGAACAAGGATAGATCGACCCGGCCGCGTGCAACGTCTTCCAGCAGCGCAGATACCAATCGCGACGCTCACTCTGGCAGTACGGTGCGTGCGGGCCGCCAACGTCTGGCCCTTCACTCCAGCTCAAACCGAACCAGCGGAGGTCTTCCAGCATGGCAGTGGCGTAGACCGACTGGCAACGGGACGCGTCCAGGTCTTCGTTGCGAAGGATCAGGGCTCCACCGGTAGCTAGCGATCGCTGGTAGGCGATCCAAAAAGTTCGCGCATGCCCCAGATGCAGATAGCCGGTTGGCGTAGGTGCCAGTCGTCCACGATAGAGCAGAGCGGTCATTCGAGGAAAGTTTTTGTTACCCGCTCACCGTACCGAACCGGCGGGAGCG
>JAWXCH010000120.1:0-13192 GCA_034440595.1 Planctomycetota bacterium | reverse complement strand
GCCTGGACGTGGTCACCGCTCGAGTCTTTCACGCCAACGAAGAGGGAGCGGCCAGTTTGAATTCGCTGAACGATCCGGTGAGCGAGTGACAGATCGACTGCAATGTCAAAAGCCGTTCACGCGCTTTCGCTGCGTAGGGCGCTCTTCGCTTCTGATCCGTTTTCCCCTGCGTGATTGGAACTTGAATTGTGCGCCTGCGACTTGTCCAACCACTCAATCTCCAATTTGCAATTGAAGACCGTTTCAAACATCTCGACGCGGCGACGTGCTCCCCAGATATCCACCTCAGGGTTTTCGGCAGCCTTGGCCAGCAAGGTCAGCCTTGGAACCGCTTTGTCGCTGGCCTGCCACTGGAGCTCAACGTCGGTCACTTGCTGCGAGTGGCTGCGATCGAGGCCGCCGGCAATTCTCAGAATACTGGCCAATTGTCGCACGCGCTGCTGATCTTCCGGGGGAAGCTGCCGAAAATTATCGTGCTTTTGCTTAGGATAGGCACCGCGATGGTAGCGCGCCACATTGGCGATAAGTTCCAACTCACGAGGTCGAAATCCACTCAGATTGCTGTTCAGAATCAGGTGGTAACTGTGCTTATGATGCTGATCGTAATTGATCAGGTATCCGACATCCTGTAACCTTGCGGCTGCTTCCAAATACGGCTGATCGGCGACTGCTAGTCCAAACGGCTCAGCTAGTTGAGTAAATATCTTGCCGGCCAGTTTGGCCACGTGTCGACCATGCGCCGGCTCGCCCGAGCATGCCATCGCAAAACGCTCCAGTGCCGCTTCGCGCTGCTGCGGGTCGTCGGTGGAAATGCTGGACGATTGGTCAATCATGGTCAACACCAGGCCATCGCGCACACCACGGTTGTGGACTTGCAGCAGATTGACTTTGAATCGCGCCATGATCCGGTCGATCACAGCAATCCCGGCCACAATGATATCGGCACGGTCAGGTGCCAGCCCCGTCACCGAACGTCGGTTCTTGGGCGGTATTTTTCGCAACCGATCCAGCAAGTGACTCACTTCCGCGCGGGTCACGCTATAGCCTCGCGCCGGCACATCGTACTGACCTTTTTGCGCCATGATCATTTCGGCCAGGGCGGTGAAGGTGCCTCCTGAACCAATCAGCAGGTGCGGGAAGAAGATCGGCTTCTTGGTCAGCTTTCGAAGCCGCCGATCGATGCCATCGATTAGTACGGCATAGGCCTTGGGATCGACAGTAAAATCACTTCCAAAAATCTCGGTCAGTCTCACCGCGCCCAGCGGCGAGGTATGAATTGCCTCGATGGCATTACCCGAGGCCAAGACCAGTTCGGTACTGCCACCGCCGATATCCGCCACGACAACGTTCTTTCCGGTCAGATCGAATGCCCGCTGAACGCTGTAGAATGCCAGCCGCGCTTCTTTGTCAGCGGAGATGACTTCGATTTCAATGCCCAGCTCATCTAGCGCTCGGCGGCAAAAGTCAGGACCGTTGCTCGCCTCTCGCACAGCACAGGTGGCGATCGTTCGTAGCTCATCCACTTGAAAGCCGGTAGCGATCTGTTTGAACCGTCGCAATGCCGTCAGCGTCAATTCAACCGATTCGGGACTGAGACCTCCAGTGGTACCGAGATTGCGCCCCAGCCGGGTCGATTCGCGTTCTTCGTCCAGGATTCGATAGTTCCCCCCTCGCAACGGTTCGGCCACCATGAGCCGCACGCTATTGGAGCCGATATCGATTGCCGCCAGTCGATGAGCGATGTCCTTGGAGAAGTAGATCTGCTTTTCGTCCATTGAATCCATCCACGAATGAATTGAATCAGCAAGTCCGGCTAACACGGTTCGACTCGCCAAATGTCGCTCGGCCTCAAGGATAGCATAATTCCCGCCTGAATTTCGACCCACCCGCGTGGGCTTCCGCAGAATCAGATAGCTCGAGCGAATTGAACGGTACATTTGCACGGTTTGGTCAAGTTTTCAGGGTAAAACGAATCCGAAGTCGTCGTTCCTGACTTAAATCCTCTGCTTGTGCAAAAAGTTTCTGTTGCTTAAGTGGTTGCCCGATAAACCTGTAACCACGATAATCAAAGCTTGGTCTGCTAATCCTTCCGCCGATTTCATCCCACCCTAAAAACGCCCGCCTCGTGGAAGTCATTCGAGAATCGTACGATTGGCCGCAGCGGCTACAGGCCGGCGCGGTGACGATTGGTAATTTTGATGGTGTCCACGCTGGGCATGCCAAAATCATCCAGCGGCTGGTCGAGCGTAGTCGCGTCCTTGGTGGCCCGGCGGTTGTGTTTACGTTTGATCCGCACCCCGTGCGGTTGCTGCGACCACAGCAGGTACCGCCCCCGCTCACCTGGACCGAGCGAAAGGCGCAGCTTTTGGAGGAGTTAGGGATCGACTTTATGATTGCCTATCCAACCGATGAAGCACTCTTGAGTCTGACCGCCGAGGAGTTTTTTAACCGAATTGTTTCGGAGCAGTTGCAGGCCAAGGCTCTGGTGGAGGGACCAGATTTTCATTTTGGCAAAGGGCGCGCCGGATCGATCGAAATGCTCCATTCGCTGTGCAACAAGGCCGATTTTTCGCTCGACATTGTTCCCCCTGTCCAGATTGAAGGGAGCAATGTCTCCAGCTCGCGCATTCGTAAATTGCTGTTAGACGGCGATGTCGATCAGGCACGTCGGCTGCTAACGCACCCGTATCGAATTCGGGGGATGGTAACGCATGGCGCGCGGCGCGGCGGGAAAATCGGCTTCCCCACAGCAAATCTGGATGCCATCGACACGATCACGCCAGGGGTTGGTGTGTATGCAGGACGCACAATGACTCCTGCCGGTTTGCGCGCCGCGGCGATCCATATCGGCCCGAATCCAACCTTTGGAGAGCAGTCGCTTAAGGTCGAGGTACACATCATTGACTGGCAAGGGATTCTGTACGGCGAGCCGCTAGAGGTTGACTTTATTAGCCGACTGCGGGACATTCAGCGATTCGACAATGTGGAAAGACTCATCGAGCAACTGCACAACGACATTGCTCGCACAATTGACGTGAATAAGCAGCATCAGGGATAAGCAGATTTTAGACTCGCTTTTGATTAAGAAGACTACGATTAGCGTTACATCAACAGCCCAGTAAAAATTCAGTAGCATTAGGGATTATCGAATGGGGATCGACTGGGCACAATTTGCAAAACTAGTTCACGCGAACAAGCGATTCCTGCTGACGACGCACGTTCGTCCCGACTGCGATGCGCTCGGGAGCTGCCTGGGCATGGCGGCCATTCTTGAGTCAATCGGCAAAACGGTGCGCATTGTCAATGGCCAGGAGACGCCCCCGAATCTGGCGTTTATCGATCCAGATAATCGTATTGAGGCAATCAATGTCAATGTGTCGGTCGACGAATTGCTGGCCGATAAGATCGATGTCCTGATGGTCCTGGACACCAGTGCCTGGGCACAACTTGGACCGATGGGGGAAGTCATACGGCGAACCAAGGCACAAGTCGCTGTGCTGGATCATCACATGAGTAGCGATGATCTCAACGCGATCGAGTTCCGCGATACGAGTGCCGAAGCAGCAGGGCGGCTGGTGATCGATGCCGCTGACGCACTTCAGGTTAAGCTGACCGCCGAGATGGCACGGCCACTGTTTGCTGCGCTCGCAACCGATACGGGCTGGTTTCGCTTTGGTTCCACCAGCGGAAACACCTTTCGCTACGGCGGTCGCCTCGTCGATGCCGGAGCCAAACCGAGCGAGCTGTACCACGAGCTATACGAGAACGCCACGCTGGCACGGATCAAACTGATCGGTCGAATTCTCGCGCAGACCGAGTCCGAACTGGATGGCAAACTGGTCTATACGGCCGTAAGTCTCGACGACTTTGCACAAACCGGTGCCGTTTCCACCGACACCGAAGATGTGATCAACCTGACGTTACAAGTTGGGACCGCGCGTGTGGCCATGATCATGGTCGAACAGCAAACGGGCGGCTACAAGGTCAGCTTTCGCAGCCGGTGCAAGGTCGATTGCAGTGTCCTGGCCTCGCAGTTCAAGGGCGGCGGGCACAAAGCGGCCGCAGGGGCGTTTATCAATGAGCCGTTTGAAGTGGCCCGTGCTAAGTTGCTGTCTGCCATTCGCGCTGCCATGAAAGAGGCTGGAGAAGTTTAGCGCCTATTTCGGTTTCCATTCCGATCCCAATTGCTCGATATCATCCGTTTGCCATTTTAAAACGCATTATTTATGGAAGAGTCAGCTCCTGCTCCTTGTTCGCACCAGCCGACAGAGGCCCGCCGGGGATTTCTCTGCAAAGCGGCGGCTGTCATCATTGGCGGAGTTGTAGCCATCGTGCCATTTGGTATCGGCTTGTTTGCCTTCATGGACCCGTTGCGTCGGCGAGGCAAACAAGGTGGTAATGACGATTCATTTCGCCGAATTACCAAGCTGGATGCCATTCCAGATGATGGTCTACCGCGTCGCTTCAGTATCATTGACGATCGAGTGGATGCCTGGACTTTGTTCCGCGATCAGCCGGTGGGGGTGATCTATTTACGTCGTACAAACGGGAACTCAACCCCAGAAGCATTCAGCGCCGTTTGTCCCCACCTTGGTTGCGCAATTGGTTATGCTGCGTCGAGAAAGCTGTTTCAGTGTCCATGTCACAATAGCGCATTTGAACTGGATGGAGCAATCATCGAGCCTAGCCCCAGCCCGCGACCGATGGACACGTTGCCGGTTGAAGTTCGCGGTCAGGGAAACAATCAAGAAGTCTGGGTGAAGTTTGAAAGCTTCTATACTGGCCGGGCAGAAAAGATCGTGAAGTCCTAGCAGGCCATCGGCGAGTTACTTGGACAAGCGGCTGGGACATGACCGCGATCTGTGAAAAAAATAAATATACTGTCGGTTGGGTTAGGCGGAGAACGCTGAGTAATGAGATCACTTTTGGACTGGCTCGATCACCGCACCGGCTATCGCTCTTTTGTGCATGAGGCACTCTATGAGCGGATTCCCGGTGGCGCACGTTGGCGATACGTCTGGGGCAGCACGCTGGTCTTTGCCTTCTTTGTGCAGCTCGTGACGGGCGTGTTCTTGTGGATGGCATACAGCCCCAGCAGCCAAACCGCTTGGGAGAGCGTCTATTACATCCAATATGAAATGCAAGGTGGCTGGCTGCTGCGCGGAGTCCATCACTTCATGGCACAGGCGATGATCGTCCTGATGGCGATTCATCTGATGCAGGTCATCATCGACGGTGCCTATCGCGCCCCCCGCGAAATCAATTTCTGGCTCGGCTTGATTCTCATGCTGATTGTCATGGCGCTCGGCCTGACCGGGTACTTGCTCCCTTGGGATCAAAAAGGATACGCGGCGACCGGCGTAGCAACTGAGCTGACGGGTTTGACACCTGTCGTCGGCGAAGAAGTGCAACGACTCGTTGTCGGTGGCTCCAGTTACGGTCACCATACACTGACACGATTTTTTGCACTGCACGCCGGGGTGCTGCCAGCACTGCTGGTAGGTTTTTTGGTGCTGCATGTCGCCTTGTTCCGCCGTCATGGCATCACCGTAAAGTACCCCAATCACCGCCCGGAGGTTACATTCTGGCCCGAGCAGGTGCTGCGCGACGCGGTTGCCTGCCTGGCAGTCCTGGCCACAGTGCTGTTCCTTTGTGCGCTGCCGGCGATCAATGGCCATGCCAGTCTTTCTGAACCTGGGGGACTCGGAGCTCACCTCAGCGCACCCGCAGATATCTCCACCGAATACGGCGCACCACGACCAGAGTGGTACTTCCTCTTTTTGTTCCAGTTCCTCAAGCTCTTTGAAGGGATGGGAGAGCAGGGGGAGTTTCTCGGTGCGATTGTCATTCCCGGCCTGGTGATGCTGGTGCTGTTTCTGATGCCAATCTTCGGGCGCTGGAAACTAGGACACCGCTTCAATATCGGCTTTTCGTTCATCTTGCTCGGGGCAATCGGCTGGCTGACCTATTCTGCCTGGAGTGATGACTATTTCTCGCAGCGCAGCGATCCGGAAAAAATGGCTGCGTTGGCCACGCACTCCAGAGCTTATGACGCATTCGACAAGAACGACGAACGAATGCTGCAGTACTTTGGTGGCGATGAAACCAAGTTTCAGGCATTCTTGAAGCAGCGTCATACCTACGAAAAGCACACTAAGTCGCTGGAGTACTTTGCAGCGGTCGAGCAGGCAGATGCCGCGGCGCGGCGCGTCAAACAACTCATTGCCACGCACCAGATCCCACCGGCTGGCGCATTGTCGCTACTAAACAATGATCCGATGACACAGGGGCCACGCTTGTTTAAGCTCCACTGTGCAAGCTGCCATAATTATGAAGGTCCAGCGGACAGCGATAGCGTACGAATTGTATCGGATCGCGTGCAAGTGCCGGAAATCATCATCGATAAACCCGCCAATGATGACCTACTCGTCCGTCGCAACAAGGCTGGACAAATTCTCTGGCAGCCAAACGGGGGACCAAACCTGTATGGCTTTGCCTCACGCGACTGGATTCGCGGGCTGCTTAATCCTGAGAAATTCAGCGAGTTGAAGACGGCCGAGTTCGGGCCCGAGAATCTGAAATCTGAAAAAGCCGCCGACCATCGCCGAGAAGTGACCTCCGCACCCTATTTCGGCAACACGGCGCATCGATTTGGCTCTATGTCCGAGTATTTGCGCGATCCGGACGGATTTGGTTTGTTGACAAATGACGAGGTCAACAAGATTGTAATTGCACTCTCTGCACAGGCTGAGCTACCGGCGCAGCGAGAACTGGACAGAAAGGCGCGTGAAGCTGGAACCATCGCTTCCGGTGAAAAGCTGATCGCCAGCGACAGCAACTGTGCCCAGTGTCACCACTTTGGTAATGGGTCATATGAACCGGATGGCGTGCCGGACCTGGCAGGGTACGGCTCTCGCCAGTGGTTGATCGATTTTATCAGTAATCCGGCACATGGGCGGTTTTACGGGGAAGAGAATGATCGCATGCCCGAGTTTGCCAAGGATCCAAAGGACCCCAAGGCAAATCTGCTAACGCGCCAACAAATTGAGATGATTGTCGACTGGCTACGTGGCGACGACAGCATCGCCAATCCGGCGGCTCCCTAAAACGTTGCTAGCACAATCTGGGTGGTAAAGTTTGCGGAATCGCTACAGCTTGCCAGGGCATTCTGCCGATGGAGTAAAGCGCGGCGGCATGTTCATGCGCACTGCGAGCAGAATCCTTCGTTTAGCACTGTGAGTCACGTCCATGTGGTGTACCTCTTGCCGGCAGAACATCCCTCGCGGCCGATCAAGCGGCCTATCTGGTGTATGTGAAGGCTGTGCAACGCACGGGTACACATCCCAAAGTACACCCAATCGTGCTTCGCACGGCGTCGCAGATTGCGGGCTGGAATTGCCGACCAGTCGCAAGGCCTTTTCGTCGCGCGTGCTCAGCCCGGACGACTGGACGTTTGAAAGCGAAATCCGCCGCGCACAGCGGATGGTCAAAACTGGTGCTGACCTGGATCGCTTGGAATTACCGTCATTAGAATCGCTGTCGCCAAGCAGTCCATTGCCGATGAATGTCAGCAGCTCAATTCGTCATCGAGGCGAGCATCAGTTTGGCGAAGCATTCGAGACGCCAGCCGCGATTCTGGCAGCACATAGCGACTCACGTCTCGCGTGGCTTACAATCCTGGTCGGCCTGCTGGCATTCATTTACGGGCTCACGCTACTCGGTGTCAGTTTCATGGAAGGTCAGGCCGAAAAGTGGCGCTTCGGCCTGCCGATCATGCTGCTCGGCCAATTTGGGTTGCTACTCGGGGTCATCATCAAGCTATCGGTGCTGCAAAAAAGCAGCCGGCAGGTAGCTAGCCGAGTACAGAGTGTCGACATGCAAGTTCGCACGCTTGGCCATGAAACCGCTAGGCAGCGGTTGATCTGAACGGCACCTACAGATCCAACTCCACAGGCGCTTCTGCGACCGGTTGCGGCTTGGCATTCAATCGTTGCAAAAACGGGTCCACATAGACCTGCGATTCGCCGTTCTGGCGTGCCTTCTCAAAACGCTTCCGCGCGGAATCCGCACGATCGCCAAAAAAATTCACCACACCGGCGACGAACTGCACCTCTCCTTCTAAGCTCCGTGCATCGGCATCTTTATCGACGCGGGAAAACAACTGATCCTGGATTGCTGGATTCGCCTGGAACAACACACCGGTGCGGAAATCGGAGTCGAGAACACTTGCATTCAAACTCAATGCCCGGCGTATCGACGCGGCGGCTTGTTCGTAGCGGCCAAGATAGGCAAAGCTGATCGCCTGTCGTACGTGCGGCTCAGCCAGATCGGGCGCAGTACTGGCACTTTGTTTGTAACGTTGCAGAGCTTCGCTTGCCTTGCCTGCCGCCAGCAGCTTATCGCCATACTCGATGAATTGACCTGCGTTCTTGCGGGATGCGGCGTTTGAGATTCGCACGCCACGCGCTGGTGCATTGTTGGGCACTGCATTGCCGGCCTGATTGCCCACTTCCGCTGGAAAGCCATCATCGACATTCAGATCCCCGACTGCCGGTCCAACCACAGTGGTATTGGCAAGCGGCGCTTGATCCAAACCCATAAAGTTGCGAACTGCCTGAGGACCATAACCGAGCTGACTAGCCGGTACATAGATTGGTGGTGCCCAATAGGGGCCGAACGCACCACTACTCGTCCCAAGATAATAATCTGGCCAATAAGGACCGTATCCAACTACCAGTCCGCTGTTCCAGTAACCGTATTCATAGATCGGATACCCAAACCCACCGCCGTGCCAGCGATGATGCCCGCGGTGCGAATGCCCGCCGTGAAAACCGGAATTCGATCGAGAACTGCCACCGTAGGCCCTTTGCTGCAACGCGGAGTTGTAGGCACCCATCGTGACGCTAGCCGGTGCGCGGCGCGTGATCTCTGCCGAGTACTGCGCCTGCGCACTGGCGGCGAGCGAGCAACAACTGAGCAGCAACATTACCGAACCGAGTTTTGCAATCCGCGCTGACATGTCCCCTCCGCTGGGCTAACTGCACAGAACTTTGCACGACACCACTCTCAGTACTCTGAGAATCGATTCAGTACTCTGAAAATCGATACTCCTATTATTGAGCGGCCACGCAGGAAAGTACAACAGAATTTCGCTGCTGGGCTATGAGCGCGTCATTCCATGCTCGCCTGACCAAGAACCTTTCGCAGCGCGGTCATCGCGATCTCGCCGAAGCTCCGCGGCGATACCTGCCAAATTTGTGGGTTCATCAGTTCAATCGAAACCGGCCCGGCGTACTTGATCTCTTGCAGATGCTTCACGATCGGTTCGATCAGAAAATCGCCATCTCCAGGCAGTACTCGGTCCCCGTCGGTGGCCAGTTCACGCGGCACACCGGCCAGGTCGCATAGCTGCACGTGAAAGAGATTCTCCGCCGACAAATACCCCAGATCCTCCAGCTTGCTGGGGCCTATGTAGAAATGGTACAGGTCAAAGCATAGCCCCAGCGCCGGATGCCCAACATCGGCAACCATTGAGGCGGCAGTCTGCAGGTTGTTCGGTATCCGTGCCGAAGACTGAAACTCCAGCGCAATGCGTACCCCGTGTCGTTCGGCGGCCTCGGCCGCCTGCCGCAGAGACATCTGAATACGGTCCAGATCCTGCTGCGTACTAGCTGTGCTGATGTCTCCCGCCACCACCAGAGTCTGAATGTTCAACTGCTGAAGCAGTGCGAGCCGCTTTTCAAAATGCTCCCAACTCACGCGGCGAGCCTCTCCCTGACTGTCCAGCAGGCCACCCTGAAAACTAGCGACCGGTGCCTGGACACTATGCTGGGCCAGTAGGTTTCGCACATCATCCACGCTGTGCGACTGGAGGTAGGTCTCCAGCTTCCCTAGCCAAATTTCGATCGAACGGCACTGCCCGGCTGCGTACTCTTCGACATCCAGCTCAAACGGAGCGTTGAGCGTGCAGACTTGGGCCAGTGTGGGGATCATCGAATACAGTACTAAACCTGGGTGCCACTGCTGGCTTGCCCAGCAGTGAAATAGGAAGCGAGACTACTCCAGCCGCGAGCGAATATCGGCCACCACGTCGTCCACGTTCACGCGCCACTGCTCCAGCGAATCGCGGTCACGGACGGTCACCGTGCGGTCCTGCAGCGTCTGGCCATCGACAGTGATGCAGTACGGTGTGCCCGCCTCATCCTGACGGCGGTAGCGGCGACCAACGGCGCCTTTTTCGTCATAGAACGCGACCATGTGCTTCTTTAGCCCGCGATATATTTCTTGTGCCACCTCGGGCATGCCATCTTTTTTGACGAGCGGAAACACAGCCGCCTTGACCGGTGCCAAGCGCGGATGAAACTTCATCACCACGCGGGATTGCAGTTTTCCGTTCTCGTCCGGGGCTTCATCTTCGTGATAGGCCTCACAAAGGAATGCCAGCACACCGCGATCAGCACCGGCCGACGGCTCAATCACATTCGGCGTGTAGCGCTCGTTGGTCAGATCGTCTCGATAGGTCAGGTCCTTGCCCGATCCACGGTGCTTTGGTTTACCATCGGCATTGAGTTCGACCTTGAGTTCTGGCTTGCTATGTGGATCCAGTTTGCCTTCCATGTGGCTGCGCAGGTCAAAATCCCCACGGTGGGCAATCCCTTCCAGTTCGCCGTATTCACCCGCTGGCAAGAACGGGAATGCGTACTCAATGTCGGCCGTTCCAACCGAATAGTGACTCAGCTCATCTTGATGATGCTCCCGCAACCGCAGTCGCTCGCTAGCCAGGCCAAGATCGGTGTACCACTTCACTCGGCGATCGCGCCAGTAGCGATACCATTCTTGCGATTGATTCGGATGGCAGAAGAACTCAATCTCCATCTGCTCAAACTCGCGCGAACGAAACGTGTAGTTTCGCGGCGTGATCTCATTGCGAAAGCTCTTGCCGATCTGGGCAATTCCAAACGGCACCCGCACGCGCGTGCTATCCAACACATTCTTGAAGTTGACAAAGATCCCCTGCGCGGTCTCCGGCCGCAAGAATGCCGCGTCCTCTTCGGTTCCCATCGCGCCGACAATCGTCTTGAACATCAAATTGAATTCGCGTGGGTCGGTTAACGTGAACAGCGTCTTGGCATCGGGTGCCAGAACTTGCTCGGCCGTTTTCTTTTCCGCACCATCCAACTGAATCGTTTTGGGAAGTGTATCCAGTGAGATCGTGTCCCCTTCCCACTTCAATTGATCCACATCCTTGCCGCGATAGTTGAAGAACTTTAGTGCTCGCTGCTGCAGGTCGGCGTCTTCCTGATCCGCCTCGGCAGTGGTGCAGACAAAAATCTTCTGCCCCTTGGCGGTTACCCAGCGGCCGCGAACCTGATCATGGCGGTAACGCTTCTTCGACTCGCGGCAATCGACCATAAAGTCGCAAAACAGGTCAAAGTGCCCCGACACCTTCCAGACCTGCGGGTGCATAATGATCGAGCAATCCAGCCCGGTCATTTCGTACGGTTCCGGCGCACCGGCCGGCGTAGCAAGATCGTCATGCGCGGTGACCATGTCGCGCCACCAGGCCTCTTTGAGATTTCGTTTTAGCTCCACCCCGAGCGGGCCATAATCCCAAAATCCGTTGAGACCACCGTAGATTTCGCTCGATTGAAAGAGAAATCCGCGTCGCTTGCAGAGCGAAACCAGTTTGTCCATTTCCATGACAGGGCAGGGGAGCAAGGGGTAGTGTTGAAGTTAGTACGCTGGGTGCCACTGCTGCCTGCCCTCGCGCAGGCGGGGGGCTTGTCCAGCAGTGCTCGTATTTGCAGACTGCAAGTACGAATCGGCCAGTTTACCCGTACTGCATCAGATGGTCTACGGGCTTGCAGTCGCGGTAATTTGCCAGCAGTCGAGGTTCAGTTCTGGCACGATGGAGAACAGATCGATTCTGGCCACCGTTTCGATGTCTTGTGCAAAGCCGATTCGTGACAGGTTTCGCCCTCCTTGCGTTTGGAGCAATGTTGCCGCTAGTGACTCTGGTGTAGGATCGATTGGTTGCCCGTCGACAATGAACGAAGTGATCCAGGCGTCCACAGCGATGCGTGCCTGATCGTTCAGACTCCACTGGCCCGCGCCTTGTGTTATCAGTCGCTGCGTTAAAGCACCAGCAAACAGCACATCTTCGCGCGTGATCTGACCACCGGTTCCAGCACACAGCAGGTGGATCGACTCTTCCTGCTGGATGCGAGCAACGATGGCAGATAAATTGACGAATGCGCCGATGAAAACTTTAGCGGCGGAGCGACACTGGAGCAATGCAGCGGTTCCATTCGTGGTAGTAAAGATCACCTGCTTGCCGGCCACTGCGCTCGACGTATAGTCCTGCGGCGAATTACCAAAGGTGAATCCTTCAATCGGCAGACCCTTCCGTTCGCCACCCAGCACGCAGCTATTCCCCGGCAACTTGGCAGCCAGTTGCCGTGCTTCTTCTACTTCTCCACAGGGAATCACTACCTTGGCACCAGCGGCCAGGGCATGCGTGATTGTGGTTGAAGCCCGGAGGATGTCGATCATTACGACCGTGCCACCGGCGAGTTCATCGGGTGTGGTCAGTGATGGTAGGAAGTGAACGGAAATTGAGGTCATAACGTCGGCAGCGGGGTGATGTTTGGATGGCTCGGGTCTGTTCTACTCGAAGTGTTGGCTGTTTTCCAGCACCGGACGGTGTGATGTTCTCTAGTCGCCCGACATTCCGTAGCTTCACACATTTTTGGCAGTGGCGTGCGTTGTGTACGCTGCGCACGTCTGATTTTTCGTTTTTTTCGTGGGCTGTTTTTCGTGTTTATTGGACTTACGTTCATGGTTCTTGGGTGTTTGCGTACGGTGATCGGATTGCGCGCCCGTGGTTTTTAAAAACAGCGATATGGTTGCAGGGTTACGCTGCAACGGTAAGGTTGTTCAAACGGTTTACGGCAATGTGTGGGCCACCCGGTCAGCCGGAGGGGCAGCATCGTCCGTACGCAGGCATTACGAGCGCGTTTGAGGCGATCGCAGTGCGCAGCAGACGGTGCGCGGACCTTCAGCCGTATATCCTTTTAAGATAGGACCGAGAAGCGTGCGTTAGCCCAGGACTTTCGGACAGTGGGCGGGGTAGAATTTACGCCGCTACAGTCGGGGCGTGATCGACTTCAAACTGGTTTGGAGTATTGTAGTC
>JAWXCH010000119.1:0-4056 GCA_034440595.1 Planctomycetota bacterium | reverse complement strand
GGACATCCGGGCTGTCCTGGCGTTCGCGGCGTCACGCGAACGCAAGCTTGCGGGGTCCTCGGCGGGGTGAAGCCGCAGTTCGACGAGGATCTTAGCGAACGCTTGGACTATGCTGCTTTGAGGGCGGCAATCAATGCATCAGCTTCTGCCTTCCCATCTAGATCAAGATTGTTCTCATATCGTTTGACGCGATCGAATTTCAGTCGATCAACGGCATCGCTAATTTTGATCTCGACTCGCTCAGGGGACAGAGACTTCCAGTTATCCACTTCTTGCAGTATTCGCTGCATATGAGCGCTCGGAAGGTGTTGGCCGATTTGTAGCCCCACGTGGCTGGGCAGCAACTGTTGCGCTGCCGGATCCTCTGTTGCCTTTGGTGCAAGCGTCAGGAAGTTTAGTAAGAACTCTGGTCTCATGATGTACGGAATGCCGCCGTTGTCGCGAACCACTTCTCCCGTATAAGCAAGTACGCGAAATTCCTTTGTGAGCCACCATGTGCGAAGTCCGAATCCATCGTATTTCGCAATTTCCTTGCCGAGCTTTCGTCGCGCATAGACTGCATGCACCATTTCCGCGTCATTTCGTGCAAGCTCCTCCCTCTTGAATGCATTTCGATTCAAGAGATCGGTCGTAAGTTTTCGAACCTTCTCTTCATCAACGCCTTTGACAATTTCCTCTTTCGGGATGTATTCCATGCTGAATTTCTTACATAGCAGAGCTTGCAGTTGGTTTTCGCCTTTTTCGGATTGCTTTTCTAGTTCTTCTGGATCGACAAATTGGTTGATAAAGACATTCCAGCCCTTAATTTCTTTGAGCAAAAGCTTCGCGTAGAAGTAGGTGCGTATGAAAATCCGATCGCTCTGAGAAGCAAGCGCGGGGGTGATGTAAGGCTCGCGTGGCGCATAGTGATTCATAAACTCGCGGTATGTCGCATATAGATGTGTATACATTTCGCGTAGTACGGACTCGGTCAAATATAGTTTTGCTCCGCACATCCTCGCAGCGGATAGAACATTAGTTACATGTCGATTCACGGTAGGTAAAAATGACTCAGATAACGCCTTCACGAGAATGTCAGTTCCAACGAGTAAGTTGAAATTTCCAGCGAGTTGATTGAAATATTCAATGAGGCGAGGCGAGTGACGAAGCGAAAAGAGCAACATCGAAGTTCGTGCTAGACGGTGCAGAAAGTCGTCCTCTGCCTTGTTCGGTGTGTAAAAGACCTGCCTAAGCACGACAAGGGCGGATGCGTACGTCTTGGCGTCCGGAATTTTTCCTTTTCCTGCGGCCGCTTGAAGTTCGGCTTCAACCACTTGGTCGGAAATAGAAATTCCCTCAAGGCGTTTCTCCAAAAACGCTGCTAGGAGAAGACCTTGCTGACTGAAATGCTTGTAAATGACGTGCTCACAGGCGCCAGCTACGAGTTCTGGATCCGCTGCGCCGGCGTCCTTGGCTCGTGACTTTAGCGAGTCGCGTAGTTGAAGTTGTAGTGCGTGCTCGGCGGCACCGGCTGACGCAAGTTCAAGACGCATTGCGTAAGGCAAGCAGTAGGAGTCGCTTCCGGCATAGGCGCGAATTCGTTGAAAACCGTCTCCAGATTTTGCCGCGAGAATCTTGAGTCGTTCGTCGACATGAGGGACTAGATTTGCAGCCGCGCCAGGGAGAAGGTTCTCAATTCGCCCCTTTAATTCAATGCGTGACAAAAGCTTTTCAGCGTCAGGATCTGTATCGCGAAGCGCCCAATAGATAAGTGCGTCAACAATTGGGACAACCAACCCTCCTTTGCTGAATCGATCGCCGGTTTCGAACTGGAGAAATACAAATACGCTCGGATCTTTTGCGAAATCAATGTGCTGCTCCGCAAGGGCTTTGGTCTGAGAAGTGAGTTCGAATATCTCCGCACGAAAATTCTGCTGAATGAGTGTCCGCGCTTCCTTCGAGCTATTTGCGAGTTGAAACACGGCTAGCCGGTCGCGGATGCGAACTGTAAGGCCTAGTTCTTTGGACAGTTCTTCTTCCAGAAGATCTAACTCTGCAACCCGGATTCCACTCCAGTATGTAAGCGAGTGAACCTCTCGACCGACTTTGCCGAGGCGCTTTACCGTATTGCGAATTTTGGTGCCGACACCTGCTTGGATGCTGATTTGTACGAAGTGTCCAGCCTTGCCCGAATCTTCAGACGTCTCACGTACCAGGCCGTCTGCTCCGCCATCGTGGACTCCGCCAAGTGGGACGAAAGTCGAGCCATCTCGGAGGCGAAGTAAGTCTTGAATTGTACGTTCGAACCGATGGCCATCCACTGCATCGAGCAGATAGCCAAGTAACACATCTGAAAGAGGTCCGTCCATAACTTTGGAGCCGCACAATTCTGATCGGCTTAGTCTATATAGGAATCGATTGTATGGCTGGTTGTGTAGGAAAAGTTTGGGTCCGGTTGCCCAGAAAGACCTCCCAGGCGCCGCCGTTGTAGGCCCCGGCCGGACAGGCCCTGCGCGCGCCCCTAACGCACCCCGTAGACGACGGTCTCGCGCGGCTGCGGCCCGCCTATCGAGTAGCTTCCCCCGCCCGTTGAGGCGAGCCTCGCCTTCTGGAGATAGTCCTCGATCGTATCCGAAGAATCCAGCATTGCCAGGTGTTCCGAGATTGCGTCCGCCGGAGGAAAGTCGTTTTCCCGCTCGTAAAGATCCCGGTGATTCTCCAAGAGAGCCCGAAGATCCGATTTGCACTGCGCCACCTTCGAGAGCGTTTCCGAAAGGGACAAGACTGCTGTCTTTTCGTCCATCTTCGAACTCCTTGTTTATGCGCTCGGTGACTTCATCGTCGAACACAAATAGTCAGCTTGACCGTGTGCTGCTTTCCGAGGACTACTTTGGCTTTGAAGAAGGCTTTCGCACCACCAGGTACGGCGGCCGATGCGAAAAGGTCCCCGTTGGCGGGCGTTCCGGTCCGATATGGATTGTCTCCTGCCGGGGAGGCGGGTATGGATACGATTGGATTGGCGGTACGTTTTTCACGTCGGGGGCGCGCGGCATTTCCCCGCGCAGCGCCCGGTTCATTATCGTCTTCAGCAGATTTGCCCCTGCCACCGTATTGAGCGGTCGATTGGGCAGCTCTGGAAGGCTGATCCTTCCGATCTTTGGCGGCTTGTCGTTCAGCATACGCTTCCTCGAGAAACTTGTTGCCTGCCTTCATGAGGTGGCTGGTCTCGTACACGATTGTGCAAATGGCGAATCTACTGACCGAGAAACCGGGGGCCAGGGCGGACGGCGATTCCGGTGGGTGGAGTACGAGGGGAAGCTGCTCGCGAAACGAAAAGAATAACCCAATGGATGCTGCCTACTCGACTACTGCCTCTATCACTATCGTCCTGAACTAGGCCAGCATCAAATCTCGCCGGATTGCCTCAGCCTCACGGATGATGTCATCTCGAACCGAATCGACCGCGAGCTTCTTGTTCTCGACTTCATCCTCGCGCGGCAGAATACCCAGAGCATTGAGTCTGCGAATAAGGGGTTGGAAGGCCGATTCCTGATCGAGGAACCATTCCGAACCTCGGATCCGTTCAAACTTCCAACCGATCCGTTCCAGCACAGCTTGGCGCGCCATGTCTTCCGGTATCTTGTCAATGGGATGGTAGCGGTCGCCATCACACTCCACCGCTAGACGGTCCAACCGCCCCTCAACTCCGCCCTCTACAACGAGGTCGATGCGATATTTCCCGACAGCCCACTGAGGGATGACGCGGTAGTTTCTGGCAACAAGTGCGGACAAAACCTGTCTCTCGAACTCCGATTCCGTGCGTACCGTGCCCTGTTGCAACTGTCTCATGAGAGTCGACGGGTCGATGGCGTGAGTGATCAAGCGCCGACGCAGATCTGCAGGCTGCAGGTCCACCGTCGGATCTAGGCTGTGCACCACCCACATTTGATCCTGCGCCCGGCTTGCTGCGACGTTGTACCGCTTCTTGTACATATCGTTGGCGCCCGCCTGCCGCAAAGCAAGCGGGCCCGAAGGTGGGGTTGGCGCCGCGTCAGCAGGCACTCCAGTGTTTTCATC
>JAWXCH010000118.1:0-3233 GCA_034440595.1 Planctomycetota bacterium | reverse complement strand
GTTTGCAACCGAACGAAAGTGCGGATAACTTGATCCAATCAAAGCGAAGCCGCCGTCCAACCTTCTACTGCAGGCGGGACATCATCCGAGCAATGTTGGCACGGTCACAATTCTCGCGCTAAATGTTGGAATACAAGTCTATGCGGAGGACGGTGCTTATACGGAAAACGACTTTGATGACAGACTGTTTCCCGGCTCCGGTAGTAATCCGAATCAGTCGTTTACGACGACGACCGATGAACCCACGCTGTTTTCTGTTCCACCAGCCATCGATGCCACAGGCACATTAACATTTACCCCAGCCCCAAATTCGAAGGGGAAGACAACAGTAACAGTCGTCAAGTCAACCAGCAGTAGTAGCCCGTTCGAGGGCGAAGAAGGCGGCGATGTCGACGTCGCCATATTTACCATCGAGATCCTGCAAGAATTTCCGCTGCAAAATGACGTGCTGTCAGTCAACGTTGACAACGATTTGGATTTCACTGTCGTGGCATGGGACGTCCTGCTGATCATTAACTACATCAATTCCGGATCTCCGTACGGCATATCGCCTGACGCTCCCCCCGACGGCCCGTTCTTTGATACCAGCGGCGACAATTACATTGCCGCCGACGACGTGTTGAAAGTCATCAACTACATCAACGCTTCCGGCCCCGACCAGGAGGGTGAATCGAATGGAATCGCAGCCCCGTCTTCTTTAGCCGCATCCAGCGTTCAGCAGTCATCGAGTGCCACACCGTTGCCTGACGAGGCACTGTTCTTTCTGTTAGCAGCCGATATAGCGCAGCAGCCCAAGCGCCGGCAATCGTGACAAGCTACCTGAATGCGTTCAGGCCCAGACTGCTGGCGATTTGTCCTGAGAACCATACGTATTCCAGGAAAGCCAACAAACCACCGAATTTGCCGCCGGCTGGCAGGCGCTTCCGAGATAGCCAACCGTTAAATGGGGCACGATTTTCGTGCCGAGAAGTCAACCGTTTCTTCGGAATCGTGCTGAATTGGCCGACGGCCGGTCACTTGGCCTGAAAGGCCGAGCATCAACCCAACGATATTTGGGACGGGTCCTGTTGGCCTTGATAGCCCTAGAAGCTCGACATTTGACCCTGCGGCGGATAGCGTAACGATGGCTTCTCCATCAATCTCATTCGCGGGATCGCCACCGTGTCCGACGTCACCCGCATCTTGTCGCAGATTGAGCAGGGCGATCCGCTGGCCGCAGAGAAACTGCTGCCGCTGGTTTATCAGGAATTGCGAAAGCTGGCCGCGAGCAGGCTCGCGCAAGAGCAACCGGGGCAAACCTTGCAGGCGACGGCCCTCGTTCACGAGGTCTACGTTCGACTCATCGGTGACGAACAAATTCAAAAACTACTGCCGCCGGTCGATGAGCAGCTAGCCGATGCCTTTGAGGCATGCTGGGCATGATCGCCTGGTCTATCTCGACTTAAAAGCCGCTAACCGTCAACCCGTCGTCCCTGTCGGCCAGCCGCTGAAACATTCCCCAGGTGCCAGCGTCCGATAAATTGCCAATTCTCGATTCGATGGTTTCGCTAACGAAGCGCACGCTCCCATCGCACATGGCGAATTGGGATCCAGGGCCGTGCTCGCTGCTGTAACAAAACGTGGGCGATGCTGATGATGGATTGTCGGCGGACCGCCCGGTTTGCATTTGGTATCGGGCGGCTGCCAGAAAGCCAAGGGGGCTGGCGTCAGGCAGACTACTATTGCCAAAATTAGTGGAGCTTCCGACCCAGATGGCAGCGCCGTGCTTGCCGGTGCCGCGAAGATTCCGATTCGTGCGTTCGCCGAGCAAGAATGTGTTCGAGGCACCGTCGGTAATCTCGGCCAGCCGCACCTTGCTGCCAGCACAAAAGACACCGCGAGCTGCGGGGCACGTGTTGAGCACGCCGTGATTGCCCACGTAGTTGGAGGAGCCGACCTCCACGCTAATCCCTTGTGCGTTGACGAGGTTACGATCCGGATTTAGATCAGCCAACGTCACCGACGGACAACGATAGACGGCGATCTTCTGCTGCATCAGGCGAAGTTTGTTTGCATCGGACAGCGTTTCGCGGAGCGTCTGAGGATTATTGGGCGCCAAGCCGTTCACAATCGCGGGCTGTTCCATGTAAGCAAGCATCATCGTCGACCAGGAATAGCTTGAAAGGTCACCGGAACGCCTGCCGAACATATACCCAGCCGGAAAGTGCTGGTTGGTGTCGTGATACATATGGAGTGCCAGCGCGATTTGGCGGAGGTTGTTTTGGCACTTGACGCGGCGGGCCGCCTCGCGGGCGGCTTGCACAGCAGGCAATAGCAGCGCGACCAAGACACCGATAATGGCGATCACGACGAGGAGCTCCACGAGCGTGAAGCCAAACGCAATAGAAAAACGACGTTGAATCTTACTCTCGCTCGTGAGGCGCTCCGTTGGTACTTGCCTTGCCCGTCCTTCAAAGACTCGCCAAAGTCTCGGTCACTCTGGGCAGCCCTTTTCCGGCTTGATCTTACCCGCCGCGTCGGCGCGGTGAATGGCTTCAATATCGGCCGGGGTCAACGCGCGATCATAGAGACATAACTCATCGATCACACACCGGGGTGTTCCCATCTGCCCGCTGAGATTCTGAGCATTAAAGGCACCGATAATGATATCCGCGGTCCCCGAATGGATGCGGCCAGTCGCTGGTGCTTGAGTGCCATCGAGCGAGCCGTTCACGTACAGCCGCACAGCGTTTCCGTCGAATGTGGCCGCCACGTGATTCCACATGTGTGGCACGGTTATTCTCCGTCCATGCAAATTTGCCAGGTCAAAACGGGAACGTATTTGCGAACTTTCTGATAACGCAAACGTAAAACGATGTGCGGATCTGTCATACCAGCCGTTTTCCTGCAGACAGTACGAGAAATCCTGGGTTCCCAGGTTCCACTTGGAAATGATGTTCCGGCTGCCCACACATGTGGATTGCACCCAACATTCAATGCTGAACTCGGCTTTTGGATTCAGTGCGTCGCTGTTGGGAACGCGCACGTATCCATTGATTCCATCCAGTACGAACGCTTGGCCTACCACCCCCGTCCCAAACGTCGCGCTGCCAACGAGTTCGCCGTGATGCCCGCCAACGAAGTCACTCGCATGCCCATCCCCCGACCACCACGCAATTAACCCAGGCGGCGCGGGAATCGGGCTCGGGTTGCCTTGTCTGCTGGCCGCCAGGGGAACCGCCTGCGGCAGCACC
>JAWXCH010000117.1:0-13200 GCA_034440595.1 Planctomycetota bacterium | reverse complement strand
CCCTCAATCACTTCGCCATCCTATTCGAGGAACGGATGCCGGAAAACATTAGCAAATAACGTACCCTGCTCGCCTGACACAAAAGACTTTACAGGCCCGATTTTAAGCCTCGCGCCGCCAGCAGATCATTACGGCCGATTACTCTTCCGGTTCGTCGGAGGTACCTTCTTTGCCGCGCATCTTGCCGCCAACATCCCCGACGGCCTCTTCGCGTGCCTCATCTGCTCGCTGACGTGCTTCTTCCTGCGCGGCATTGCGTACTTTCATCTTTTGATCGTTCACAATTTCATTTGCGGCCTGCTTCGCTTCATCGCACCCGGCCATTCCCAGGGAGACCGCGGCAAGCACAACACCGGCGAAAATTCGTGACATGAGCAAGGATCCTCTTATACCCGGAGAATAATTACGACATACGTTGTCTGTTGACTAAGTATACAACCTGAAAACGGCTCTCCGCCAGTTGGGAATACGGCGGTTTGTCGATTTTTCGGAGTCGCCAAAAGCGGGCAGAATCGCGCGGATTTTCCAAATTACTACCATCGGTCTGGATTGTCTCGCGTTTTGGCAGCGTTAGAATATGGGCAGTCGATCGAAATTTCACCTCAAGACTCTACGATCATGCTGCGACACCTGCCGACAATGCTGGTATTTGGCGTTGGCTTGCTGGTGCCATCTGCGGTGCAAGCACAAGCAGTGCAGTTGCCGACGTTTAACCAGTTTTCGACCAATTCGTCGGTGCTGGTGCCGGACCGTGGGAGTGCCTTTATCGGCGGCGTCGGTCGCTCGTACAGCGGTCGCAATGAGCGTGGCCTGCCTGGCCTTTCGGTCCCCTACATCAATCGGCTCGGCGGCAATCGTGCCATCTCATACGGAACCTCGGCAGGAGGAATCTCTGTTCACGCGCAGATCCATGACTTTGCCGCGATGGAAAAAGCGCTGCTACAGGAGGCAACCATGCGAGCTGATCGCGCTGCTGGTCCGCGGCGAGAAACTGTACCGAGCCGAGATTTGCCCAATGCCGTTGATTCAACTCGCGCATCCGGGGCGGGTTCGTCTCGCCCCAATTTCTCGCGGCTGTACTCTGCAAAGTAGGATTCGTGAAACGCGCCACCGTCATTCCCGCGCCCTCCCGTCATTCCCGCGAAGGCGGGAATCCAGTTTGTAGTTTATAGGGGTTCTTGCAACGCAAGGCGTTTTGCCGAGTTGGCCGCGACGCGCTAGCGGAGCGCGTGGATTGCAAGATGGCTTACCAACCGGACGCTAGCGCGTTTCGGCTGATATCGTATGAGGCGGTTAAACGTCGGCTGTGATTTGCGCCGTATGTACCGGCAAACCGAACTGCTCCATCACGCGGAGCGTGATGAGTACTATGAAACTTTGACTTCGTCGCCGACCTTTTGGGTCGGCGACGAAGTTTCACAATCACCCCTGACTATGGTGCGAGTTGGCAAGAAACCCTTCGCCGCAAAAGTGCGGCGAAGGTTCTGCCTGATTTGTTAGAGGGTACCTAGCGAGGAGCTTTCCATCCTTGTGAGCGGCGACAAGCCATCGACAAAACTGGCCAGTGCTTGCGATCGGCTGGGCTGTTGCAGCTTGCGAACTGCCTTCGACTCAATCTGACGAACGCGTTCACGTGTGACCGAGAAAATCTGTCCGACTTCTTCCAGTGTGTAGGTATATCCGTCGACCAGGCCATATCGCAGGCGGAGGATTTCTCGCTCACGATAGTTCAACTCCTCAAGAAGCTGCCCGATCCGTTCCTTCAGCGATTCCTGATTCAGTTCGTACAACGGATCATCTTCGCGGTGATCCTGAATAAACTCGCCAAAGTAACTGTCGTCGTGATCGCCAACCGGCTGATCCAGCGACAGTGGCTGACGTGTCATTTTCAGAATGCAGCGAGTGTCCTCGACCGACAGCCCGGCTGCTTCCGCCGCCTCTTCCACGCTTGGCTCGCGGCCAGTCTTCTGCACCAAATCCCGTGTTGCATTGCGAACGCGGCTCATCGTGTCGATCATATGGACCGGCAGTCGAATGGTGCGGCTCTGATCGGCAATGGCTCGCGTAATCGCCTGACGAATCCACCACGTGGCATAGGTGCTGAATTTGTACCCGCGAGCATGTTCAAACTTATCGACCGCACGCATCAAGCCGGTGTTCCCTTCCTGGATCAGGTCCAAGAAACTCAGCCCACGGTTGCGATACTTCTTGGCGATCGAAACCACCAGCCGCAAGTTACCAGCCGACAGGTGTCGCTTGGCGGCGTCGTACTGCTTTTGTAAGTAGGCAGTTCGCTCGGCTCGTCGCGACAAGGTCGAAGGGCTTTCCAATGTGATTCGCATCAGATGACGCAGTTCGGTACGCATCTCGCCAATCCGAGGACTCGGCAGACCGCCGTCGGTGTACTGCTCATGATTCTGCAATTCGTCGCGCAGATAGACCATCCGAGCAGAGATCTCTTTCAGCTTTTCCATCAGCGGCTGCAAGCGACCGATGCGTAGATTTAATTCTTCAATCAGCCGAACTGCCTTGTTTCGCCGCCGCGAGAGTCGACGCCAGGCGGCTTGCCGCTCTGGCATGGAGTGACTGACGCTGATTGCCACTGAAAAATCGACTCGGTTGCGACGGAGCAAGTGCTCGATGGTCGTCAGGTTTGGGCTGAGCCGGCGGAGAATGTTCTTTTTCTCGGTGGTATTGGTGACCGAGACTTCAATCGTCCGGTCCAATCGCAACTCCCCATCGCGCACTTTTCGCAACAACATCGCTGCACCTTGCAGCAGATAGTCGCTCGCTAGCATCGTGTGGCGATACAAGGTTCGCGTTGCTTCGATCGATTTGGCAGCCGAAATCTCTTCGGCTCGCGATAGCAACGGGATTTGACCCATCTGCATCAGGTACATGCGAACCGGATCATCGATCTGGTCGCTACCGATGCCCGTTGACGCCACTTCGTCCTCATCCTCATCCCCATGTAGCTCAACGGCGATGTGAGGGTCCACAGCGTCGACGACATCTACGTCATCAAAGCCATCCACAGTAGCGTCGGCGGTGATTTCATCCACCTCGCCGATTTCCACACCGTCGTCATCAAAACTGTCGTGACTAGACAGTTTTAAGCCGCCAGCTTGAGTCTTCAGGCCGCTTCCTCGCTTCACAGGAAGCTCATTGCCGTGCTTACGAACCATATTGTTGCTAGGTCGTGACAAAGGTGTCTCCTCAGTGTGGTGCGTGAGCTGATTCATAAATCCAAGTCCCCGCTTTGGCGACTTGAGCAACTGGAACGGATCTAAAGCATGTTCAGTGCCGATGATCCGACCGGATGCTCAAAGCCACAGCGTAATTCGTGTGACAGAAGGGATTTACGATAAATTTGCGATGGCCGGCGAGATTGCTGGCCGAGATGTGACTGTTTCCGTTACACAACTTTTCGCGAATCGACCGTGGTACTATTGCAACATCTGCATTTAATTCTTTCCGGCATTGTCAGGATCGCGGTTCGATCTGACGGGGACCGGAGTCGCTGAACAGCCACTCCGTCTTTTTTTCCGGCATCCACTAAATCCACACCGCACGCTTGGCCCGCCTGAATCGTTGCTGGCGGGTACACTTCCCAATTCCTTACGCAGTTCGATGCCCTGCCGACTAGGTATTGGGCGTTTTTTCAGTTATTTTTCCTGCAAATCGCGTGTCAGTTTTCTGGAAACGGATCCTACTTCTCGATTAATTGCTGACCAAATTTTCGGTTTGTACCGGAAAACTTGCCTCGTGCGAGAGACTCTTTAGGAAACCCTTGGCAGCCATATAATCCTGCGGGGTCAATCGATGGATGTCCTTTCGCAACTGTTGTTGCATCGTTTTCGAAATACTGACGACCTGGGTGTGCAGGGGGGCATCCGACTCAGTTGTTCCGCGTTGCCGCGAAACAAACAGCTTTTCCAGTTGTTGACGGGCTGAATCATAGGCCGGCGATCGCAGGGCGGCCGGCCAATCGACATAACCCGACGCTGGTGACAGTTGGCTGGCACTCAGACGATCCGGTGCCGCTTGATTGGCGACCCGCTGGAGTTGATCGTACGACAACGGAGGCGACCGCCATGTGGCCATTTGTTCTCGCCACAGGGCACGTTTGGCCCAGAACGTCTCGGCGACTTTATATTGATTGTCCAAGTCCATCGATTCAGCCGTTTCGTAGTTAATAGCAGCACGGGAGTATTTCTCAGCCGCATAACCACTCGCTCCGATCACCGCGGCGGCACCGCGAGCAGCACCTTCTGCGGCTGTTGACGATGTGTAGCCGATCCCGCCGTACCCGGCCCAATCGGTATACTCGTCACCGCCCCCTATTGGCTGAGCGTAGTTCACCTGCGTATCGCTCCATTGCTGGTCCTGAATTTCGTCGCCGAAACCAGGCCCTTGGAAAAAGCCGCCGGTGAAGCCCGACCCTGTTGCATGATTTGGCGCTTCCACGTCCTGTGCGGACGCCACATCGTTCGATGTGAGTGTCAATGTCAAAGCCAATGCCAGAAGTGCAAACAGGGGTCGGGCGTTCATCGCAGCACTCCGTAGAGCAAAAATGAGGTTTTCCAAGAGAGACCTGCATCGGTCGTTCCCCTTGGACGGAACATATCTTTCGCAATGGCTGTGCCAATTCCTCCCGCTGTGCCAATCATCTATTGCAAAGCATTGTCCAATAACGAGTTGTGATGAAAAACCACATCCGAGTGATAATACGCCGGCATGCGAAAGCGCTCCCGTATTGAGACAGCCGTCTCATTCTGAGAAAGCCAAGGTCCTCTACGCTGCGGCCATTTCAACCCGAAGCGCCAGTTTTTGAAGTTGCGCTTTTGAGACTCACCACTGAGCCACGGAGATCACGGAGGCAGGAATTAATCGGTTTTGTGCCCCGAATGGGCAACCAACGGCAGCCCAGGGCAACGCCCTGGGTACGTTTTCTGGTGTGGAACGCAGGTCGACTTACCGTAGGACCGTGCGATAAACTAGGGCCGCATTGCCACATTGGGTGCGATGGCTCAGCAGACTCTTCTTTTCACGGACGTTGCCGATGACTTTTCCCGCTACTCCCTTGGCGACTCTGAATCAGCGAATTCGGCAGGAAGAGGCCACGATCCGGCTGGGGGGCCGAGCCACCGCGATTGCCCGGCAGCACGATAAAGGGCGACTGACCGCGCGCGAGCGAATCGACCAATTGATCGATCCCGGGAGTTACTTTTTTGAGCTTGGCCTCTGGGCCGGCTGGCAAATGTACGACGCCTGGGGAGGTGCCCCCGCCGCAGGAGTAGTGGTCGGTATCGGCACAGTTGCCGGGCGGCGGCATGTCATCATTGCCAACGATGCCACCGTCAAGGCCGGGGCGTTCTTTCCGGCCACCGCGAAGAAAGTCCTCCGTGCGCAGCGCGTGGCGATGCAAAACCGCCTGCCGCTACTTTACCTGGTCGATTCGGCCGGGGTGTTTCTGCCGCTGCAGGAAGATGTCTTTCCCGATGAAGACGACTTCGGGAGGATCTTTCGCAACAACGCCGTCATCTCGGCCAGTGGACTGAATCAAATTGCCGCCATCATGGGAAACTGTGTTGCCGGGGGCGGCTATCTGCCGGTGCTCTGCGACAAGCTGCTGATGACCGAAGGCTCTGGGCTGTATCTGGCTGGCCCGGCGTTGGTGAAAAGCGCGATTGGGCAGGAAGTCTCGCACGAGGATCTCGGCGGCGCCACGATGCACTCCAAAGTCAGTGGCACGATTGACTACCACGAACCGAATGACGAAGCCTGCCTGGCAAAAATGCGGCAGCTCGTCGGTCTGTTGCGTCCCGATCCCGAACAACCACCCGTGCCGCTGGCGCGGTACGATACCCGACCGGCACAGCGACCAGGGACTGACCTCTATCAAATTGTCACGGGCAACCCGCGCGACGAGTACGACGTGCGCGATGTGCTGAACTGTGTAGTCGATGCCGAAAGTTTTGCCGAGTACAAAGCCGATTACGGCCAGACGATCGTCTGCGGAACTGCCCGGATCGGCGGTTATCCGGTCGGAATTGTCGCCAACCAGCATCATCGAGTGCGACCTGCCAGTGGCCCGATCCAGTTTGGGGGCGTGATCTATGTAGACAGCGCCGAGAAAGCGGCGAGATTCGTCATGAACTGCAATCAGGACTGGCTGCCCCTCATTTTTGTGCAAGATGTGAACGGCTTTATGGTCGGTCGCGACAGCGAGCAGGCGGGAATCATCAAGGCCGGTGCCAAACTGGTCAGTGCCATCAGTAATAGCCGCGTGCCGAAACTGACACTGATTACCGGCGGTTCTTATGGTGCCGGAAACTATGCGATGTGCGGCAAGGCGTTTGATCCGCGGCTGATTCTCGCCTGGCCTTCGGCTCATACGGCGGTGATGGGAGGAGAGCAAGCGACCAGCACGCTGTTGGATATCACGATTCGCAGCCTGGAGCGGCAAGGTCATCAGGTCGATGCCGATGAACTAAGCAAGCTGCGCGAATCGGTGCGCGGTGACTACGACCGGCAGACGGATGTGCGCTACGGTGCAGCACGCGGTTGGGTCGACGCGATCATCGATCCGGCCGATACGCGCGAAGTGCTGACGTATGCGCTACAGTGCGTCTGCCGCAGCGTGAGCGAAGAACCATACCGGCTGGGAGTGTTTCAGGTGTAGCACACTAACCCGAAGCGCATTGCGTGAGAAGAATTTCCACTCCGAATATTTTTTACCGCAGAGGGCACGGAGCAGAACGCAGAGAAGAGACCTGCCCTCCATCCAGTTCATCCCGTTCATCCGTGTTCACTTTTTTAACAAGGATGGACAGGATTCACAGGATGTTAATTCATGTACCCTCTGCGCGTCACTTCGCGCTCTCGGCGTTCTCTGCGGTGAATCAAAAAGCGCTGCTTCAACTTGGTGCGTGTCGTTACGTACCTACGACGCACGCCGAAGCGGCAAATTCTCGGCAACTTGCAATCGATTCGCAGCATGCACCGTCAGCAGTTGTTGCTCACCGTCGAGTTCGTCCGATGTAAAGTTCAGCATCGTACGAATCGTGTAAGGTGTCTTCTGCTGGCTTTCATAATAGGTTCGCACTCCCAACTCGCCGAGCATCCCTAGCACCAGAAACTGTAAGCCTACAAACGTGGCAAACACACTGAGCAGCAACAGCGGATTGCCGGTCATGTCCACACCGCCGAACAGTTTCATGCCAACGGTCGCGGTCGCCGCCAGACCACCGATGAAACCGGATAGCAGCCCGATCTTGCCAAACAGGCGCATTGGGCTGCTCAAATACTGGATCATGTACTTCACGGTAATCAGGTCTAATACCACACGTATCGTTCGCGAGATACCGTACTTCGACGTGCCAAATTTACGTGCATGATGTCGCGTGACGATCTCGGCGCAGTTGGCACCTCGCCAGTGAGCCAGGATTGGAATGAAGCGGTGCATCTCCCCGTACAGTTGCAAGTCTTGGGCAACTTCGCGGCGCATGGCTTTGAGAGTGCAACCCAGATCGCGCACCGGAAAGCCGGTCACTTTGGCAATCAGCCAGTTGGCGATTTTCGACGGAATCTTGCGATGCAGCAGTGCGTCTTGGCGGTTTTTACGCCACCCGTGAACCAGGTCGTACCCTTCTTCCAGCTTGTCCAGCAGGGCCGGTATATCGAGCGGATCGTTCTGCAAATCGGCGTCCATGGTGATGATCACGTCACCGGTTGCGAGATGCAGCCCGGCGTTCATGGCGGCCGTTTGGCCAAAGTTTCGCTTGAAGCGGACAACCTTCACGCGATTATCGCGTGCGGCCAGTTTTTGCAGGACCACGTAACTGCAGTCATTGGAGCCGTCATCGACCAGCACCAGTTCCCACTCGTGCGGCAGCGATTCGAGCACCGGCACTACGGCAGCGTACAGCGGCTGAATGCTCTCTAACTCGTTATAGATCGGAACAACAACGGAAAGTTTCATGGGATAGCTCGCTCTATTCTGTGCCTTACGTATAGCGCACCAACAACACTAAATCACCTCTCCCGTAGGGAGAGGTGAAACTTACGGCCTGCTTGATGTTCTCAAAATTTACGCTGCAATCATTGTCTACACCGCCGCAGCTACGGCACCGGGACGGTGCCTGCCACGATTTCTGATCTACACCTCTGCGGAAGCTGGAACGCAACGCCTGTACTGCGAATCTGTTTCCGCCGAATCGTCATGCGGCGGCTGATTCAAATCGTTCACCACTTTCTCTGGCTGACTTCCGCCAAACATATACACCACGCCGCCGAGTGCTCCCATCACGATCGTTGTCGAGAGCCAGAGCAGGCCAAGTGCCACCCCTTGCGTTTCCACAACACCATAGGGTGCCAGCAGCCAGACCAGGCCACCTTCGCGCACGCCCACGCCGTTGAGGCTGATCGGCAGTGCCGTAAACAGCGCTATCACCGGCACCGCGATACTGTATGCCGACAGGGGAATATCAATGCCAATCGACCAGCCGAGCACGGATACCGCCAATACATTGAGCAACTGGATAAACAGGCTCCAGGCACCGGCACGCCAAAACACGACGGGGTGATGTGCATACGGCAGCAATCGCTCGGCAAAACGCCGTGGCAGGCTGTCCTCCTTCAGCCGCAGAGCGACCGAACCGAGCAATCGCAGCACCGTCCAACTTGTGACTAGAAAGAGGGCGATCATGCCCAGCCCGACGAGAATTACACCGGTGGCCTGCAATTCGTATTCTCGCGTGGCCAAGGCGGTGCAACCGATGACGATCAAGGCCGACAGGCCGGCCAGTCGGTCGGTCACAATTGTACAGGCCGCCAATATTCGACCGGCATTATCCGATACCAGCCGATACGCTTTCAGCACGTCGCCTCCAATCGACGATGGCAGGCAGAGGCTGAAGAACATCCCTTCATAATAGAGCTGTACGAATCGCAGCCGTGACTGCGTGAAGCCAACCGCCTGCCCAAGACCTCCCCAACGGAGTCCACCCGCTGTTTGCGTAACGACCGAGATCAGTATCGCCAGCAGGTAGCCTCCCCAGTGGAGGTCACGCATGCTGTCCGACAGTTCGCTCCAATTGACTTTTGTGAATAAGAACCCGAGCAACAACACACTGAGCCCGACGCGCAATAGCAGCGACCAGAATGAGGAACGGTTTGTTGTGACGGGATCAGGCATGGTGGCTAAAACGGTTTAAACTTTTACCGCAGAGGACGCGGAGCAGCACGCAGAGAAAGAAACGGGCAGCTAAGCCAGTTTCTACCGTTCATCCTTGCTTCTCCCGTCTTCTACTTAATTTCCTTTGCGCCTACGCGCCTTTGCGTGCACTCTTCTTCTTCAGATTAGTTTCACGCGAAGGCGCAAAGACGCCGAGGAAGGCAGATTCGTATCAGTCCTTCTCTGCGCGTACTTCGCGCTCTCGGCGTTCTCTGCGGTGAATTCAAAAATCGTAACTTCAAAACGTGCGTGGGTTTGCTATTTGGTATGCACATCATACTAACCCGAAGCGCCAGCGAGGAAACTCGCCCAACGTGCTGCGCCTCGCTGGCGCTTCGGGTTACAATTTTTCACTTCAACATCGTTTCACGTCGCTCCGCCATTCGCACCGGATCGCGTCCCAGCAGTAGCAGCATCTCATCCGGCCTGGCAAAGCGTTGCTGCGTACGAAGCACCAACACATCCGGGGGCAGCGAATCGCGCAGCTCCATGTACTTTTCGCGCGGTGTCAACAACACCGCGTGCGGCACTTCGTTCAAAAATGCATTGGCTTTGGCGGCATCGTCAAACCGTGCTACCGGGGTCTCCGCGTAGTAAATTACACTCGACTCAGCATGGCAGAACGTGCCTACCTGCAAACGGTCTCCTTCGTGCTGGCGTGCAACTCGCAACATCGGTAATGAGCTTTGCTGCCGGCTGATCTTTGGCGCGACTACACCGAACCCGACGAGCGAAAATAGCACCGCCATCAAACTGACGGTAACAATCGCTGCCCTGGGATTTGCGTATCGCGTGAAATAATATGCCGCAATTCCGCCAGCCAAGGGAATCACCCCGATGAGAGCAAAACTCCAATCGCCTTGCAACAACGGGGCGGCAAACCGCGGTACGGCAATCAGTATCACCGAGCCGACAAGTACCAGCGTCCCCCAGGCCGAGTTCATCAACCAGCCGCGAATCGTGGCTGTATCAGCCAGCCAGCAGTCCACCAGCCGCGCCGTAATAATCGCCACCGCCGGGTACGCCGGCAGTGCGTAGCTTGGTAGTTTTGTCGCTGCAAAAGTGAACAGGCCGATCCAAAAAATAGTCCAGACGCTTAGCAACAAGTACGCCGGAGACGCGGCAGTGTTCTGATAACTTTTCACCACGGCACGAAATATTGCTAGCGGCAAGAATATCGACCACGGAAAGAAGCCAACTAGCACCGCCAGCACATAATAAAACGGCGCGCCATCGTGACCTTCCATGGCATTCTGAAAGCGGCTGAGATTCTCATTGCCAAAGAATGCCCGCAGCCACTCGCCGTCAGTTCGCAAGCCAACCAGCACATACCACGGCAGTGCGATGGCACAGACCACAACGGCCAAGGTCAGCGGCCGCATGGCAACGGTTGTATGAAAAAATCGTACCAGCCAATATTGGACATAGGAAAATGCACTCTCGGAACTCTCTCGCGTCGTTGCTTGCGGCCTGCGTACCAGCAGCAGAAACAGACCAATGATGGCCACCGGCAGCAGCACTCCGACTGGCCCCTTGGCCAGCGCCCCGAGTCCCAGTGCGGCATACATCGGGACAAAACCGATCCAACGCTGTGGCAGGAATGCTCGCCAATATTCAGTTTCATCTGATGGAGGACTCTCCGCAGTGCAGAATGCTCCCGTCCGCCACTTTGCCACCGCACCGACGTAGCAGCACAGGCAGAGCGTCACGCAGAACACCAGTGCTGAATCGGTCGTGGCGGCTCGGCCCGAGACATCGAACATCAGACAACTAGCCAGCATAATGCCAGCCAGCAGCGCCACGCGCTGATTGAACAGCATCCGGCCTAGATGATAGACCAGCAGTGAACTCCCTATCGCTAACAGAGCCGACGGCAATCGCGCCGAGAATTCAGTCACTCCAAACAACGAGTACGACGCCATCATCAGCCAGTACACCAGCACTGGCTTCTGCGTGCGTAGTTCTTGATTGAAGGTCGGGACGACCCAGTCGCCGCGCTGCAGCATCTCACGGGCACACGCCGCATTGCGCGGTTCGTCTTCGTCCCAGAGTTGCGCACTTCCCAGCCGGGTCAGAAAGATCAGCCCCGCGATCAGCAACACCAGCAAGGTATCGCGCGTCGTGCGTTCCAGATTTGCCAGTCGATCGGTGAAGCTACACACAGCAAGGTTCCATAGCAGGTCCGTTGCATCTCAGCCGCCATACGTGCAATCGTACGGGGAGAGTGGCCCGAGCAATCCATGCCAGACGCGGGGCAATGTAGGGAATTTTGGCAAACCGTTCAAGGCGGATTGCGTGCTAGCGTGGTTCGCTCAATTTAACCCCCGGTGCGGCTATTGCGGGCAAGCAGCGGTGCAATCATTCCACCAACGGGTCTGCTGATCCAGCTTTATTTGGGTCTCGTCCGTAGCTCGCTTTGGTGAACCATTTGATATCCGAAAAATCGCCGCTGGAATGCAGGGCATTATTGACAGCAGTTAATACTGGTTTGATTTTCTCGCTGCTGTTCTGGAATGAGAACCAGGATCGGCGATGCTCGATAATCAGCAGCCAGGGGCCGGGGTGCTGGAGAAGCAGCCACCCGTTGGTCCCGGCACTTGTATAGTCAAGCTCCCAGCCATAGTGGCTATGCTGCTCAATCCCTGAGCATGTGACCCCCAGGTTTTGTAATGACGACATAATGCGCTTCATGACGGCATGCCCTGCTGGCACAACGACGTTACCGGCATTTTCAACAACCGGATCGTCGTCGTCGAAGTTCGCGCGAAAGGTTACGCGCCTCCGCATCTGAAAGTCATTAGTCATTAGTCATTCAGATACACCGTACAAAATCTTCGTTGGCTCGAAGTCCTTTAGGTTTTGTAGCTTCAGTGAAGGTGATACTTTCAACGTTTCTCGCGCTTCCAAGAACTCCTGTTCAGTCAGCGGGCCTAGACGCTTGTGTGTGCCGAACTCGATGATCCAGTACTTGTACTCTCCAGTTAGCCGATATGCGTCCGGCTCAACGAGTTGCTGCTTGACGATCAAGAACTTGTCGTCATGAGCCAGCTCGCCGGTGTCCTGTGGAACGCCAGCGATTTTCTTGTCGACGTTGGCAATCCAAGCCTGCTGCATGAAAATCTGGACGTAATAGCCGTGCGAGATTATTAATTGTTGAATTTC
Source organism: Planctomycetota bacterium (assembly GCA_034440595.1). GTDB lineage: Bacteria > Planctomycetota > Planctomycetia > Pirellulales > JALHPA01 > JAWXCH01. The sequence goes on along the minus strand of JAWXCH010000117.1, from coordinate 800 downwards.
ACGATCCCCTTGTGAGGGAAGGTCGTACTTTGGGACATCGCATCCAGAATTGAACGCGATCAATAGTGCGGCCAGTAACACGCAAAGGGGAGACATTCGGCGATTCCAACTGTTTGCACGCAGATACATTGATCCGGGAAGTGCGGCCGACAAACAGTCGCTGTTGAGAACTCGGATTGTCATTCCTGTGCCGTTGCAGAGTTTGTAGAGACTGCGTCGATGATATTGCCGACCGTGCGCAAGTCGCCGTTGATTACGATGAAAGCCATTTTAGGCCGTGGAGCAGTAACAAACAAAACCGGAGCGGTCACCAATTGGCAACCGCTCCGGTTGTTGGTCGTCGATTTTCTCAGTTGGTCGCAAGCTACTGCTACGTCTAGTCAGCACTGGCAGAGCCAGTGGCACACACAAAACGAAACAGCACCACTTATCTAGCTCGCCACCGCTTCCTTCTTGGCCATTGCTTCGGCCAGAATCTTGGACGTGCTAGGACGCATGATCCGCTCATCGACCTGGTTACCGGCCAGCAGCGTATTGCGGACATCCTTGCCAGAGATGAAGACCGGCTTTTCGTCCTTGTGCAGTTCCATCAGGTCGACACGCCCGACGGAGTCGTAGTAGGCAGCGAAACCAACCTTCAGCGGCTGTACCTTGAGGTCCCCCTTCAGCTTGCCAAAGATTTCCTGTGCGTCGAAGTCGCCCCAGATGGCCGAGCCGTCGTGGTACGGGGCGTCGGCATGCTTGCGGCCGATGACGATATCGGTGAAGCCAAAGTTCTGGCGATAGATGGCGTGCATGAT
>JAWXCH010000116.1:0-16355 GCA_034440595.1 Planctomycetota bacterium | reverse complement strand
TGTCGAGCAGGAAGGTCAGGGTTGGTTGCAGCCCGTGCGTGGCGGTTTGGCCAATTTGCCAGATCAGATCTGTGTTCAGCCCGCCGGCGTGCCCCTGATAGACCACATTGGCCAGCAGATAGCGGTCGGAAACGACGGCGGCATTGCGCTGCAAAGCGGGGGCGATGACCTCGTCGACCAACTGCGCACGGGCCGCCATGTAAAGCAGCATCTCGGCTGTGCGGCCAATCGTCAGTTCTTTGCGGTCGAGGAGTAGCGTGCGAATTGCCTCGCCAAGGTCGGTCGAGCCGGGGTCGCGGCAGGTGACGACTTCCGTCCCTTGATCGCGGAGCCACTGCGAAAACAGCCGCATTTGCGTGGACTTGCCGACGCCGTCGACGCCATCAAAACTGAAGAATAACGGGGATGGATCAGCCACTGTGCCAGCAGGGTGAGAGGAGCGGGGCCTGCGGAGCGATTGCATCCGCCGCAAGAGATTGTATCGCAGGATGAGCAGCCTTTAAACCACATGGGCCTGATCGGCGGATTACCGATTGAATTTAACCGCTTCGCGGTAACCGGTGAATTTGGTTTGCTTACCTAGGGTGCGCTGCTGCGCAGCGACCCTAGGCTTTGAAATGAAACGCCTTCGGCGTATTGGTTCGCCGCGCAACAAAAAAAGCCGCCGGTGTGAGACCGGCGGCTTTGAGTTGTTTACGACCGAATTGTGGCAAAACCTCAGCCTGCTGGCTTAGTTCGCGGCGGGTTTCCAGCCTCCGGCGGTCGAGACTTTTTGTGGCTGATCGACGGCCAGATCGTTAAAGGTGACGACCTGGACCTTTGAGTCCGCCGGGCGAAATTCGCTATAGTTCTTGGCTGACGGTCGGGTTTGTTCTGAACGGGGTTGTTGCGCGTTGGCAGCAACCTTCAGGCTACTGGCTGCGGCACTTGCCCGTGGAGCCGACGCGATCATCGCTGGCTTAGCGGCTGCCTTTCGAACTGGCACAAGTCCTTCTGATTCACCACCGAAGGCCGTGCTGCTCCAATCAAATTTCTCGCGAGTCGAGGCAACCTGACCGACAGAAGCCTGCTCTGCCGAAAAAGTTACGGGCGAAGCATCCACCGCAGCGGTTCGCATTGCTCCGGGCTTGCTGCTGGCAGCGATCAAGTCGTTGGCCTCGGCGGCAAACTTCCTGTTTGGCTGCATCGCTCCAACCTTGCCGCGTGTCGCACGGTTCAGTTTGGCGGCGTCGGCTGGGATTGGGAGTTCCTCGGGAGGACCGTTTAGCGGGCGAGCCTCGACAGGAATCCCTTGGATCGGGCCTTCCCACATCTCTCCACCGTTCATTCCATCGGACTGCTGCGAGATCTCCCCTTGGCTGATCACGTCAGGCCGCTTGAACCCGTAGTCGAGGAAGTAGGCGGCGTCTCGTGCCCGGGCACGGCGATGAGCATCGAAGTACGCCTTGCCTGGCCACGGCCCTTCAGCAAGGTAGACATCGTTGTATTCCAGCAGCGTTCCCTTGCGGTAATGCATCTGAGCAATGTTGCGGTTGTAGTCCGTCAAAGCTCGTGCATAGGTGCTAAGAGCATCGGCCTCGCGGCGTTGAGCGTCCAGCACCAGATCGAGGGTGATCGTACCGGCGTTGTACTGCTCCATGACCGCTTCGACCTGACTGCGAGCAGCCTGGACGCGATTGAAGTTCGTCCCCATCAGCCCGTAGGTCACGTCGAGCAACTGAACCGTTTCGACCAGTTGGTGTTGCAGTTCCAGTTCCATGTCTTGCAGAATCGAGCGATCACGAGCCAGCAGCAGTTGCTGCTGACGGACGCCGGCCATAGCCTGACGGAAGCCGATCGACATGCTGTATTGAACACCGATTTGTGTTTCCTGGAAGTCACCGCTGGCGACTCCGGACATGGCGTCGGTTCCGATGATGCTATCGAGACCGCCCGTGTAGGCACTGCCATCTTTGTCGATCCAGTTCTCGCCCAGGCCGAGCCAGCGGTAGCGGGCCACAGCATCCAAGCGTGGGAGCAAGAGATTCTTGCTGGCCATCAACTCCAGCTCACGCTGTTTAATACGCCACTTTTGCTGGCGGAGTTCAACGCTACGCGTGAGGGCCTCGGAATAGATCTCTCGTACGTCGAACGTTACTTGAGCGATGGTTGGCTCGGTGACCGGAGCAATCAGGCGACCGTCCGAGGCCGAGAGTCCCATCAGGTAGCGAAGGCGGTTTTCGGCGCGGAACAGGTCCGACAGGGCCGTTTCGACTTCACCTTTGAAGAAGAAGAACTGTTCCTTGGCCTGCGACTCTTGAGCCAGGTCACCACCGGTGGTGCCACTCATGTACAAGGCATGCACTTTTCGCCACGACTGCAAGGCACTGTCGCGACCGACTTTGCGTGCCTCCAGGTTGCGGTAACCAAAGTACAGGTTCCAGTAAGTGGTTTCGACTTCATTGACCAGATCGCGGACACCCGCTTCAAAGTCAGCCAGGCTGATATCGGTGCGAATACGGGCCAGCAGCACGCCGTCAAAGGCCAGCGTACCGGTCCCAATGAATGGATCGAACGGGGCGGCGATCTGATTGAACATAACGCCGGCACCTTGCAACAACGGTTGGCGAACCGTGGCTTCAAAGTTCTGGTTCCAGTCGCTGGGGGTTTCACGCGAGGTATTGTTGCTGTTTTCGTAGATTGTATTCGAGCCGAGCGACACCAAACCACCGGTTGCTGTGCGCTTACTGAGTGTATTGTTCCAGGTGCCAAGGTCCTGTTGGCGGACTCGGTTCAAGCCAAAAGGGATCAATGCCGGGTTCAGATCCACGTTCTGCGGTCGGTCGTTCTTTTCATAAAACAACCCACCGGAAAAGACCGCGTCGTAGTGCGACAAGGCTCCGGCGATACCGAAGTTAGGATCGGTCTCTTGAATGGCAGGATCGTAGACGGTATTGATCTGGCCGGGCGTACGGAGCAGCAATTCTGGCGCTTCGTCCGTTTGCGGGCGGCTGCCGCCGAAGCTGGCCTGCCGGCCACCCAGGGTTCGCATGACCTTGCTATTTTCCAGGGCATAGCGAACCGCGTCTTGCAGTTCCAACTCCCAGATTTCGCTGTACTCATGCTTGGAGACAGTGAATGGCTGCTCGATATTCTGGACTTCATCGAGACTGCACGTCTCGACATCTGGATGTTCGAGCTTGGTGGCCATGCCGACATAGTGCGACATGTCTCCATCTTCAAACATGTAGAATGGCTGCGTTGGAGCGCAACCAGTCATGATCAGTGTGAACGCTGTCCAGAGTGCCAGAACTGCGTGAAGTTGCCGTCTCATCGGATATTCCCAGATTGGTGCCGTGGACAGGCAGCATAGAGAAGCGGTTGCTTCGCTCGCTGCCAGTACCTGATTCGAGACTCAGTCATCCCCCCGGACGACTTCTTCCGGCAACGGCGCAAGCCATCGACGGAGGAATCGGCATAACAGTTATCGTCGACGCAATCGGCAAACTTGTGGGAATCCAACCAAATTTCGCGACCGGAAGGGGTTGGCTAGCTTTCCTAGTTTTCCCAACAGTTGCATTTTGAGATATTGGGAGCGTTTCCACGCCAACTTGGGCAGTTATGTCATCGCATGCTTCGCGCGAGTAGAGGAGCCGTTGACTAGCATGACAGGCCCTCACCCGTCGCTGGGGCGACGAACTCTCCCACTGCGCGGGAGAAGTGATTGGTTTGCGGCGTTGCTCGCTTATATTACACCGCTGGGCAGCCGGCAGTTGCAATCGCGCACCTGGCCTTGGCTGAATTGCTGGCAAACTACCGTGATAGCATGGACTTAGAGCGACGGACTGGAGCTTCGGCAAATATATGAGGACGAATCCCCCTCGCCAGATGGCGGTAGGGTTCATGACCAGTTGAAGTGGATACAATTAGCGTTTGGTCAGGAACGTGCCCCCTGCAGGTCGGTTCGGCTTGGATTAACGGCTGTAATACTGCGCGAACCTGCACGTTGCTGCGTAACTCATATCATTGCTGTAGGTTGCGCTGATGTGGCCGCCGCGAGATGAGACTTTGCTCTCGGCCAAGATTATTGTGCGTTTCCACGGCATGGATGCTTGACCGACAGCCGAAATCTTCGTATTCTATCATGCTTGAAGCAAATAATCATTTGAACTTGCATTTGAAATTTTGATTGAGTCCCCGGCCATATGCATCTCAAATCGCTGAAGATCTTTTGTGATGTGGTTTACCGTCGGAGCTTCTCCCGTGCTGCGGAAGACAACGGCATCTCGCAGTCGGGAGTCAGCCAGGTCATCAACCAACTGGAGCACCGGGTTGGGGTGAAGCTGATCGACCGCTCGAAAAGGCCTTTCGCTTTAACCCCCGAAGGGGAACTGTATTACGAAGGGTGCCGCAAGCTGGTCGATCGGTACTTTGCATTGGAGGGGGAGGTGCGGTCGCTGCACGGAGAGGTTGCCGGACGCGGACGTGTCGCGGCTATTTACTCGGTTGGCCTGCATCACATGAGTCGGTATGTACGCGACTACATGACGCAGTTCCCCAAATCGAACGTGCGGCTGGAGTACTTGCACCCGCACAGAGTGTATGAGGCGGTGGAAAACGATCAGGCGGATATTGGTTTGATCAGTTATCCCAAATCGAGCCGGACAATTAAGGCCATTATGTGGCGGGCGGAGCCGATGGTGCTGGTCTGTGCTCCAACGCACCGGCTGGCCAAGCGGGACAAGGTATCGCTGGAAGAGATGGAAGGTGAGGCGGTGGTCAGTTTTGACTCGGACCTGACGATTCGCCGAGAAATCGATCGCGCGCTGGCCGCTCATAACGCGGAAGTGCGCGTGGTGATGGAGTTTGACAATATCGAGACCATCAAACGGGCAATCGAGATTGACGCTGGCGCGGCGTTTCTGCCTGAGCCAACAGTCTCGCGCGAGGTGGCAGCCGGGACCTTGTGCAAGGTTCCATTGACCACCGATGAATTGGTGCGACCGCTGGGTATTTTGCACCGTCGCGGCAAGGAATTGGGAGTGACCGTGCGACGGTTTATCGAACTATTGCGAGCAGACGGGCAAGGAAATATGCCTGGGATAGGGCAATCCGATCTTGAGTCGGCAGAGCTGGATGTCGGAGAACGCGAGAGGCCCGAAATGTTTGTTGCAAGTTAGTTTTTCTATCGACCCCGCCGCTCGTTCGTGGCGGCAAGATGGTATCGGCGGTTTTTGCCTCGCAACCTGTTGTTAATAGGTACGGCTAGGATTGTGTGCCGCTGTAGGGAAGCCGGACTCGGATTGCCGAAATCAGACGTAGAGATATGAAAATGGAAGTAGATCATTTGGACGGGAATGCCATGTCACAATCGATGCCAAACAACGGAGCTCCCGAAGCTCAGGGCTTGTACGATCCATCGAACGAGCACGACGCCTGCGGTGTTGGGTTTGTTGTGAATATGCATGGCCACAAGAGCCACAAGATTGTCGAGCAAGGCCTGGAGATCCTGGCCAATTTGACGCATCGCGGAGCCTGTGGTTGCGATCCGCTGACTGGGGACGGCGCTGGAATTTTGCTGCAAATGCCGGATGATTATTTCCGACCGGTGCTGGCCGAATCGAACATCAAACTGCCGCCGCTGGGAGAGTATGCCATTGGCAATGTCTTCTTCCCCCCCAATCCGGCCGAGCGCAAGGCGTGCGAAGAGCAATTTGAACAGGTCTGTTCCGAAGAGGGGCAGGTGTTTCTTGGCTGGCGAGATACACCGACCGACAACACGGATATTGGCCGATCGGCGCGCGAAGTCGAACCAACGATTCGCCAGGCGATTGTCGCGCGCGGTACGGATACGCCGCCGGAAATGTTTGAATGGAAACTGTTTGTCATTCGCAAACGGGCCGGTGTAGAGACCGCTGCAACTGATCTGAAGCAGAAGAAGTATTTCTATATCTGCACGCTGTCGTCCAAGGTGATTGTCTATAAGGGGCTGCTGCTGGCCGATCAAGTTGGTCGCTATTACCCTGACCTGCTGGATCCGCGCTTGGTTTCTGCGTTGGCCTTGGTCCATCAGCGATACAGCACCAACACATTTCCAACCTGGGATCTGGCACATCCGTTCCGCTATGTGGCACACAACGGCGAAATTAACACGCTGCGCGGCAATGTGAACTGGATGCGCGCGCGCGAGTCGATGCTGGAGAACCCGTTGTTTGGCGACGACCTGAAAAAAGTCATTCCGATCTGCACACCAGGGGGTAGCGATTCCAAGATTTTTGACAATGCGTTGGAACTGCTGCTACTGAGCGGACGTTCGCTTGTGCAGTCGGCATCGATGTTGATCCCTGAACCGTGGGCCGGGCATGAAAGCATGCCGGACGAACTGAAGGCCTACTACGAGTATCAGGCTTGCTTGATGGAGCCGTGGGATGGTCCAGCGGCAATGGCCTTTACCGATGGCGTGGCGATTGGTGCGTGTCTGGATCGAAACGGCCTGCGTCCAAGTCGGTATTGGGTTTTGAAGGACGGCCTGGTCATCATGGCGTCCGAAGCGGGCGTTCTAGAAGTTCCGCAGGCCGAGGTGGTGGCCAAGGGACGATTGCGCCCGGGCCGCATGTTCTTGGTCGATACGTCGCAAGGACGGATCATTGGCGACAAGGAAATCAAACTTGGCTTGGCCTCACAGAACCCGTACCGTCAGTGGCTGAATGATAACCAGATCAAGCTGGAAGAACTGCCAGAGCCGGCTTCCAGCAATGGACAGAGTACTGCCAAGGTTGCTGGCAAGAAATCGGCCAGCAGCAATGGTCACACGAATGGTCATGCTGGGGAACCGCTGCTGCGCTTACAACGCACGTTTGGCTATACGCTGGAAGATCTGAAATTGATTGTTGGCCCGATGGCCAACGATGGTGCCGAGCCAATTGGATCGATGGGGAATGACGCTCCGCTGGCGGTGCTGTCTGATCGACCGCAGTTACTTTACAACTATTTTAAGCAACTGTTTGCGCAGGTAACCAATCCGCCGCTGGATGCGATTCGCGAAGAGATCATCACCTCGATGATCACCACGATCGGCAGGGAAGGAAACCTGATGGTCGAGACGCCGGAGCAGGCGCGGCTGCTGCGATTGGAGACCCCGATCCTCAGCAACGCCGAACTGGCCAAGATCAAGGCCCTGCACCAGGACCGGCTGCTTGCGCACACCGTGTCGATTCTCTTTCCGCGCAGCGAAGGTGCCGAAGGGATGGTGAATCGTTTGCATGCGATGCGCGAAGAGGTCACTAGTGCGATTGAAAATGGTGCCACGATTATCGTATTGAGCGACCGCGGCATCGATCGCGAGAATGTGCCGATTCCGGCGCTGCTGGCGACCAGCAACATCCATAACCATTTAGTTCGCGAAGGGACGCGAACCCGTTGCGGGCTGGTGGTCGAGACAGGTGAAGCACGCGAAGTGCAGCACTTTGCGCTGCTGACCGGCTACGGTGCCGGTGCGGTCAATCCGTATCTGGCGCTGGCAACGCTCGAACAGATGGTGGCCGAAAAATACTTTACGCCTGGCGCAGACCTGAAGAAGCTGCAAAAGAACTACCTGAAAGCCTGTAGCAAGGGGCTGCTGAAGTGCATGAGCAAGATGGGGATCTCCACGCAGCAGAGCTACCGCGGTGCGCAGATCTTTGAAGCGGTCGGGCTGGGGAACAGTCTGGTTGAAGAGTACTTCCCTTATACGCACAGTCGGATTTTCGGGAATTGGCATCGAGCAGATTGCCGAAGAATCGCTGCGTCGGCATGAACATGCGTACCCGCGAGTGGAACTGCCGCGTGCGCTCGATCTGGATGTGGGTGGTCAGTATGCGTGGCGTCGCAAGGGTGAAGCGCACATGCTGAACCCTGATGTTGTGGCGAAGTTGCAGCACGCTACTGAGATTAATAGCCGGCAGGAGTTTGACAAATTCTGCCAGTTGATTGACCAACAGCAGACGCAACTGCTAACGCTGCGTGGCCTGTTGGAGTTCAAGAAAGGTGCTCCAGTTCCATTGGATGAGGTGGAGCCGGCCACGGAAATCGTCAAGCGATTTGCGACCGGTGCCATGTCGTATGGCTCGATCAGCAAGGAAGCACACGAAACGTTGGCGATTGCCATGAACCGCATTGGTGGTCGCAGCAATACGGGCGAAGGTGGCGAGGATCCATCTCGCTACACGTTGGATCCGTCGGGCGACTCGCGAAATAGTGCCATCAAGCAGGTGGCCAGCGGACGGTTCGGCGTGACCAGCGAGTATCTGGTCAGTGCGCGCGAAATTCAGATCAAGATGGCTCAGGGTGCCAAGCCGGGTGAAGGTGGGCAGTTGCCGGGGCATAAGGTCGATCGTGAGATTGCTCGCATTCGGCATAGTACGGCCGGCGTGGGTTTGATTTCGCCGCCGCCGCATCACGATATTTACTCGATCGAGGATCTGGCACAGTTGATCCACGATTTGAAGAATGCGAATCGAGATGCGCGTATCAGTGTGAAGCTGGTCGCCGAGGTGGGTGTCGGTACAGTTGCTGCTGGTGTGGCCAAGGGGAAGAGCGATGTGGTGCTGATCAGCGGTCACGATGGTGGCACGGGGGCCAGCCCACAGACTTCGATCAAACATGCCGGACTCCCTTGGGAACTTGGTTTGGCCGAGGCGCATCAGGTGCTGGTGATGAACGACCTGCGCGGCCGAATTGTCGTGCAGACGGACGGCATGATTCGCACACCGAAGGATGTGGCGATTGCGACGCTATTGGGTGCGGAGGAATGGGGGGTCGCTACTGGTGCACTGGTCACGATCGGTTGCATCATGATGCGGAAGTGTCATTTGAATACCTGCCCGGTTGGTATTGCTACGCAAGATGTTGAGCTGCGGAAGAAATTCACTGGCAAGCCGGAGCATGTGATCAATTTCTTCTTCATGCTGGCCGAGGGCTTGCGTGAGATCATGGCGGAGCTGGGTTTCCGCACGATCAACGAGATGGTCGGGCGTGTGGATCTGCTGGATAGCCGCAAGGCGATTGGGCACTGGAAGGCTAAGGGACTGGACTTCTCGAAGATATTGTTCAAGCCAAAAGTGCCGAGTTATGTAAAGACGCATTGCGTCGAGTCGCAAGACCACGGCATTCAGAATTCGTTGGATGTAACCACGCTGCTGGAGCTATGCCAGCCGGCGCTAGATTCGCAGACCCCAGTCGTGGTGAACCTGCCGATTCGCAATTTGAATCGTACCGTTGGCACGATCTTGTCCAGTGAAGTTACCAAACGCTACGGCGCTGCTGGCTTTGCCAAGGACAACACGATCCAGCTCAATTTCAAGGGAACTGCCGGGCAAAGCTTGTTCGCCTTTGGAGTGCATGGAATTACTGTCCGCGTTGAAGGGGATGTCAACGATTACTCGGGCAAAGGACTCTCCGGTGGGCGGATCATTGTCCATCCGCCGGCGGAGGCCAGCTTCAAGGCCGAAGAGAACATCATCTGTGGTAATGTGGCGCTGTATGGAGCGACGGGTGGTGAGTTGTTTGTCCGCGGAATTGCCGGTGAGCGGTTCTGTGTGCGAAACAGCGGTGCTCACGCCGTTGTCGAAGGGGTTGGCGATCATGGCTGCGAGTACATGACCGGTGGTCGCGTAGTGATTCTGGGCGAGACCGGACGGAACTTTGCCGCCGGTATGAGTGGCGGTATCGCCTATGTGCTGGATCAGAACGAGAGCTTTGCTCCACTGGTGAACAAAGAGATGGTCGATCTGGATCCGCTGGACGAGAAGGACTTGGAGTACATCCAGATGATGATCGCCAAGCATGTCGACTATACCAAGAGTACACGTGGCAAGCATGTGCTGGACAACTGGAAGAGCTTGTCCAAGAAGTTCGTGAAAGTGATGCCAGTTGATTACAAGCGTGCCCTGGCCGATTTGCAGAAGCAGGCCGAACTGGAGCTGGCTCGGCAGGAGCTGCAAGCGGCACCGGCATAGCCAGTGGCATACTAACCCGAAGCGCCAGCGAGGCGCAGCGCCGTTCGGCAATTTTCCTCGCTGGCGCGTCGGGTTAGTGTGGGACGGCATCGCGCCAAAAGCACTGGCACAGCCAGTGGCACACGAGAAGTCAATAATAAAACATAGTCGTATCAGTTCAGTCGATTTAGAGGGAAGTCATGGGTGATATTCGCGGATTTTTAAAACACCAACGCAAGATCAGCGGCAAGCAGCCAGTCGCCGAACGTCTGAAACACTTCAATGAGTTTCTGACTGTGCTGCCGGCGGAGGAACTGCGCACGCAGGGTGCGCGCTGCATGGATTGCGGTGTTCCGTTTTGCCATACGGGCTGCCCGTTGGGGAATATCATTCCAGATTTCAATGACCTGGTTTATCGCGATCAGTGGCAAGAGGCGCTCGACCGCTTGCATGCCACGAACAACTTTCCAGAATTCACCGGACGGGTTTGTCCGGCTCCGTGCGAATCGGCTTGCGTTTTGGGGATCAATGAAGACCCGGTCGCGATCAAACAGATCGAAATGTCGATTGCCGATCGTGGCTTTGATGAAGGCTGGATCAAGCCCGAGCCTCCGCTGACGCGGACCGGCAAGAGTGTGGCGATTATCGGTTCTGGTCCGGCGGGACTAGCGGCGGCTCAGCAGCTCAATCGTGCGGGCCATCAGGTGACCGTGTTTGAGCGAGCCGATCGACCGGGCGGACTGTTGATGTACGGTATTCCCGATTTCAAGCTGGAAAAATGGCGTGTACTGCGCCGCATCGATCAGATGACGGAAGAGGGTGTTGAATTCCGCTGCAATGCAAACATCGGCACCGACATTCCAACGCAGCAGTTGCGTGACGAATTCGACGCGATCGTGCTGTGCGGCGGTGCGACGCATGGTCGCGACCTGCCGATTCCTGGTCGCGATCTGAAGGGAATTCATTTTGCGATGGAGTTCCTTCCTCTACAGAACAAGGTGAACCAGGGAGACGTTTTGGAGAATCAGATCCTGGCGACAGGCAAGGATGTGGTGGTCATTGGAGGTGGCGACACCGGAAGCGACTGTGACGGAACCAGCAACCGCCACGGCTGCAAGAGCCTGACGCAGTTTGAATTGTTGCCGCAGCCACCCGATGTCGGTTCGTACCCACGAGCGAATCAGCGCCCGGAGAGTACCCCGTGGCCGCTCTGGCCGGTGATTATGCGGACCAGTACTTCGCACGAAGAAGGCTGCCGCCGCGAGTTCAGCATTCTGACCAAGGAATTCCGTGGCGATGCCAACGGCCACGTCGAGAGCTTGCTGACTGTTCGCATTGAATGGGGCAAGGACGAGTCCGGGCGGCACGTCATGAAAGAGATTCCAGGGACGGAGGAGGTTTGGCCATGTCAATTGGCACTGCTGGCGATGGGCTTTGTCGGTCCAGAAAAGAAGGGTCCAATTGCGGACCTGGGATTGGAAATGGACCCGCGTGGCAATGTGAAGACGAATGCCGAGTATCATACGAGCTTGCCGGGCGTGTTTGCCGCCGGCGATCTGCGGCGCGGACAGTCGCTGGTGGTTTGGGCCATTCAAGAAGGTCGTGAGGCGGCGCGCTGCGTCGACAAGCACCTTATGGGTGTGACCAACCTGCCGAGCTTGAATGCGGGTGATTTTGCCTGGAAATAACGCTGTAGCGTGCAAATGGCCGAGAGTTGGATCTCAGTAGTGTGGCGGTTTGTCGTCTTCCAGACGCCGTGGCGGTTCTGACATGGCGTCCCCCAAGCCGGTGACCGTGCCGCGCAGGCGTTTTAGCTCGTTTTCCTGCTGCTCGATCCGCTGCTGCTGAGCAATGACGACCTGATTGAGGTCTTCCAGCAAACGCTGGACGAACATCAGTTCGGTTTCCAGTTTTGTTAGCCGAGCATCGGTGTCTGTGGTTGGCAAAGTCATGGATTGGTGTTTCGCTTTTGTAAGGTGTTAGCTGTTTTGGCAGGTTACCATCCCGCGTCGCTCCTCGACAGGACTGCTCCCACACTAGCCCGAAGACAATGGCCGATTGACACGTATCATCAAACGCTTAAAATGATTAGTTTTCCCGATTCCTGGTCGGGATTAAGTACCGCTCGCCAACGTTTTGCCCAATTCGCACCGGAGATGACCGTTGCTCGAAATTTCGCATCAGCATGCTATTGAAAAAGCCGACGTCCTGATCGAGGCCATGGGTTGGATTCGGCGGTTTCGCGATCGGGTGACCGTCATCAAGCTAGGTGGCAGCGTGATGGAATCTGCCGACGCGCTGCGGCACCTGCTGATCGATATCGTGTTTCTGGAAACGGTCGGGATGCGTGTGGTGGTGGTGCATGGTGGGGGAGCGGCCATATCGCGAGCGATGGACGCCGCCGGTTTGATCCCGCGATTCATACAGGGCCGCCGCTATACGGACGACACGACGCGCGACATTGTCGAGCAAGTTCTGGCGTACGAGACCAACGAACATATCGCCGGACGGATCGAGGAGTTCGGCGGTCGCTCCATGCCGCTCAATTTTCGCACGACGAATGTGCTGTTTGGCGAGCGTATGGCGCTAGATGGCCCGAATGGTGAGTCGATCGATTTAGGGCATGTCGGGCGTGTGACGCGCGTCGACCGCACAACGATTGAGAATCTTTGCTATGCCGATCAGGTGCCAGTGATTCCTTCAATGGCACTTGGTCCAGATGGTGAGAAACTGAATGTGAACGCCGACACGGCGGCGACTGCGGTGGCCCAGGCCCTAGGTGCAGAAAAACTGGTTTTTCTCAGCGATGTCAACGGAGTGCGCCGCAAGAAAGATGATCCAGACACATTGATCCATTCGCTCACCGCCAGTCAGGCACGCGCGATGATTGCCAGCGGAGAGATTGAGTCGGGCATGATTCCCAAGGTCGAAGGATGCTTGGAAACGCTGGAAAAGGGAGTCCGCAAGATTCACATCATTGATGGTCGCTTGCGACATTCGTTGCTCTTGGAAATTTACACTAACCAGGGGGTCGGGACCGAAATGCTGCGTGACAGTTGATGAATCGTTGTTCATTGTCGTTTCAGTTCGTAGGGGTCGCTTTTTTTCTTGTTGCAAAGGATTGAATTTGCGTGGCCACTGCAGCAGCTAGCTCGACTGAAATCATCGATCTCTTCAAGAAGTACGTCGTACCAAATTACGGGCGATATCCCGTGGCGCTGGTGCGTGGCGAAGGTTCGTATGTCTGGGACGCAGAGGGGAACCGTTATCTCGATTTCTTTCCTGGCTGGGGATGCAATCTGTTGGGCCATTGTCCTGAACCGATTGTGCGCGCCGTGCAGCAACAAGTTGCCACGCTGATCCATGTGCCGAATACCTGGTACACCGAAGCCCAAGGGCAATGGGCACAGGCCTTGTCCGATCGCAGTTTTGGCGGGCAGGCCTTCTTTTGCAATTCGGGTACCGAGGCCAACGAGGCCGCCATTAAGCTGGCGCGGCTGCACACACCTCCTCAGCGATACAAGATCATCACGTTTCGCGGCGGCTTTCATGGCCGGACGTTGGGTGCCACCGCGGCCACTGCGCAGCCCAAGTATCACGAAGGCTTAGGCCCGTTGATGGCTGGCTTTGTGTATGCCCCGTACAACGATCTGGAGGCGGTAACGAAGCTGATCGATGCCGAGACGGCCGCGATTATGCTGGAGCCGATTCAAGGGGAAGGGGGAGTGCAGATTCCCGACCGGGAGTTTTTGCACGGCCTGCGAAAGCTGTGCGATGAGCACCAACTGCTGTTGATCTTTGACGAAGTGCAGACCGGTTGCGGTCGAACGGGCGAGTGGTTTGCGTATCAGCACTTTGGTGTGACGCCGGATGTAATGACGTTGGCCAAGTCGCTGTGCGGCGGAATTGCTGGCGGTGCAATGCTGACCACGGCCAAGATTGCCCCGAGCTTGCGGCCAGGGATGCACGCAGCGACGTTTGGGGGTAACCCGATCGCTGCAAGAGCCGGCATTGCGGCGTTGGAAATGATCGATCAGGATCAATTGCTGCCGCACACCAAGGTGCTCGAGGCCGTATTCAAGGAGCGTCTGCTGGCACTGCAATCGGAATGCGATCTGATTCGCGAAGTGCGCGTGCTGGGTGTGATGATCGGAGTTGAACTGACCATTCAAGGGGCACCAGTTGTGCAGGCCTGTCTGGAACGTCAGTTGTTGATTAATTGCACGCAAGGGGTAGTGTTGCGGTTACTACCGGCCATGAATTTATCGATTGAGCAGGCACACTCCGGCTTGGATATTCTGAGCGACGTGCTCAAGAACACAACCGTAAGTAGCTGACGGTCAACCGCTCTGCGTGATGGGTCCATTTGTACCGCGGTCTCGCGGTTTTTTGTTTTTCGTTACCATTTTTGATTCCCTGCGTTCATGCGACATCTCGTTTCGATTACCGACTTGCAGGCCTCTGAGATTGATCGGATCTTCGTGATCACCGAAGATCTAAAGTCCAAAACTTTACAAGGGCTGCGCGAACCGCTGTTGCCAGGGCGCGTGATGGCGCTGCTGTTTGAAAAGCCGTCGCTACGAACGCGCGTCAGTTTTGAAGCCGGCATGATCCATCTCGGCGGTAGCAGCCTGTTTCTTGGTAACGATGTCGGATTTAATTCGCGCGAGAGCATGGCCGACTTTGGCCGTGTGCTGAGTCAGTATGTCGATGTCATCGTTGTCCGCGCATTTCGGCACGAGACGGCCACCGAACTGGCCAAGTATTCCGACTGTTCGGTGATCAACGGGCTGACCGACTACGCCCATCCGTGTCAGGCGCTGGCCGATCTGTTCACGCTAAAAGAGCTGGTTGGCCGATTGAACGGCCTGACACTGGCGTTTATTGGTGATGCCAACAACGTCTCGCGCAGTTTGCTAGAGGCGTGCGGGCTATTGGAATGCGGTTTGTAATGGGGACGCCCGAGGGATATCAGTTCGATGCCGCCTATATTGATGCATTGAAAAAGCAGATTCCAAACCTGGACTATGCCGTGACCACGGACCCACGCGAAGCGGTGAAGGGGGCCGTGGCGGTCTACACCGATGTCTGGGCCAGTATGGGGCAGGAGTCCGAGTCGGAAAAACGCCGCAAGGACTTTGCCAAATATCAGGTCAATCAGCAACTCATGAAGATCGCCCCGGACGCTTACTTCATGCATTGCCTGCCCGCACATCGTGGCGAGGAAGTGACCGACGAAGTCATGGACGGCCCGCGAAGCGTGGTGGTCCCGCAGGCCGGCAATCGGATGCATCTGCAAAAAGGGGTGTTGGCCTGGTTATTGGCCAGTCAAATGTAGCAGGCACCGTCCCAGTGCCGTAAATAGTCGGCTATCGCATTTATCAAAGTTGCTTTTCCAGGCCGTCGCTTCGATTGCTATCGCGCATGAAGCAAGCCACATCCTGCAAGGTTCCGCACATGTCGCGTCACGATGGTCGTTTGGTCAATCAGCTTCGCCCGTTAACTCTCACACGTGGTTTTACACGCACTAGCGCCGGCAGCGTGCTGGTCGAAGCGGGTGGCACGCGCGTGCTCTGCACGGCCTCGGTCGAGAATAAAGTTCCCGATTGGATGGTGGGTAAAGGTCGTGGTTGGATGACGGCCGAGTACAACATGCTGCCGGGGAGTACGACCCCTCGCAAGCGGCGCGAGCGCGATGGAAAAACCGACGGGCGAACGACCGAGATTCAACGCCTGATCGGCCGTTCCTTGCGTGCGGTGACCGACCTGGCGGCACTAGGGGAACGATCGATTTTGGTGGACTGTGATGTGCTAGAGGCAGACGGCGGCACGCGAACCGCCAGTATCACTGGCGCGCTGGTCGCAGTGGTGGATGCTCTGGCCACGCTGGGGCCTTTTGAAACCTATCCATTGAGGCAGAGCGTCGCGGCGATTAGTGTTGGGATTGTCGATGGAGTGCCCGTGCTGGACTTGGATTATCGTGAGGACTATGCGGCCACAGTCGACATGAATGTCGTGATGACCGGCGATGGTCGATTCGTTGAAGTGCAAGGGACTGGCGAAGAGGAAACGTTCAGCGAGGACGAACTGGCTGCGCTGGTTAAGCTGGCACGTGGAGGTATTCTTTCGATCTCGAAAATGCAGCAGGGGGCGCTAGGAGATCGCTGGCCGTTTTAGCAGTCCTCATGCGCGAATGTAGTCCTCATGCTCCGCATGAGGAAACAGCGTGCAACACTGTTAACGATTAATCGGTTGCACTACAGGTTGATCGTGCGCTGGTTCACCATCTTGCGGAGCAAGATGACTAGTGCGTTTGCAAGTGAATTGAATCAGCAGGGTGGAAGTCCCTGTCGGGGTAAGGTTTGTACTCCGTAACTGAACGTAACTGCGTTCCTGTGAAGG
>JAWXCH010000115.1:0-16332 GCA_034440595.1 Planctomycetota bacterium | reverse complement strand
TTGGACCTAGATATCTTCCGCCAGCAGTCTTTCGACGTTTTCAGGCGATTGGCCAGCAACTCAGCCGAGAATTGCAATTGATCGGGCTGTTTGGTGTGGACGCTGTTTTGACGAATAGCGATGTTTTTGCGATTGAGATCAACCCACGCTATTCGGCTTCGATTGAAGTGCTGGAACGGGCCAGCGCGCAACGAACTTCTGTCCGTCGCTCACATCGATTGTTGTCGATCGACTGGCACGAAGCGGCCTGTTGCTTTCGTACGTTGCCGGCTCCGGTCGGGCAATCGGACGAATGCTGCGGTGGCAAGAAGATCATCTTTGCCAAGCGCGATGGAAACTTTGAAGCTGCCGCCGCACGCTGGGTTCTGGAACAAAACCTGACTGTGTCGCAACCGGCAGTGGCCGATATTCCGGCGGTAGGTACAACCATTCAGGCCGGCCAACCGATACTCACATTGCTGGCGGACGGCAGTGACGCGGGAAGTGTGCGGAACGAACTGCATCGACTCCAATCGTCACTTGCTACTGTGTTGCCGATTGTTTGATTGGCGAATCTTGCCGAATTCAACTGCTCTACTCTCTACTGTTCTCCCGCTCTACTCTCTGTCTGGCCCTCACCTGTCGCTGGGGCGTCGACCTCTCCCCCACGGCGCGATGTGTGTAATCAGAGCCTTGCGGGTGGAGAGGTGAATGTTATTTGAACCGCTAACTCGGGGTTCCACCGCTGCACGGCCTCACGCCGAGTTGCCGATTCGTCTGCATTCTCCCCTCTCCACGCAATAATCTGTGAATTCATTCTTGGCGCATTCGGGGAGAGGGGCGGGGGTGAGGGCCGGTGAGAAAGTAGAGATGTGAAAGTGGAGGGTTAAAAAACCGATTCGCGCCGAATTCAACTGAACTACTCTCTGCCTATAGCCGCGTTTCGCTCCGCGAAATTGTGTTTTGCTTGGTCTCCGAATTGGTGTGGCGATCCCCCGACAGTGCTCTTTCACGGAGTGAAAGGCAACAGTTCCCCTCATCCGTCGCTGGGGCGACGACCTCTCCCCCACGGCGCGATGTGTGTAATCAGAGCCTTGCGGGTGGAGAGGTGGAAGGCCGCAGTGGCACCGATTTCAACTCTTATCGTCCAAGAAACGTACTTCCCAGTTGGACAACTGAGCTTGAATTTCTTGCCAACTGAGGTGGACCCAATCCAGGCGTTCGACCGCGTGCAAGAACGGGTCGGCGCGGTGTGGCGAGCAGGCACGATCAACTTCGTCTTCCAGAGCGACTAGCCAGTCTGGCAGATCGAGACCGGCCCCGGTCGGTTCCTGAGCGAGCTGACCCGCTTCCAGTTCCAATTGTTCAAACGCGAGCGATTCGGAATCAGCTCGGGCCTGCTGCGCCGCCGGCTTGACCAGCGCGCGAATCCGATCGATGGCCAGCGGTCGAATGAAGCGTTCTGCCAATCGATCGGCCACCGTAGGGAGTCGCATGCCGTACTTCTTTTGCAGTTGCAGTAAGCGGCGGACGTGTTGATCAGCAGTCTCGGCGGTGCGGTCTGCCATGGCACGTCGCCACAATTCGGCGGCACCGTCGTGCCCACGCCGCACCAGGACCTCATGTGCCATCATCACCGGGCGCAAATTCCAATGCACGCGTTCGTAACCGACCTTGGCACGTAAGAAGTCGAGCAGCATATAGACCAACTCGCCACGGTCAGACTGCGTTGTGGTGGCGTTGTAGTCGCGGTACTCAGCAAAGTTTTCAACAACCGCCTCGATCACCAGTCCGAGGTGTTTTTTCGCCTCGGCGCGTGGCAGCACACCATCCAAATCGGCGACAATCGACATATCGCTGGCCGATTTTTCGTCGTTGGCCAATCGATCCAACCAAACATCGACTCCTTGGTGCAAAATCGCGCGTAAATTGCCAAGGTTGAAAAATCGCTGCGTGAACAGGTCGTGCCCGTAACGATTAACGAACTGCAGTAGCTCTTCAAAATCTTTTTCGTTGGAAACTTTTTCCAGCACCGAGAGGCGTAGCGTGCGACTGTGGGACAACCATTCGCTGAGCAGGGCCTCGGTGACTTGTTGCAAGCACTCGATCAAGTAGGCGTCGGCCGATTCATCTTCGCGGCCCGGCCAATGCACCGACGACTCGATGACCGCTTCGACAACTGCCTTGTAACCAACCTCAAACAGGCGGTCGAACTCGGTCACGGCACCGGCACCCAACGGGTGGTCACGCTCCATCGCACGCGCCGACTGAATGAGCTGGCAAGTCTCACGCAGCAGCCCTAGCCTCGGCAGTCGGCGTAACAATTCGCGAAAAGTCTGTTGCAAGCAACGCGCAGCCGTGATTTTGCGTGGGTCTCCGCCACGTGTCAGAGGTACGTACAGCAATGTCTGTCGACTGACGGCGGACAAGAACGTCGGCCAGATGCGCTGCACCTCGGATACGTTACGATCCAAAAGCGCCGACCAAAGTTGAACGGTGATACCGGTCTGATCGGTGACCCCTTCGGATTCGACTCGCGTCAGATCGGGGGGCTGATCGCTGATCGCGCGCAGCAGAAGCTCGGCATCGTTGCTGGCGATACTGGTGGCGACGATTTTCTCCAGCAGAGTCTCTTTGATGATGCGCCGTCGATCGTACTCCAGCAAAGCCTCATGACTGGACGAAGACGCGGTCAGCGGTTGGCGTTCAATTAACTGAGCCAGTTGCCCTAGACGCTGCCGATTGGTCGCAGCCTGATGAAGCCAGCCGGCTACGGCGTCGGTCGAGGCGACCGGTTGTGCCGCATCCGAAGGGGTGCGGCTGGAATAGAGTGCGACCAGTTTCCACAGGCGTGCCAGTGTGGTCAGAAAACTCAGGCGATTGGCTAATCGGGAGGACTCTCCCTCCAGCTCATATTCGCTGGGCTGTGTGCCCGATTCCAGCATATCGGCATCGATGCCGTCACCAGTGCTATCGCGATAAATCACCTCTTCGTAGGCGGCACCGTATAAATCCTCTTCATCGTCAGGCTCGTCAGCCGCGTCAGGCAGCACGCTTTCTAGCGGCGTGTTGCCAAGCAGGTCGCGCGTGACATCCAGTTCCGGTACTTGCCAAAAGGATTCGGCATTCGCTTCCAAATGATCAAAGAACCGCTCGATTGTCCGGCGCGTTTTTTCGGCGGATTCGGCGCTCGGGCGAGATTGCGAGATCGCAGCGGAGTCAGTCGACGCAACAGAGGGTGCATCCGATTCGGACTCCAGGCTGCGCTGCAACCACTCCATAATCAGGCGATGAAACGACGTCATGCCATCATCCAGTTCAATCGTTTCAGCCTGACCGAGCCAATGCATGAGGATCGCTTGTGCGGCGGCCAGATGGTGATTCTCCAGCAAGGCCTCGACCACGCGCGCGTACGCGTGCGGAGAGTCAAACCGTTCGGCATAAGGTCGCCAAAACGCCAAATCCCCGGCCGTGCCGCCGGCTTTATGCCAGGCAGTGAGTGCTTCGGCCACGCGTGCCGAAGCCGCGTACGAATCGGCTCCGGCAATCCGCTTAACACTGCTTACCGAAGTTGTAGCAAAGCGGTCCCACCATTCGGCTAGCCCGCGAAATTCATCGGCCAGCTTGCGCTGCAGGGTGGTATCGGCCACCAAGACCGCGTCGTGCCAAAGCCGCGAGTGGAGCGAGAAAACCTGCTCCAGCAAATCTAGCAGATCGTCGACGCGCAAATCGGGCACGCTGTTTTCAACCGCGGGAAACAGACTGAATTGCCCACCAAAGCCGATGATATTCCAGGGATCCACGATGGCCCCGCAGTCGATACCTCGCTTGAGGTTTGACTCGATCTGCGGCAACGCCTGCACCGCCTCGGTCAGCTTGCCGGCATCGGCAGCGTGTGCGGCACTCGTCAACAGGCAATGGATCGTACATTGCATTCGGGCCGAAGCCGCAGGAACGATATTAGCCTGCTTCATCGCCGCCTCGGGGTAGCCCAGCCGTGCAAATAAAATCGCCAGTTGAACATGTTGCAATTGCAGGGCGCGACGACGCGCAAGCTGCGCATTGAGATGCTGCCGAGCCGCGGCAAACGGTTGCCGCAATGAAACCGCCTCCTCACGCAGGCGAGCCGCATGCGGTCCAGTGATCCGATCCAGCACCTGCCGATAAAACTGATCGCGATACTCGGCGATTCTCGGTAGCAGAACCGATAACGTAGTGGTCGAATCGTGCGTGTCCGGGCCGCTGCCGCTGGTCCCAGACGCCATCAACATGGTTCCGGCAAGTACCACCGAGGCTTCGACCAGCAAGTGCTCACGCGGCACATCCGGGGTCGTTTCAACTCGCTCTAAAAGTGCCTCCAGCAAAGTTTGCTGCAATACAAAACGGCGGTAGTTTCCCTGATTGTCGATCTGGTGTGGATCCCACTGACCAAAATGGTAGTTGGGCCGCTTATTCACGGGGTGATTGAAATCATAGGCACGTGGGTCGAACGACAGTTCGTCCAAATGTTCCGGTGAAAAATACGCGACACGGAGCAGTTCGGGCGACGTGCTTTTCAGCAACTCCAAAGCACCTTTGACCAAATCGTGATAACGACCTGCCGCGACACCCGCCTGCTGAACGTAAAGCGGCACCGGCCGAACGCGCTCATTTCGGTACAGGTCCACCTTTTGTTCGCTGCTTAGCACCGCCAAAGGGCGATGTCCGACAAAATCGTTCAGCCGCAATAGTGCACCGGCAACGATGCGGTCGGTTTCGTCCCAGGGGGAACCTTCGGCCAAAACGGCCTCAAAAACTCGCCCTATAAAAAACGGACGAAATAGATCGCGATCGGGCTGGTGAAACAGCAGATCCCGATGGTGCCGTCGATAAGCTGGCAACACCTGTTCAAACGTCAATTGCAGCACCGCCTGAGCTTGCTGAGGGTCTCGCAAGGCGGGCACAGATTGCGATAGTTCTTGAAGTTGCTCGACCAGGACTTCATGCAAGACGCGCCAGGCTTCGCCATGCCGAGGCAGGTGGCCTTCAATCTGGCCGAACAATTCGTTCAGATTTCGCAGGAATTTGGCATCGGACGCCCCCGACGAAAAGTTCAGATAACCCAACAGTTCTTGCAGAACGGTTGAGCCGACGGAACCAATGTCGAACTGCATCATTTAGCTGTCATCCCCGGTAAATGCGAAGCGCCTTGGTGGAAGCGTCAATGGCGGTGCCGAATGCGTTGCTTATTCTGACTATCCTAGAAAAGCAAAGCCGAAGGCGGAAGGGCGGGGGTAGGCATTGAGACGGCCAACTGTGGCAAAAAATGCTACTAACGAAGGACCGCGCTAGGATTCCACGGGTAATAGCTCTTGCGAACTCCGCCCAGTCGGAACTCCACACCACCCGACAGCGACAGATTGTTCATCATGGAGACGTAGCCCGCCTTGCCCCCAAAGGCCACGTTGTCGGTGAAGTCCAACCGCATGGTGATCCAGTCGGTCTGGCGGTACTTTAGCCCGAAGCCCCAGGGAACGCTGAGCACCGCCTCGCTGCGGCGAAATCCCACATTGTCCACAAAGTCATTGTCTAGAAGGCCCACGCCCGCTTGGATATAGGGCCGCCAGCGAGAGTCTCCCCACGGGTAGTAAACCAGGCTGCCATCCCAAAGAATTACCTGATTTCCGGTGCTATCGATCCAGGGAGCATTGAGAAAATCGAGCCCGGTCTCGACAAAAGCCAGTCTCGTTTCGACCCCCCAGTAGGTGTCGTAGTCCCACCCGAGGCGAATACCGGACATGAAACCGACCCCTTGGTTGATTTCTCCATCGACCAGGGTATCGCCATCGAATCCGCCAATAAATACACCGGCAAAGAACGGCCTGTTCTGCCAAGAGGCACCAATCAGTGGCTCTCCACGCCCTTCAAACCGCCCGTAGGGAACTGGTTCAAAGGTGCTCGGCAGTTCGACTGGGGGTTCTTCGTAGTGGCCGTTCAGGCCTGGCTCGATTGGTTCGGGCAATTGTTCCGCCTGCGGTCCGGGGTCCTCGTGATTGCTTTGCAAAATCCGCGGGGCACGCTGCTGTCGGCTGGCGGGTGAACGAGAATGAGTACTCTGCCGCGAGCGAATGTTTGGCGGCAATTGCGGATCTTCGTGAGGAGCCGCACGCTGTGCTATGCGTGGCGAGGTGAAATCCGCTCCTCGATCGAATGTCTGATAGTCGTTGCCAGAAAACTCCCGCTTATCATTCGTGGTCGATGTGTTTTCTCTATTCGGCGGTGCGCTCAGTGATGGGCCGTCGTCGACGGCCTCCACCGCGTTAATTCGGATAATGTTGCCGGCTGATTGCCAAGGAGCGGTGGGTGGCTCGCTGGAGTAGTTTTCATCCAACGGTGCGGCAGTGAGCAATGCCAATTGCATACCACTGACTACCACCAGCGCGATGACTGGCAGCATACATCTGCGCAGCAACCCAGAGCGCGAGTTAATTCGCGCGGGGGCAGAACCACCGGGATGGAAAGTGACAGGCATGCGATAGCGCAAAAGTTAAGTCTCGGCACTTCGCGAATCATCGCGATGCCAAACGGAAAACTGTGGACACAACCTACGAACGACCGAACGGTCTTGATCCCGCCACGCTCGAAGCGCAGGGGGAGAAATGGACGCGGGATTATCGAAAGGGTGTACTTGCCCGTCAAGGCCGAAGTAGAGCTTGCATTTCGCAATTTTCGGCGATGCAAGCACGACAGATGTGAATGTGGGTTGAATGCGTGATATCGCAAAACAGCGCAAGGGATGTCGATGGGTTTGATTAGTCCGCAGATGCCGGTTAATCGGGCCGATAACGCAGGTACAGGAACTTACGGATTCCATTGGCGAGGTTCATTTTGAAATCCAGCCGCGCGCATCGCCGCTCGACCATTTTGCCGTTTTTGGCCATCCTGGCATTTGTGGCAGGCTGGATCCTCTGCGCGATTATGGTAGTGCCGATCGTTGCTCAAGAAATTGAGGAGATTGGCCCAGTCGCGTTGCCGGACGTTGCCGAGGGGGATTGTCCCGACGAAGTTCCGCCTGGTCCTGGCCGTCCGGTCACCTGCTGTCAGGCGTTTACGCCTTGCTGCGCTGAATGCGAGGCTGAGAAAAAGCAATTTTGTTATGGTCCCTGGCCCAATGCGGAGGCCTGGCACCGCAAGGTCTATGGCCATTCGGACGATGTCCCTCCGTTTGCCCCGTGGCGCGAGAGTCCTTGCATCCCGTCCGATCCAGATTTTATTCCACCTCCGCCGCCGGAGTTTTTGCGGTACTCGCTTAGCGCAGACGCCTTGGTGCTGAGCCGCGATGCGCCGGACTTCGATAATTTTCTCAGCGTCGCTCCGGCAACATTCACAAATTTCGAGGACGTAAACAATGCTGTCGCCCCACGAATTTCTTTGGTGATTCCCATCTACGATTCCAATCGCGATTGGGAGCTGAATTTCTTTGGCACCGATGGCTTCAGCGCTCGTCGCGATTACACGCTGGCACCGCTTGGCGATGGCCAGTTGCAGTTCGGCTCGCAAATTTACAGCACGGAGTTGAATTTTCGCGTCCACCCACGCGATTGGCTGACCGTGTATTGGGGGGTGCGCTGCATCGAACTGGAAGAGGATCTCGAGTTTCAAACGCTGGGCGCAGTCTCGACGGTTCTGCATAGCTACGACACGAATAATTATCTGTACGGCCTGCAACTAGGGACGGAAATCGGCCTGTTTCAGGTGGCCGAGCGCTTTTGGATCGATGGCACAGCGAAGGGTGGCATCTACGCGAACCACGCCGACGCAACGCGATTTGAATTTGAAGACGGTGTCTCAACCAACGTGCGCGATCGCCACGACGAGGCAACCTTTGCCGGCGAGCTTGGCATCACCTGCAAGTTTCAGCTCACCGATTACTGGACATTGCGCGCCGGCTATCAAGCGATGATGCTGGACAATGTGGCGCTCGTCTTTGACAGCTTGCTGGTCGATGAGCCAACTAGCAACCTGCTGCTGCACGGTGGATTTGCGGGACTGGAACTGCACTGGTAGTGGCAATGTTCCAGAGTTTTACCTCTCCCGCAAGCGGGAGAGGTAAAGCGGGTAAGAACGTTGTGAATTCGCTATTTTGCGCCTTCGGTCGGTGCCGCTTTCGCGGGTGAATCTTTCGCCGCTTCTGCGGCTGGCAAATCGGCCTTTGCTGCGTCCGCTTTTACCGCTTCGGATTTTGCCTCGTCTTTGCTAGCGTCGTCTTCCTTGGATTCACCCTCTTTGGTGGGATCTGCCGGTGGAGGCTCTGTCGTGGCTTCTGGTGCCGAGGGCGGCTCGACTGGAGGCGTTTCGGCCGGAACTTCTGGTACGATTTCCACACGAGGCAACCGGGTATCCTCCGCCGGAGCGGATGATTTCTCGGCTTTTGGTGGAACACGTGACTGAATGGCAACGCCGCGCCGGTATTGCTCTACGAGCGTCGCGTTCCCTTCTTCATCCCACTGCCAGGCTCGGCCAACTCGCTCGTTGCGCTGGTAATGGTACAGTGCCCAGCGGTTGCCGTTGGGATGGAAGTACGTCAATGGACCTTCCATCATGTCACGATTGTAGTTTCCTACGGCACGACGCTGGCCATCATCGTACCATTCAAACCAGGGGCCTTGCTTACGGGCACGGTCATAGGTCATCTCCAGGTATTTTTTACCATTCGCATGCCAATAGGTTTGCGGCCCGTGCGCGATCCCCTTGTAGTAGTTTGCATCCGACTTGGGAGGATGAGGTGCCTTCTCGTGCCACTCTCGCCAGACTCCATGCATGACGCCGTTGACGTATTCTCCTTCCATGTGCGGCTTGCCGTCATTGAACCATTGCTTGAAAGGGCCGTTCGGCACACCTTCGGCATAGCGCGCTTCGATCCGCGGTTTTCCAGTCCCGAACCACTCGCGATAGTCTCCATCCTTCAGGCCATTTTTATAGTTCGTTTCAAAGTATTTTACTCCATTGCCATGCCAGCGTATGTTGGGCCCATTCAGTGAACCACTGGAATAGGTTTGCAGGAGCAGCGGCTCACCTTTTGCATTCCAGGATTCCAGTTTTCCCTCATGCTGGCCTCCTACATAGGTGGCCGAAAAAAGTACTTTACCGTCTGGCGTCCATTCATTCTCTGCGCCATGCTTGACCCCCTGAACGTAATCGCATTGGCGTGCCTTGGCACCATCTGGGTAGTATGCGATCTCGGGTCCGTGCCTCAAATCGTCGACCCATTGACGCTCAGCGGTTTTTACACCCTTGGTTGACCATTCGGTCATTTTTCCGTGCCGCTTGCCGTTGACATAATGGGTTTCGACCGCCGGCTGACCATTCGGGTAATATTCGGTCTCGACCCCGTGGGGCATAAACTTACCACTGCGCAAGCGAATGACCTCGCGACGAACTTTGATTCCACCTTCTGGATAGGCTTCTTCAACGACCTGAGGTGCGGAGGCAGCGGCGCTGACTTGCCCTAAGAGCGCCATGCAATAGAAAAGAGCTACGAACATACTTCAACTTCCCAGGTAGGGATCCATGCGCAAAAACCGAACCGGCATACTTTTATGGTAATCCATCAATCCGGTTAGTGGGTGCGATTTTAACGACCCACGGGTCGTTACTTTCTAGGACTGTATGAATCGAAGTACTGCTGCGCATGGTCGCGCTGATTACGCGGAAGGCGCTGGTTGGAGATGGCCTCCGTGTTCTCGACCTTGGCAGCTTCCACCTGCTGAAGAATTTCCAGTTGGACCTGACCGCGCTGGTTTGGACCTTCGGCCTCACCAATGATGGTCGAACGACCGCTGGTCAGTTTCTGTTTGACATTTGAATCGCGGAAACCGGCGTTCTTGAGTTCATTGGGTTTCTTGCCAAATCCACCGGGCGAATTTCCAATTCCCTTGCCAGTCCCACTGTTCTGCTTGTTGCTTAGGGAATCCGGCTTGTTTTTGTAATCACCCTCACCATCGCCGCCGCCATCTGGCTTATCACCATTCCCCTGACCCTCGCCCGCACAGTCACCTTTGCATTCGGCAATCTGTTCGAGAGTCTGCTCCATCATCTGCAGGTCTTCCGCTTTCATCTGCATCTCGTCGAGTTTCTGCGCCAGCTCTTCGAGTGATTTAACCGCCTCCGCATTTTTGCCTTGGGCCAGATCCTGCGAGGCCTGCCCCATCGACTCCGCCATTTGCTGAAGCTGCTCCATCTGCGATTGCTGGTTGTTCATCTTGTTGAGTTGGTTACGCAGATTCTCGGCACTCTGTGCTGCTTGCTCGGCGCGCTTTCGCATGGCCTCGGCACCGGCCTTGTCCCCGGCTTTCTCCAAATCCTTGGCCTGCTTTTCGACATCTTCCTGCGCCTGAACCTGTTTCTCGGCCTGTTTTAGTTGCTCTTCCAGCTCTTTCTTTTTCGCGTCGTGAGCAGCGGCCGCCTGCTGCATGTTCTTCTTGATGTCGGCAAGCTGTTCTTGCAGCTTTTGCTGTTCCTTCTTGTCGAGCTTTCCTTCAGCAATTTTCTTGGCCAGCTCTTCGATGGACTCAGCCGCCTTCTTGAAGTCACCCTCCTTGGCCGCTTGCATCGCCTTGTCGGCGGGGCCAGTCTTGGTGGACTTTAGGTTTTTGAGCTGCTCGCGGATTTTTTCGTCGCCCCCCATCTTCTTTTGATGCTCCTCGACTTGCTTTTGCAGGTCGTTCAATTTGACCAGCATTTCCTTAGGGTCTTTTAACGGATTCTTGACCGCCTCACGCAGTCCATCTTGCATGTCTCTGAAGAGTTTCGAGCCATCCTGCAATCCTTTTTCTGCCAGCTTCTTCTCGGCTTCGGCCAATTGCTTGATCAGAGGCTTAACGTTTTCACGGACCTCTTTGGCGATTTGTTCAGGAGTTGCGGTGCTGGCAACGCTGGTTTGATTTTGCGTTGGGAGCGGAATGAACAGCACGCCACCAAGGATTGCCGCCGGTATCAACGGTAGTATCGTCTGCCGACGAGGGCGAACGCGGAACTGGCTGCCGACATCCAACCGTTCGACTCTGCGCGTCGCATCATGCAATAAAGCCTGCCCGGCCTCGGTCTGCATTTCTTCTTGATTGAGCGATAGCGAACTGGAGACACGCTCCTTAAGATTGAAACGGCGATCGATTTCAATCGCGGCATCCATGCGGTTGTGCCGCGTAAAGAACGCAATGATCGCGGCCACCAGCAAACCGGCGGTCAGGGATCCGGCCAGCCAGGAGATATTCCAGGTCATCTGGTCAACTTGCATCAGATACAACCGAGGGACGGCAATCGCAATGGCAGCCACTAACAGTGCCGCAAACCAGCACCAGGCCAATAGTCCAACGAACCGCTCCAGCGTCAGCCGCCGAGCTGCAATTGTCACCTGCCTTTGAATTGCGTCCATCGTTGAAATCTCCCCTTTACCGTTGTCTGTGCTGTTCCGTCGTCTTGATCAGCCGAATCGAAAGTGGCTATGACTCTTAGACGCCACAGGAACCGAAAAGTATTCCGCGTCTAAACCATTTTTCTGAAATTCGACGTAACTCCGCCGCAGGTCGAAACCTGCGCGCAAGCGGCTGCTGTTATTGTAGCAGCGACAGGATGGAATCAATAGGTTTTCCATGCCCTCAGTTGCACTAGTGCCGGATATGCCCAGAAAACCACAATCAGGCCGCGGTAAAACGCCACAAACCCGATACCCACAAATTCATCGTACATTTCCCTCACCCGTCGCTGGGGCGACGACCTCTCCCAGAGGGAGAGGTGAAATTTCTTGCCTTGTGGCAAATCAAAACATTCCGTGCGGTCAAACCATACACTTGCTTTGCACTGGCAGAGCCAGTGGCACACTTCCTAAACCGCCGCCAGCACCGCAGCAGACTGCTCGCAAAGTCGCGACGCTTGTTCCGCAGACGGGGCCTCGGCAATCGCTCGCACCACCGGTTCGGTATTGCTGGTACGAATCAACAGCCAGCTACCGGGCCAGTCCAGCCTCAGCCCATCCAGCGTATCGGTCGTGGCGTCGGCAAAGTGTTTTTTCAGCGCGGCCAGCCCGGCAGCTAGTTTTTGTGGCGGGAGCGACATCTTTGTCTTACAGATGCTGTACCGTGGCAGTTCGTCCGCCAGTTGTGCAATCGAGCGATCGCGCGAGACCATCGCGTCCAACAGAAGCGCCATGCCGACAAAGCTATCGCGCACCAGACCGACTCGCGGGTCGATCACTCCGCCGTTCCCTTCACCACCTAGGATTGCGTCAACCTCCAGCATCTTGTCGACAACATTGGCTTCCCCAACTGCAGATCGATAAAACGGCACCCCGTACTTGGCCGCCAGATCCTCAGTCATCCGGCTGGTGGAGCAGTTGGTCACGATTGGTCCTTTGGTCCGTCGTAGCACATGATCCACGCACATCGCTAGAGTGTACTCCTCGCCAAGGTAACGCCCTGCGGAGTCGATCACCGCCAGTCGGTCGGCGTCCGGATCCTGACAGAAACCGATGTCGGAATTGGTCTCGACTACGCGACTCAAGACCGATTGCAGATTCTCTTCGGTCGGTTCTGGATTGTGATCAAAATGCCCGTTCGGGTTGCCGCCAAGAATTTTTACGCGGCAACCGAGTTCCTCCAGCATGCGCCGTGCCAGAACGCTACCAGCTCCATGATTAGCATCCAGCAGCACGTTAAGCTGACGGCGGCGAATTCGTGGCACGTCGACAATCTGACTGAGCAAGTGCCAGTGCTGGCTGATGGAATCGGAAAGCGTGCGCGGGGAGCCGATCTGATCAAAGGCCGCCCAGGCTGGCGCGGCGTTGCGGTATTGTTCGATGACTGCCAGCCCGGCATTGGCTGGAATGACGCGCCCATCCGAATTGAAAAGTTTCAGCCCGTTGTATTCGGCCGGGTTGTGACTGGCCGAGATTTGAATTCCGCCGGCGGCGGTGTGCGACCGGACCAGGATACCAGTAGTTGGGGTCGCGGCAATTCCAGCATAGATCACCTTGCGTCCGCAAGCTTGCAGGCCGCCGGAAATCAACGCGGCAAGCATCTCGCCGGTGGTGCGGCCATCGCGCGTAATGACGATCGGTCCGGGCGGCAGCGTCGAGGCAAACGCCGCGCTGTAACGAATGGCGACATCGGGAGTCAGACTGACTCCAACGACTCCACGCAACCCGGAAACGCTGATAATTGGTTCTGGCACTACGGTCATAAAGAAAGGTGCGATAAAAAGTGGAACAGGCTTGATTCCGGTATAGTTGCTCTGACAGGGAAATATAGCTTGCCGCAGGTGGTCGCTTTAGGCCTAATTCGCCGGTTCCTGCTGACTGATACAGTGGAACGCCCCTAGTCCCCAGACCAGGTCGCGGGCCGGCAGGCCGATGACCTGTCGATCTGGAAAGAATGGCCGCAGCACTTCGATGGCCTGTGCATCGGCCGGGTCGTCAAACTGCGGCACGATCACCACGCCGTTGGCAATACAGAAGTTGCAATAACAAGCGGGTAACCGCTGATCCTCGTGAAATATCGCCGCCGGCATCGGCAACGGCACCACCGTCAGCCGCTTGCCATCCTGATCGCGCATCGACTGTAATCTTTCAAAGTTCTCGCGCAGCGGTTCGTAGTTTTCGTCATCTCGGTTTTCTTCGAGCGGTGCCACCACGGTGGTTGGATTCACGAACCGTGCCAGTTCGTCGATGTGGCCATCGGTGTCGTCCCCAACAATTCCGCGACCAAGCCAGAGGACGTTCGACACTCCCAGATAGTCGCACAGATACCGTTCGACTTGCTGTTTGGACAGAGTCGGATTGCGATTTGGATTGAGCAGACACTCTTCGGTGGTCAGTACGGTGCCGCGACCATTGACATCGATCGCGCCCCCTTCCATGAAGATGTTGGGCGTAAACACCCTGCGATTCTGTATCGCGGCAATCCGGGTTGGCACCTGATCGTCGAGATCGAATGGCGGGTACTTCCCTCCCCAGGCGTTGTAGTTCCAGTTCACCAGTGCCGGTTGCGATCCGGCAGGTCCAACCAGAAACGTCGGGCCGTGATCGCGGCACCAGGCATCATTGGTCGGGATATCGTGCAGGAAGACGTTTGGCAGGTGGCCGACCAGTTCCTTCGCTTGGCGCATGACGCTGCTCCCCCCGGCATTGATATGCACCGGCTCAAAACGCGAAAGTGTGCGGACTAGCTCGGCGTATAGGAGGGGAATCGGCTCAAATTTGCCGGGCCAGCTTTCCAGCTTATGTGGCCAGGAAAGCCAGGTGGCCGCATGCGGCTCCCATTCGGCAGGCATCCGGTAGCCAAGTTGTTTTGGTGTCGATGGGGGCATGGTGGCAGTTTATAACAGTTCGCCAATAGTCTTAGCGTGATTCTTGTATCAGCCGTTGGGCGCTAGCCCACGGTTGGAGCGGCAAGAACCGGTGGCTAGCGCCATGCGGCTGATTTGTCCTATTTAATCCAAATACCGCTTCGTCAAATCGCCGTAGGCGTCAATTCGGCGATCGCGCAAGAATGGCCAGTGCGTGCGCACCAAATCAATCCGGTCGATGTCGCATTCGACGAGTAGCGTCTCTTCTTTGTCGTGAGAGGCTCGTGCCAGGATATTCCCATTCGGATCGCAGACGAACGAGGCTCCCCAAAATTCAATTCCTCCTTCGATACCCACCCGATTTACTGCGGCGACAAACACCCCGTTGGCAATCGCATGCGACCGCATCATCGTTTCCCAGGCGTTGTGCTGGCTCACACCATACTCGGCCTTTTCGTCCAGCAACCAACCAATTGCCGTGGGATAGAAAATAATCTGTGCACCAGCCAGCGCCGTGAGTCGTGCCGCCTCGGGGTACCATTGATCCCAACAGACGCAGGTGCCGAGCTTGCCGTGCTGTGTGTCAAAACTCTTGAAGCCAAGATCGCCGGGCGTGAAGTAGAACTTCTCGTAGTAGAGCGGATCGTCCGGGATGTGCATCTTGCGGTAGACGCCGGCAGTCGAGCCATCAGTGTCGAACAGCACCGCCGTGTTGTGATACAAGCCGGGGGCACGGCGTTCAAACAGGGAACTGACAATCACGACGTTGTGCTTCTTGGCTGCCGCAGCGAGTGCCTCGCTGGTCGGGCCAGGGATCGGCTCCGCCAGATCGAACTGACTGTGATCCTCGGTCTGGCAAAAATACAGCCCGGCAAATAGTTCTTGCAGGCAGATCACCTCAGCCCCGGCGGCAGCAGCGGCGTCGATGCGTTCTAGTGCCTTGGCCACGTTTCTGGCTTTATTGGCACTGCAGCTCATCTGAATTAAAGCGAGTGTAGTACGTGTCTTGGCTGGCATCAGTCGTGGTGGTATCCGTCTGCTAGGAGATTCTGGGTAGCATGATTCTGGCACTGCATTTTCAGCACCGGATTTCCATGATACGCTATGCCGCATGGAACGAAAACGGCCCGGCGGGCTTTTCATCACCGGCAGCGATACCAATGTCGGCAAGACGTACATTACTGCGCTAATTGCGAGGCAACTCCGTGCGGCTGGACACTCCGTGGGTGTGTATAAACCGGCAGCAAGTGGCTGTAAAATGATTGACGGCCAGTTGGTTAGCGAAGACGCCGTGGCTCTGTGGGAAGCAGCCGGTCGGCCGGGCGAACTGCGGCATGTCTGTCCACAATTGTTTGCGGCACCGTTGGCACCTCACTTGGCCGCACGTGCTGAGGGTCGCAGCATCGACTGCAAACTATTGCGTAGCGGTATCCAATATTGGGAGTCGCGTAGCGAAATCATCCTGGTCGAAGGTGCCGGCGGCCTGATATCGCCGATAGGGGATACGGAGTACGTGGCAGATCTGGCCTATGAATTCGGTTACCCTTTGATCGTAGTAGTGGCGAATCGGATCGGTGCGATCAATCAGGCGCTGCAGACACTGATTGCGGCGAGGAGTTTTCGAGGGGGATTAACGGTGGCAGGCGTGATTTTGAATGAAGTAGTTGCTCACGCGGGCACTCCAGACCAAATCACAGATCCGAGCTTTGCCGCGAACGGCGCGGAGTTACAACTTCACACGGATGTCCCGCTGTTGGCCGAAGTGCGAGCGGGCCAGACGAGCTTGCCACACGGAATCAACTGGTTCGATCTGGCAAGCCGAGAGTGTGCCACTGGCTCTGCCAGTGTGAGGCACAGTTGGGATAGCACGGAGTAACAACGCGGAGTTAGACGAAGCTTGTGTGATCTGGCTTTAGCATGCTGGCCGCTACCGTGCCCTTGTATGTTCTATCTGAGCGATTGGTGTGGTTCAATAGGTTGTGCCATTTCCTCGGCTGCGCGGCTGAGGAAGTGGTGGCCGACCGTAGTTCGTTG
>JAWXCH010000114.1:0-2648 GCA_034440595.1 Planctomycetota bacterium | reverse complement strand
GTCTACTAGGGCGTGGTGGACCGCCGACTCCCACCCTCGTGAAAACGCGAACGCGACTCCATCATCAGTCGAAGGCGACGTGCAATATGTTCCTGGCGTCTCGGACCAAGCCTTCAACTTCTTAGCTGGTTCGCTCTTGTTGCCGCAAAGCAACTGGTTCAACTTTACTCCGTCCAAAGACTTTACAATCGACCTATGGTTCCGGCGAACCGATCCTGCCCCCCTCCAGTACATCATGGGCCGCGGGGCTGGCTGCTCTTCTTCCCCCTCTGAATTGCAACTGACAATAAGTCCAAACGGCTTCCCGGCTTCCACCATCGCGATGAATGCGTGGAGTCACCTTGCCTTGACCGTCAGTGGCGGCGTCGCCGAATTCTACGTCAACGGCGCTCGGGTAAATCGTCGACCGATGGTAATTCAAGACGTCTCCGCATCATGGCGCATCGGCGGTGTCGGCTCTTGCCCGCGAACAGGCTCTATGATCGACGAAGTTGTTTTCACAGATAAGATACTGCTTCAATCGGAATTTCATGAGCTGATTGACCGCAAAGCCAATCAACGATGCAAAAACGAAATCAAAGCCGTCGTGAACGCAGCGTCACAGCGGTCTGGGTCTAGTCCGTTTTCGATTGTTTCCATCTTTGGGCTGGATCTTGCCGGCCGAATGCAGCAGGTTAACGGTCCACCAGTATCGGCGCTCGACGGGATTAGCGCTGTCTTACGGGGTACCATTCGTGAGACGGTCGCCAAAGTATATTTCACGTCCCCGAATCAAGTCAACGTCCTCGTACCCGACGTTCCGCCGTCATCGGACACGGTGCTCATCCTGAATCGCATAGGTTATGCACCGAAAGCATTCCCACTTCAGATTTCAGCCGTCGCTCCAGGCATCTTCACCGCGAACGGCGACGGCCGGGGCGCACCCGCCGGTTCACTCGCGACGTATTCGCTGACGGGCCAGTCAGATGAGCAACCCCTATTTGTTGCGAACGTGGCCACAGGGCTTTTCGACCCCCGCCCTGTGGCGATGCCTGCCACTGGCTCGGCGTACCTCATCCTTTACGGTACAGGCCTCAGAAATCGCCGCACGGTAAACGCTTCATTGGGGGGAGAACAAGTAGATGTTCAGTTCCTCGGAGCCCAACCGCAATTTGATGGCTTAGACCAGATCAATTTGGGCCCACTCCCTCTA
The DNA here is from genome assembly GCA_034440595.1 of Planctomycetota bacterium. GTDB lineage: Bacteria > Planctomycetota > Planctomycetia > Pirellulales > JALHPA01 > JAWXCH01. The sequence continues at coordinate 1,456 of JAWXCH010000114.1, read as the reverse complement.
ACCCTTCGCGGACGAGGCACGGTGACACTCGCCTTAACAGTGGATGGTACTGAGGCCAATCCGACAACTATTTCCTTTCGCTAGCTTTTTGTCACGTGACACAGTACCAATTGGAGAGGACCACGGCTTTCATGAGCATATTTTTAAAGCTTGCCTTCTGGAGCATTTTCAGCCTTCCCATCTTTGCCCAGGAACGGCTTATTTGGAGCGATGAATTTAACGCTCCGAGGGGTACCAGGCCCGACCCTTCAAAATGGGGCTACGACCTCGGAGGCGGCGGCTGGGGCAATCGGGAACTCCAAGTCTACACGGACCGTGCCGAGAACGCTCGCCACGACGGGAAAGGCCACCTGCAGATCCGCGCGGTGAAGGGATCTGGCGGAACCTTTACCTCGGCACGCCTGAAAACTAAGGGAAAGTTTGAGGCAAAATACATTAGGGTCGTCAGCCGCCTTCGTGTCCCCAAAGGCCAGGGCCTCTGGCCCGCCCTCTGGATGCTCGGCAACACCTTCCCACAAGAGGAGTGGCCCAATTGCAGCGAGATAGACATCATGGAGTATATCGGCAAAACGCCAGACACGACCTATGGCACGGTCCACGGGCCCGGATATGCTGGCAAGGAAGCGCTATCCGGGAACTACAAACTGGCTGACGGGAAGTCGTTCGGGGACGGTTTTCACACATACGCGGTCGACTGGACCCCGGATCGGATTTCATACTATGTAGATAACAAGCCCTACCATACCGTAGAACCAAAACACTTACCAGCCGGGGCGAACTGGGTTTTTAACCGCGCGGCATTCTTATTGCTCAATCTAGCCGTTGGTGGTGAATGGCCGGGGTTCCCGGACGATACAACCAGATTCCCGGGCGTCTTTGAAATAGATTGGATTCGCGTCTATCAAAAAGATCTGAATATAATTCGAAAATGAATCAGATTGCTCTCACTCGCGTTATGATTTTGACCACCGATCATATTGTTCGCATCGTTGTGTTGATTATTATCGCGACGAGAACTCCATCCGCACAAGTCCCGAGCAAGCACCGCGGCAACACCGTCACTATTTGGCTCATGCCATCTGAGAACGCGGGTCCTCCGCAGAATGTCCCGCCTAACGAACTTCCTCTCAAAAGGGAAGACCTCCGTAAAGCTTATAAGGAGAAGAATGTTCGCATCCTGAATTTTGAACAGCCACTCGCGAGTGCGGAGGAGGGCAGCGACCCCATTTTCGGCATGAGGATGTTTCAAATCGTCTCAAGTCAGACCGAAACCCTCAAAGCACTCGAATCCTTTGCGGCATTGAAAAAAAGTGACAATCTAACCGTCGCGGTTCGATTTGTCACGTGGGACAAGGCTTTTAACCTGCTTGAGAATCTATCACACACGCCAGCCACACCTCGACCGGACGTATCGCAAATTGGAACTACTTGGTCCGCTCGTCTTGAAAGCCTCGGC
>JAWXCH010000113.1:0-8653 GCA_034440595.1 Planctomycetota bacterium | reverse complement strand
GAACCATTCGGCAACGCCGGGCCGACATGTCCAGTGCCGATCCTGTTGCCAGCAGCGGGGTCTGGCACTGGGAGCTTGATATGCCAGACGCCAACACGAAGAGTTGTGTGCTGGCCTTCGGCCAGAAATGCTGCCAAAGCCCCGTGCCCGTTTCATCCGGTATCCGTCCGAAAGCAAACCGCTAGCAGCAGCAGGAATGCTACTATCGCGCAAGCGCCGCCGATCGACAGAATTCGGCGTGCAGGGGCATTGGCTTCCAGCCACGGGCGCAGGCCACGTGAGAGCACCGGCACGACCAGCCATTGCAACAGCGCCACACTAAGCGCATTGCCAATCAGCATTGAGAACGAAAGACCGACCGGCGCGGTGTACTGGCCGACAAAGATCGTAAGCAACATGACCGTGGGGTACAAACTGAGCCAGACGGTGAGGGCCATCTTCCAAGCTGGCGGAAGTTGCTGACCGTCGCGATTGCTCTGCCCAGCAAACCACAGGCTGAACCCCCCCTGGGTCCGTTGCAATTGAAAATCGCCAATCGCCGTTTGAATCTTCTTAATCCATTCCGACCGCACGGGGGACTCCAGCCAGGTATTCAACGCCTGTTCAGTGGTGAAGTGAATCACCGTCACCCATTGATCCGACTCCGGTTTGCCGGGCGGGTAAAGATCGGTTCCTTCGTAGCCCGCGAATTGTTCGGCGACTGTTGTGATATCGAGCTGCCACTGGCGGAACTGTTCCTCAGCCGGTGCCGGCACATGATGGACAATCGCCGTCGACGACCGTGCAATACAAGTTGGCATAACAAGATTCTCGCTGATTGTTCCCCACGTTCTGGTCTGCTGGTGTTAAACAGCCGCCAGCACTTCAGTCTTTTCGGCGGTGCGACTCGTAGTCACATCCTGCGTCGTCGCTGACTTGGAATACGCACGCTTGCCAGCAATCCAGGTTTCATCTACGTTGCGATCGTCACCCAGGCTCATGATTCCAAACAGCAATTGTGCCGCTTGCTCCATTGTCTCGGGAGTACCCTTGCAGACAAGCGATTGATGCCAGCGCATCGCGGACTGGCCAGCGTTCCAATCCAAGGCCACAAAATCGGCCTCCTTACCGACGTTGAAATTGCCAAGCAGATCGTCCAGATACAGCGACTCAGCGCCACCTAGCGTTGCCAGGTAGAACGCGCGGTACGAACTGAGCTTGTTGCGCTCCGCCTCGGCAGAGTCCTGCTCACGCGGGTTCACCGAGCCATCCAGCATCGTGTTATTGCACATCCCGACCTTGTAAGCCTCTTCCATCACGCGAATCAGGCTAAAGGCGTTGCCACCACCCATGTCGCAGCCCAGGCTCAGCCGCACGCGGTGCAGTGGGTCCATCGCGCGACCGATGCGGAACAGCCCGCTGCCGAGAAACAAATTCGACAGGGGGCAGAAACAGATCGCCGCACCAGCTCTGGAAAACCGCCGCATCTCGTCATCCGACAGCCAGACCCCGTGCCCGGCGGTGAATTTGGGACCAAGCAGCCCGTGGATTTCATGGACCTGGGTGTAGTCGCTACACTCCGGGCGATGGAGCTTGCCGGTGCGAACCTCGGTGGGGTTCTCAGAGATATGAGTATTGATCCAGCAGTCGGAGTATTCGAGCTTGAGATCGGCACAGCGGTTCATCATGTCATCGGTGCAGCCAACAGCAAAACGTGGCGTGATCGCGTACAAATTGCGACCCTGCCGATGATACTGCTCGATGAGCCGCTTCGACTCGCGATAGAAATCATCGGCATTGATCATGCAGTCTTCTGGGGCAAAGCGATCGATCCCAGTCAGTCCAGAGATGACGCGCATATTGCGGCGAGTCGCCTCGTCAAAAAACTCTTCGGTCGACACCGGGCTGCTAGTGGTAAAGGCCTGACAGGTGGTCGTGCCGCCAGCCAGCAATGCGTCGAAGAAATGCGTGGCTGCCTGGCTGGCATAATCCCGGTCGCTGTACTTCCGCTCTTCTGGAAAAATCGACTCCTGCAACCAGTCAAGAAGTTGCCGGCCATAGGCACCCAGCACACGTGTTTGAGGAAAATGGATGTGCCCATCAATAAAGCCGGGCAGGATCAACCGGTCGCGGATGTGCGTGACCGAGATACCCGAATACCGCTGCGACAGATCAGCATAGGGACCGAAATCCTTGATGTGTCCATTCTCAATGACCAACAGCCCGTCATGAATGAACCGTGCGGCGGCCGGCTCGTTGCCAATATGTTTCCAGGGGTCATCGATCAAATCAAAGAACGCGCCGCGGATGGCCGAGATGTTGGAATTCATTTGGAACTTCTGCGAAAAAAGGAGATCGAGCCAGCGTCAGGCAGTTCACCGATGTGTCGCTAGCGAATGTACGGCGACACAAGAACCAGCCGCCTAAGAGTAGCATCTTTGGCCGGTTATGCCAGCAATTCTGCAGCAAACCGGGGCAGCCGTTTATTGTGGCTTGTCGCATTGCGATGATTGGCATGATCCATCCAGTTGACGCGGCAGAATGGCAATCGCTATGGAAAAGGAATAAAATGAATCACCTTCCCTTGCCTGCCATTCAACCACACCACCGATCGCCGGAGATAAATCATGGAACGAAAAACGGCCAATCAGTTTGATCAAAAAGTTCTCGACCTCTACGACGACTACGCACATGGCCGCATGTCGCGGCGCGAATACGTTCAGCGGTTGGCCGCTTTTGCTGTTGGCGGCCTGACGGTGGAGACGATTCTTTCGAGTCTCAGCCCAAACTATGCGTTGGCAGAGCAAGTCAAGCCGGACGATCCGCGCATCAAAACCGAGATCGCCAGCTACAAATCGCCTAAAGGTGGAGGCGAGATCAAGGGAGTGCTGGCGCGACCCGCCAAGGGGGACAAGTTTCCGGCTGTATTGGTCATTCACGAAAACCGTGGGCTGAACCCGTACATCGCAGACGTAGCACGTCGACTGGCAGTGGCCGGCTTTTTGGCGTTCGCACCGGATGCACTGACTCCGCTGGGCGGATACCCTGGCAACGATGAAGATGGTAAATCCATGCAAGCAAAGCGCGATCGTGGGGAGATGCTGCAAGACTTTATCGCGGCGGCCAAGTGGCTGGACGCCAACCCACACTCGACGGGTAAGCTCGGCGTCGTGGGATTCTGTTTTGGTGGTGGGATCGTCTATCAACTGGCCATTCAATTGCCAGACATCGTCAACGCTGGTGTACCCTTCTACGGCAGCCAGCCTGACCTGGCCGATGTCCCCAAGATCAAAGCCCCGCTGCTCATTCACAACGCTAGCCTGGACAAACGGATCCTGGACGGCGCGCCACCGTTTGAAGAGGCTATGAAGAAAAACGGTAAGACTTTTGAGGCATTCGTCTACGACGGTGTCAATCATGGCTTTCATAACGACACCACACCCCGGTATGACGAAAAGGCGGCGAAGCTAGCCTGGGAGCGGACGGTGGCGTTTTTTAAGAAGGAGCTGGAGTAACCCCGGGAAACTGCTCGGCTACGCCGGGAGAAGGTGCCCATTCTTCAAAAATTTCCGTTCTGATCGAACTGTTGCCACCTCGGCGCAACTTTATTAAGGAAACCATGAGCCATGAAGTCGAACGGGTTTACGACGCGCTGTTGATCGCCCGGTACCAGGCGGAGGACGATTCGTCGCTGGACGAACTGGTCCAGCGGTATCAGTCGCGCGTACGGGGTGGTGTGGTGCACTGGCTGGGTGGCGATGTGGCGGCGGTGGACGATGTTTGCCAGCAGGTCTGGCTGGGCGTGGTCAAAGGCTTGAAACGGCTCAATCAGCCGATGGCGTTCGAGGGCTGGTTGCAGCAGATCGTTCGCGCACAGGTGGCGTTATTTTTGCGAAGTAGCCAGCGATTGCCCGTCCCACTGGATGCGGTTTTCGACCCGGAGGATCGGTCGGCCACTATTCCCCAAGAGGTCGTGGATTGGGACAAGCTGGACACCGCAGTCAACGGACTAGGTGAGCCATATACATCCATGCTGCGAATGCGATTCTGGCAGTCCTACTCGTATCAGCAAATCGCCGAAACACTAAACATTCCCATCGGCACCGTCCGCTCGCGCCTCCACTGGGCACGAGAAAAACTGGCCAAGCAGCTTTGTCTGGAGGAACTTTAGAAATGTCCGAGATCAATACTCCGAAGACCGGCCGGCAGTTGGATGCGTTTGATCCGGGTGGTCTACTACGAGAGCAATCCGAGCCACCAGTTTTGGTGGCAGCCCGTGAACTGGCTTTACGGAGTCAGCGAAGAGTTTTCTGGCTGACGGTGGCTACTATTATCACATGGACTGCTGCGTGTAGTGTGGGAATCGCTACGCTCTGGATTAATCATTACGAGTTTGGCGGATTGCCACATGCTGAGTACCACCAATTCCGACTACTGGAACAGCGCGACACGTTGACTGAACTTCAGAGTGAAGACTTAGAAAAGACGAGTCGTCAAATTCAGCGGATCAAGGAGATCCTCGTTTACCTTACTCAAACTTCGATCATTCTATTCGGAGTTGCTGCGCTATTGAGCGTTTGGCTGACCATTGCCTCGCGACGTGCCTCATTGCGGCAAATCAACGCCAATCTGATGTCGATTACACTCGAACTTAAAAAAGTATTAGCAGCGTCTCCGCCGAAATAGTTCGGTGGGCAAGATTTATAAAAGATCGAAAGATTCGCCATCTAAGTGTCCTTCAGAGGAATTCTGAGAATGTCCACGACCAACACATTGCAAACCGGCCCGCAGTTGGACGCCTTTGATGTGGCAAATTTTCTGCGCGAGCGGGAAGAGCCTTCGGAGCTTTGGACAGCACGTGCTTTGGCTACTCGAAGTCGTTGGTGGGTCACGTTTTTAACAATTGCCACAGTTTTGGCGTGGGGAGCGGCGTGCTGGGCGGCAATTGAAAATCTAGATTTCTACTTCCGGGATGCCGGTAGTTCACTGGTTGCTGAATATCGATACTCCAAGTTTCAGGAGGAGACCAGGAAGCAATTTGCTGATTTTAGTGACATGCCGGTGGATCGGCAAACAGAGTTTGAAGAGATCCGATCTGCCGTGAACATGGAGAGGCGGCTTCTTCGGGACTCTGCTAGAGAAGCAGTCATACTATTCGGAATCGCCGCCCTCCTCAGCATCTGGTTAACCATCGCCTCGCGACGTGCGTCTCTGCGGCAGATCAACGCGAACCTGTTGTCGATTACGCTGGAACTTAAAAAAGTTTTGCCGCCGCCGACCTAGTCCGGCGACGGCCATGACACCTCACTCGCCCGCCAGATCCTCACTCTGCTGCACAAAATCTTCCGCGGTCCAATGCTGATCGGCGGTGACGGTGGAGCGCAGCGTGCGGTCCTTGGCTGCGGCGCGCAGGCGGACTAGCTCGGCATGCGTGGTGAAGTATTGCAAACTGTGCCCGCGAAAGTCGTCGATGGTCGCAAACCCATGCTGTTCCATGAAAGCCAGCAGTTGCTCGCACATCGGGCGGATGATTTCGTATCCATGCTTCATCACGCCAGTGCAAACTTGCACGGTGTTGCACCCTAGCAGCAAAAACTGCGCAGCGTCGTGGCCGGTTTCTACCCCGCCGATGCCGCTGAGGCTGGCTTTGGGAAATTTTTCTCGCATCATCGTCGCGATCTCCATGCACATCCGCAGCGCGATCGGGCGGATGGCCATACCAGAGTAGCCACCGAGCGTGGTGTATCCTTCGACGGTTGGTTCTGGCCGGAGCGTTTCCAGGTTCACACTCATCACCGCGCGAACAGTATTGATGGCGCTGACACCCTGACAGCCGGCACGCAGCGCGGCACGGGCAGGATCCTCCACCTTGGTGACGTTCGGCGTCAACTTGACCCAGACCGGGACGCGCGCCACCTCCATCACCCAGCGGCAGACTTCTTCCAGGATCGCAGGATCCTCTCCCATGGCGGATCCCATTTTGCGTTCGGGCAGCCCGTGCGGGCAGGACATGTTGAGTTCTAGTCCATCGACGCCGGTGGCTTGTGTTCGTTCGACGATTTCGTGCCACGCCTCACGGCGATATTCTTCCATGATCGAGGCGATCAGCACGCGGTCGGGGTAGCGGTCCTTGATCTGTTTGAATTCGTCGATCCAGTCTTCAAACGAGCGGTCGCTGATCAGCTCGATATTTTCCCACCCATAGATTTCCATGGAGCCGCGACCACGGAGGCGCGAGTAGCGCGGCTGGACATTGATAACCTTGGAGGCGTCGAGACTGACCGTTTTGCAGACGACGGCCCCCCAGCCTTCGTGAAATGCACGGCCGATGACGCTGGCGTTGGTCCCCGGCGGGCCAGAGCTGATCACAAAAGGGTTAGGGAGTTTCAGTCCGTCAACGGTGGTGGCAAGTGTAGGCATGAAAGTGCGATTATAGCGGCTGACAGGGTTATTCGTTCGATTCGCATGAGCAATTGTGATGCGCGCGATAACTAAAAGACCGGTTGTCCGGAAGAAACGAGGCAAACAAGTGCCGATTGAGCAACCGGGCGATTGCCAAAAGGTGGCACTCCAGTTTACGATAAATAGTATCAAATACGTAGAGATTGCGCAGCGTTGAAAATCTTCGGCCATGGCGCAAGTGGGGCAACTCCACCGTTTTCGTATTTTATTTTTCGGTGCTGCGCCTCGTTCTGACAAGCGACACAAGTTCACTGGCCAGACGGCAGTACGTTGACCGACTTTCACCTTGGTTATATAGGACATCGGAAGTAATGAAGAAGAACGCAAAAGTTGTCGTGTGCGGAGGGGGAGGCTTTATCGGTGGACACCTGGTGGCCGACCTGCTCGGTCGGGGAGCCACCGTGCGCTGTGTCGACGTCAAACCAACCTCGGGCTGGTACCAGGTACATGCCGGTGCCGAGAACATCGTAGCCGACCTGAACGACAAGAGTGCCGCTTTTGCTGCCGTCAAAGGGTGCGACACGGTGATCAACCTCGCCTGCAATATGGGTGGCATGGGCTTTATCGAGAACAACAAAGGGCTGTGCATGATTAGCGTGCTGATCAATACGCACTTGCTGCTCGCTGCCAAAGAGTACGGAGTGGATCGGTTCTTTTACGCTTCGTCCGCTTGTGTCTACAACGGCGACAAGCAAACCAGCAAATCGACCGATGTGTTCCTGAAAGAAGAAGACGCCTACCCCGCCATGCCGGAAGATGGCTACGGCTGGGAGAAACTATTCTCGGAGCGCATGTGTCGTCACTTCCGTGAAGATTGGAAGATCCCCACACGCGTGGCACGCTTCCATAATGTGTACGGCCCATTTGGAACATGGAATGGTGGTCGCGAAAAGGCACCTGCTGCAATCTGCCGCAAGGTGATCGAAGCCAAGCAGTCTGGAAAGCATGAGATCGAAATCTGGGGCGACGGCCATCAGACGCGGTCGTTTATGTATATTTCGGACTGCCTGAAGGGGATCTACAAGATCACCGAGTCCGAGACGTTCTGGGAGCCGATCAATCTCGGTTCGGCCGAAGGTGTGACGATCAACCAGTTGGTCGATGTGGTCGAGGAGATTGCCGGGATTAAACTACAGCGACGTTACAACCTGGATGCGCCCAAGGGAGTCAACGGTCGCAACTCGGACAATACGCTGATGAAGAAGACCTTTGGTTGGGAACCGGACACGCGCCTGCGCGATGGCATGGAAAAGACCTATCGCTGGATCCACGATCAGATGACCGCTAAGTAGAAGTTGGCTCTCGCTACCTCGTCATCGATCGCATGCCTAGAACACTTCTGGTTGTATCTCAGACTTTTGTGCCGGATCCGGCGTCGGTTGGCCAGCACATGGCCGATGTGGCGTTTGAAATGGCGCGGCGCGGCCAACGGGTGGTGGTGTACACTTCGTCGCGCTCCTACGAAGATGCTTCAATTGCGTATCCATTGCGAGAAACTCGCAACGGGGTGGACATCCGGCGAATCCGCTTTAGCAGTTTTGGCAAGCGGTCGATTTTGCTGCGCGTGTTTGGGACCGCCAGCTTCATGGTGCAGGTCTTTTTGCGGATGCTGTTCTTTCCGCGTCTGGCGGGAATTTTCTTCAGCACCTCGCCACCACTCGTCGGACTGGCGGCCACCATTGTCGCCATGATTCGCCGAGTCCCGACAGCCTACTGGGCCATGGATTTGAACCCGGATCAGTTGATTTCCATGGGGAAACTTCGCGCCACCAGTTGGCGAGCTAAGTTCCTCGAAGGGGTCAATCGCTTCATCCTGCGACGCACGAATCTGATCATTGCGCTGGACCGGTTCATGGCCGAACGGATTCTGCAACGGGGCGATTATCAAACGAAGCTGTTGGTTCAACCTCCCTGGCCACACGAAGATGCTCAAGAACCGGTTCCGCATCTCGATAATCCCTTCCGCCAGCGTCATGGGCTCGACGGCAAGTTTGTGATCATGTACTCCGGCAACCACTCGCCCGCCAATCCACTGAAGACGCTGTTGGATGCGGCGGTGAAACTAAAGGACCACCCGACGATTCAGTTGATGTTCATCGGCGGAGGACTTGGCAAGCGGGAGGTTGAAGAGTACAAGCAGCGGCACCAGTTGGACAATGTGATTTCGCTACCGTATCAGCCGCTCGATTCGATACGCTGGTCACTTTCAGCG
>JAWXCH010000112.1:0-3166 GCA_034440595.1 Planctomycetota bacterium | reverse complement strand
TGCAAAGTACTTGCTCCGAATCAACGAGCGAGAATCCGGCTTCTAAAAAATGTCAATGATTCAGGGCACGACACCGTCGCACGCATGGGCTTGCGTTATCTACTTCACGCCGACGCTCCCCACTTCGATGACAAGGAATCGCCACTCTGGGTTGCGCGCCATGAGCAGTCGACTGCGTGGGAAAAATTGTTCAGGCAGTTGATGAAGAGAAGCGGTCATGGTTGGAATATTCTGTCCAAAGAACTGGCTGACATCGTGCCGCGCAGTCAATGGGATTCACTCGGTATAAAGGAGATTGAACCGCATACGGTTTTGGGCGAACTGGTTCGAATAGGCGTTGATGCCATCGAAGCCGATCAACTGACTCCAGAAGAGTGTGAGGAAATTCTCACCCACGTGGATAACGAAACACTATGGGTATCGTTACCGCTGCATGCGTTCGTAGTCCGATCAAGAGGTGTGATAGACGCCAACACCTATCGAGACATTGGAGGATCAATTCCTCCGACCCTGAGCAGGGACATCAAGATTGTCCGGGAAAGCGCGGAACCCAGACTGATCGCCAAGCAACACAGATGGATCCGCCCTTTGGACGATGGTGCCTTAATAGACATCGCTTTGGGCGTCGCAAACCCGTCGGAGCATTGGAGGGCGATTCTCGAAGCGTTTGACAGGATTCACCGCAATTCTCAGGAACCGCTGGATGTACTAGAGACATCGCTTTGGCTGCCCCTCCGACGGGGGGGGGCAATTTGTCCTGGAAAAGTACTCGACATTCCTGCGATTGAGGATGAGATCCAGCGGTTGACCGCGAAGGCAGATTGCCTGTTTTCCAGTGTGCAGGATTTGAGTGAGGAGGTTCTTGCGCATACAGCGTTTTCGAGGCTTCGGACTTTATTTAGCCGAGGCCGAAGTGCTCTCGCATCTCTTGGACTGATACTTAGAGACGTAGACGGCTACGAGTTAGGAGATATCTCCCTTCCAGATGCCTCTCAACTCCAACGGCTAATGCCGGTCCTTGAAGGACTCGCAGAACTGCCCGCATGGAACCTTGTGGGTAAAGCAGCGAGGGTCAATGAGCTGGGGATGGAAGTCTGTATCAACGATCTCGTTCGCCCGCTGAGCGAAGCGTTGGATCACACCCGTCTAGTCAAAGTACTCAATACACTCTCCAAGTCCGCATTGGTCGACCCACTCGCAGTGGACGCTTTCAACATTTATCTAAATCTCATTCCGCGTGATGTTGCTAGGGCGAAGTCAATACTGCCGAAAATACTGCTGCTGTCGATGGCTGGATCCTGGTCCGAGCCGCACGAACTTTGTCATGGCGCGGAAGGCCTGGATGCCAATGTGATCCTGGATGAGCGCCAAGCGCACATTCTTACGGGAATTATCGTGGACTGTGGGAGGCAATTTTCCAACTTTGCAGACCACATGGGTGGCTCGATCGCTGCGATTGACACGCAGATACAGGAAGCCGAGGGAACTCTCCGAAACTATTTCCGACCGTGGCAGGGGTGGGTTGGGAATGCACCGATTGGCGCGGTAGTGGCCTTGCTCGGACAAGATGTTCGTGACCTGGCCATTGAGTACTTGAAGCCACATTCTTTCGATTGGCTTCAGTCCCAACTCGGGTGGAAAATTCCGAGGGGAGACGACTCGGACAGTAGAGTATGGATGGAGGGATTACCTGCAGCTCAAGCGCTGAATCAACTCAAAGTCGGCGTTGTGGAGATCCGGGAAGGAACCGTCACCGTTACGAACCTCTTTGGTCATCCAATGAAGGCCTCACGTGCGGATAATCCGAAAACCCTTATTGCCGGCGAACCCAAGCATGTAAGTTCTCAGCGCTATTCGTTGCCGTTGGCTCGAATCGACCATACAAAACTTGCTGATAACGACCTTTCTCAGCTATTGCGCCGAACCGCTGAGTACCTACTTCGTCAACTCTACAATCAGCCAGAAATAAACCTCGACGCCCTCTGGAAAACGTTAGAGAAGAGCGATCAGTTGGAAATCGAAGTTGCCCGGGCGCTCCTGCTAGAGAATCTTCCGTTCTATCTGAGGCAATTGGGTGCACACAACCGCAGCGAGAGTCTAAAGAAGGCTCTGGACGACAATGACCGCGCTCGGAAGCGACTGACTGAGAACTCGTCTGGCGCACAAAGCAACGAGTCAGTGAGTGAGGGGCTTCGTGATCAAGTTCGTGTTGCACGGGAAGCCGTTGCCAGTTCGTTAGTCGAAGATCCTGTTGCGCAGGAAGCGGTATTGGACGCGGTCCGTCACAAGCTTCGGGACTTCCAGTACGATTTGCAGAGCGTACCTTTCGAACTTTTTCAAAACGCGGACGATGCGGCGATTGAACTCGGGCTTTGCGAAGCCTACCCAGACAAACTCCCACGCGTACCCGAGGTAGCGCGGACTTTCTTGATCGAAGCGGACAATGATCGCCTCTGGTTCATGCACTGGGGGCGCTCAATCAATGATCGTGGGCCAGCCGCTATGGAAGGCGAGAAACATGGTTGGCATCGTGACTTGGAGAAAATGCTGGTGCTCTCTTCGTCAGACAAGATTACACCGGACCTTACAGGAAAATTTGGACTCGGGTTTAAGAGCGTCCTGCTAGCCTGTGACCGGCCGAAGATCATCAGTGGAAAGATGCATGTTGAAATTGTCGCCGGCGTATTGCCCGAGCCTTGGCGTGATCCACAGCGCGCTTTGGAGCGCCTCACTCGCCATTCCACCAATAGCGTTCGCTACCGAGGGACGCTTATCGAGTTGGATGCCAGACTCAACGAGGAAATCACAAAGCGTGTCGAGCTTTTGGGAGGCATCCTAAGCGTTTTTGGTCATGCGATACGTCATGTTCGAATGCGATTTCCGGGACGCAGCGTGAATCACCACTGGCAGCCGGAGCCTATTGGCGAGGGCATCGAGCTAGGAAAATGGCACTTAGGCGACGGTGATCTAAATGACGGCTTGGCGTTCCGAGGGGTTGTGGGCGCTGTCTTTCTTGGCCTGGGTCCGACCGGGTTTCGCACTTTGCCGGCCTCAATACCTTCAGTCTGGGTAACGGCACCAACGCGTGAGGAAGAAAGCCTAGGCATTGCCTTCAGCGCCCAGTTTGCATTGGACGCCGGGCGTGGTCGCTTGGCCGGTGATATGG
>JAWXCH010000111.1:0-10469 GCA_034440595.1 Planctomycetota bacterium | reverse complement strand
CTGATATGTAGGCGTCTCAAAGCCAATCGCCGTTGAGGGACCATCGGATGCGAATTCGCCAGTTCATGCTGTTGACCGTCATTTCCGCCCTGCTCATAGCCGGCTTTTCCGGCATAAATCTGGGCGAGGAAAAGGCAAACGAAGCAGAAAGCCCTGGCGGCAGCAAGATCACCCCCGCCGCGCGAAAATCCATTGATAAAGGGATGAAGTGGCTCATTTCGGCCATCCGTAGCGATGGCATGGTCGGCCCGGATATTGGCCAGCCCCCCGACTTGGCCTGTACCGCCATCGTTGGGATGGCACTTTTGTCCGAAGGAAACACCCCCACCTGCGGGCCGCACCATCGGCAACTGCGAAAAGTCCTGAACGCGGTGTTGGACAAAGTCGAAGCCCTGCCCGACAATGACGATCCTTCTCGCCCACCGGCGCTGGTCCGTCGTAAAATTGGCCGCAACGCCGATTTGTTTCTAGCGAATCTGTTTCTCAGTCAGGCGCTGGGTGAATCCGATGTAGCCGAGCCAGACGTTCGCCGCGCAATCCTCAAGCTCTCGGGCATCATCTGCCGCTCGCAAGGCAAGGACGGCACCTGGGGTAATGAAGCTTGGGCACCAGTCCTGGGGACCGTTCTTGGTTGGGAATGCCTGCGCGGCAGCAGTGCTTCCGGAATTCCGGTCGAAGGTTCCGCACGCCGAGCAGGGGAGGCACTGCGAGCGAAACTAAAGGAAACGACTGACAATCGCGCCGACTGGATGCAGGATTTTTACAAGCACGCGTCCAGCGTGCGAGTGCTGTACTCGATGAAGTACCAGGATGACCCAATTTTCAAGGAGTGCGTGAAGCGGATACTCAAATTTGCCGAAGAGGACCACCGCCCCTTTGAGCAAGCAGGGGGGGAAGAGTATCTGGCGTTCTATCTGGTGACCGAATGCCTGCTCAAGGAGCCGCAACCGTCGTGGGAGCGTTGGTACCCAACGGTCAGGAACAAGATCGTTCGCGTGCAGAATGCTGACGGTAGCTGGATGGGGCACCACTGCATTACCGATCGCACTTTTTGCACGGCGGCGGCGTTGCTAACACTGCAAGCACCGAATTTTTACCTGCCGGTTTCGGATCTATGATCCATAGTCGTCGAGCGATTGTCTGCGTACTGCTGGTTTGGATTGGTGCTGTCGGCGGTTGCAGCGACAGCCCAGACGTCATTGTCGAACCGACTCCTGAGCAAGCTCTAATTCGCGGTGTGGACTGGCTTCTTTTGCAGCAAGCAACCGATGGCGGCTGGCACTCGGCCACCTACGGGCCAATGCGAGGTGGAGCTGGGAACACCGGGCTGGTTCTCTATGCACTTTCTCAATTGTCACCAGAGATTCGTTCGAAGCTTCCGGCGCAAACTCAATGCAAACTATCCAGCGCCATTCAGCGCGGCCAGCGATTTCTGTTACGCCAACAAGACAAGCTTGGCTTTGCCCGCGGTGAAGATGGCCTAACCGACTTTCCGACCTATGCCAGTGCGGTACTCCTGCTATCAATGAAGCCCGAACCGGCGCAGTTGTCTGCGGAGCAAAAGCAACTGGCGGCCTACCTGCGTGCTGTTCAGCAAACGGCTGCCCAAGGTTGGAAAACGAGCGACCTCGACTACGGGGGCTGGAACCAGACCGGCGGCGACGAGACCGACGCCATCATGGCCGGCAAGACGAATATCTCCGTCAGTTCATTTGCCCTGGAGGCGTTGGCAACTGCCGGCCTGCTAGATGAAGCCACGCGCAAGGCGGCGCTCCTGTATCTATCGCGCTGTCAAAACTTCGACGGCCAGGAAGCCGATGGAGGATTCTACTTTTCCCCAGTGGCGGACAACCCGCTTAATAAGGCCGGCATGATCACATTGCCTGACGGCTCGACGCGTAATCGCTCTTACGGCACCACCACTGCCGATGGCATTGTGGCACTGCTGGTATGCGGAGAAGCGGCCGATTCACCGCGAGTTGCCGCCGCACTAAGTTGGCTAGAGCAGCATTACGATCCGACTACGCTGCGCGCGCCCGGCTTTCCTGATGATCCAGCGTCGTTGGCGCTGAGCAACGGCCTGCGCTTCTATTATGCGGCCTCGCTGGCACGTGTCATGCGACATCTGCCAAAAGCAAAACTAAATCAGCACCGCTCTAATCTGACCCAACTGCTGGTCACCATGCAACGCCCCGATGGCTCTTGGCAGAACGAACACACGATGATGCGCGAAGACGACCCGTTGATTGCCACGTCTTTAGCGGTGAGTGCGCTAGGACAAGCCACTTCCGAGAGCAAGACTGGAACGAAGCAGGACTAGGTTGGTGAGCAACGCACATTGCAGGCGCCCTTACAGCTTCACCACCGGCAGGCCTTCATACGTCCGTTGGCCGACTGGCGATTCGCCATTTCCCACGCCCGTATTGCGCAAGGCAATTTGATAAAGATCCTGGCCGTACGTGGTCGGGTACTCTCCGGTAATGCACGCCTGGCAAAGCTGGTCACCGTCAAAGCCGATCGCACGGGCTATCGAATCGACCGGCAGATAGCGCAGCGAATCAGCACCCAGCTTCTTGGCCATCGCTTGTTGCCCTTCTTCGGTCAGCATTCCTTCATGCATGAATGGTGGAGCAAACAGTTCGCTAATCGTCGACATGTCGATGCCATAAAAGCAGGGTGCAATAATCGGCGGGCAGGCAATCCGCACATGGATCTCCTTGGCACGACCAAGTGTGCGAATGCGACTGAGCAGAACCCTCATGGTGGTCGAACGGACAATGGAATCTTCGACCAGCAGCACCCGTTTGCCATCCAGCACTTCGCGGAGCGGCGTGTACTTACTCTCCGCCTTTTGACGGCGATTGCCACCCCCTTCGATGAACGTTCGCCCGCTGTAACGATTGCGGATCAATCCTTCCAGCACCGGGACCTTGAGCTTATAGCCCATCGCGTCGGCAGCCGCTTTGCTGGTATCCGGCACAGGAACGACAATTGTGTCCTCATCCAGCGGCACCGTTTCTAGCTGGGCCAGTTCTTCTCCCAGCCGCTTCCGACTGAGATACACGCCGTGCCCGTCCATGGTGCTGGCCACGTTGGCAAAATAGATCCACTCAAAAAAGCAGTGCGCCCGCCGCGACGACCGCGCAAAATTCTGAATCTCGAACACACCATCGACAATGGTGATCGCCTGACCAGGGACCAGCGACTTAATACTCTCGGGCTTAAAACCCAGGTTCAATATCGCCACGCTTTCGCTGGCAGCAGCAAAGAGATTTCCTTCTTTGGCATAGCAGAGCGGACGCAGGCCCAGCGGATCGCGGACAACGATCATGTCACCCAGCGCATCCAGATAGACAATGTTATAGGCACCGTCAAAATCACGGCTGATGTCGCGAAACACATCAATCAACGGCGGCCGGCCATCGGCAGAAGCCAACTCGCGGCTGATGTAGTGCATGATGATCTCGGTATCATTGTCGCGAGACAAATGATTATCCGGGTCCGCCAGCAACCGATCGCGCAAGTCAGCATAATTAGCCAACTGACCATTGAAGGCAAAGCTGAACCACTTGTGCTTTTTCAGATGCTGCCGCTCAAACGGCTGAGCATAGTTCAGATCGTCGGCACCGCAGGTGGCATAACGCGTGTGTCCAATCGCCGCACAACCGGCGTACTCCTTCATCAGGCTTTCAAACTTGCCGCGATGGCTCATTCTGAAAACCTCGCTCACTCCACCTAGCTCTTTGTAGGTGTGGAGGAGCTTGTTGCGTCGCGGATTAAATGTCGTCATTCCGGACGACAGTTGCCCGCGATTTTGCACGTCCAACAGCATCCGCGGCATCAGCCGCGACACTTCCTCTGGACCTGGATCGGGGCACAAAGGGCTAGTTTCGCCCGGCAGGTGATAGATCGCTGCCAGCCCGCACTCGTGGTGTAGTTCACTCATTCCCTGGTCGCCGTACTCCGGAGGGCGTACTGTGCAAAAGCGCGTGGAGGTCTCGCACCGAAAGCCGCCGCTCGATAGTACTTAGCAGCACGTACCTGACCGGCGTGTCATCGGTAGCGAGTCCTCAGGACACCATTGTACGACGGGGGGAGCGTTTTCTCAATGAACCAGGGTCGCGAAAAAAGGCCTCAGGGGGGAAAGAATCAGCTTGCGGCGTCGCTGGACTCCTGGTTCCACCACATCGTTCGACCGGTATAAACTGCCAATTTGGGTTTTTCATTCGGCCGTGGAACGGTATTCTACACGTCAACCGCTGCTTTTAGCATTGTTCCACTGCCACAAACCTATCGCATGCCAGATCTACTACGTCAGGAAATCGCCGCCGCCAGCTCCACCTGGGTTGTCAAAGTGGGAACCCGAGTCTTGACGCGCCCCGACGGGCTGCTGAATCAAGAGCGTATCGCCGCGCTGTGCGAAGAACTCCACCAGATCATGGATTCTGGTCGCAAGGTGGTACTCGTTTCGTCCGGTGCAGTTGGCGCAGGGATGGGGCAACTCGGTCTGAAAAAACGACCGACCGATCTGGCGAAGCTGCAAGCTGTCGCGGCCATTGGTCAGACGAATCTGGTTGAGGCCTATGACCGCGAGATGCGGCGTCACGGTCGACATGCCGCGCAAGTACTGCTGATTGCCGACGACTTGGACCACCGGTCGCGCTACCTGAATATTCGCAACACGATCCTGGCGCTGTTGGAATTCAATGCCGTACCGATCATCAACGAGAACGACACGGTCAGTGTGGACGAGTTGAAAACTACGTTTGGCGACAACGACCGTCTGGCGGCGATGGTTACGAATCTCATTCGAGCACCCCTGTTGGTTCTGCTTTCGGATGTGCAGGGACTGTACGACGGCGACCCGGCGGATCCCAAGTCGCAGGTCGTGCCAACGGTTGCCAAGCTAGATCAATCAGTTTGGGGGCTAGTACAGGACAAATTGACCGGGCTCAGTAAAGGGGGCATGGCCAGCAAATTGGAAGCGGCTAGAATTTGCACGACCGCAGGTGAGAATGTCATCATAGGGAGCGGCAAGCAGCCGGGCACACTGGCACAGATCATGGCCGGCGAGCAGGTAGGAACGTTATTCCTGGCACAAGGGGGAACCGTCCCTGCCTGGAAACGCTGGATCGGCTTTACCGCGCAGACTCGCGGCGAGTTGATCGTGGATAATGGCGCGCGTCAGGCGGTGGAAAAACAAGGGCGCAGTCTGCTGGCAATCGGCATAGTGCAGTGCAGCGGCACCTTTAAGAAAGGGGATATTGTCTCGCTGCGTGATTCAACGGGGCAGGAATTCGCTCGCGGGCTGACAAATTATCCGATTTCGGACCTGATTAAGATCAGCGGCCTGAAAACCGAACAAATTGCCGCTGCGCTCGGTTACAATCCGTACGACGAGGTTATTCACCGCGACAATATGGCAGTTACAACCCGAGTGGAATAGAGAGCGTCGTTGCATTGGATTTTTGAATTTGGGTATTTCATCCTCCTGAGAGAAAAAAAGTTGCCGATCTGGATTTGGGAAACGCTGTTTATTTTGCTGCTGATTTTGGCAAACGGTTTTTTTGCCGCAGCCGAGATCGCCATTGTCGCGTCGCGGCGTGGACGCTTGCAGCAAATGGCCGAAACCGGCGACCGAGGTGCAAAGTTCGCCTTGGAATTAGCTTCCGATCCGAATCGGTTTCTCCCAACCGTTCAAGTCGGCATCACCCTTGTCAGTACCTTTGCCGCTGCATTCGGTGGTGCGCACCTGGCAGGCAAGTTGGCCGAATATCTCAGTACATTGCCAATTCCAATTGTCGCCGATAATGCCGGCGGCATTGCGCTGTTTCTGGTGGTCGTGGCCATTACCTTTATGTCGCTGATTCTAGGAGAGCTGGTTCCAAAACGGCTGGCCCTTCGCAATGCCGAACGGCTGGCTCGCGTCGTCGCGCCGTTCATGCATTTTCTGGCTAAAGCGGCCAAGCCAATGATCTGGTTCATGAGTTCCGCCACCAACGGAGTGTTGCTGCTCCTGCGCGCAGGTGAATCCACCGAGCCGAGCGTTTCGGTCGACGACATCGAACACTTAATTGCGTCGGGCCGTGCCGAAGGGGTACTCGAACTGGTCGAGCAACGTGTGGCGATGGAGGCGCTTCGCCTGGGAGATCGCACCGTCCGCGACATCATGCGCCCCCGAATCGATCTGGATGCGCTCGATGTCAACACGCCCACGGACGAACTGATCGGTGCCGTGGCGATGGCCGGTTTCTCGCGCCTGCCGGTCTATGAAAACGACCTGGACCACATTGTCGGGTTTGTGCATATCAAGGATCTGTTCCGCCAGCAGTACCTGGGCTGGGGAATTGAGCTGAGAAAACTGTTGCACCCGGCACTGTTTGTGCCAGAGACGATGCCTCTGGACCGATTGTTGCAATTGTTTCAGGAACAGCATAACCAGTTGGCCGTGGTGCTGGACGAATACGGCGGCACCGAAGGTATGGTCACGCTGGAAGATGTCGTTCAGGAACTGGTCGGCGAAATTCGTGACGAACACCAGTTGGTTGAAGACGAGAGTATTGTGACCCGTAGTGATGGTTCCTGGCTGGTCGATGGTGGCGTCAGCATCGGTGATCTGATCGACCATTTGGATATTCGCTCGGCTTCAGCCTCTGAACCACGCGGATTCAGCACCATCTCTGGCCTGATCCTGCATAAGCTGGGAAAGATCCCTTCGATTGGAGACACCACTACCTGGAACGGTCTGAAGCTGGAAGTCGTCGACATGGACGGCCAGCGAATCGATCGGATCTTGGTCTCGCTTGATCCGGCTCCTCCGTCTGGTTCTGGGAAGTCGTAGGCTGCCCATCAATGCTGCGAGCAGCTAAGCAACGGCGAGTCCACAAGTTTCACCTCTCCCGCGCGCGGGAGAGGTCGTCGCCCCAGCGACGGGTGAGGGAATGCGAGACGAGAGCATGAAGCACAGCAGCAGATTGAACGGCAACCCAAATGTTCTCGGCTCCACTCGCGCAACGGACCAGACTCACTCGAAGTGAGCAGGCCTGATTTACTTCTTCGTACTAACTTCCGATTTGCTCACGGGCTTTTCACCCGCTGCTTCCCCCGTCCGCTCAAAGACCGCACGGGCACGCAATCCTTGCTCTTCAAACGTGACGCCAAAATCCGCGCTTTCCAGGCCGAGCATTGCTGGAGTCAGCAGCGGACCTACTATTGGTCCACCCGGATGACCGTAGACGGTGGATTCCATCGTGTTCCAATCGGCGTTCCAGACGTACTTTCCGCCACCCGGACAAACCAGTTTGACCTTCCAGACTTGCTCATGCAGTTCGACTGGATCACGATCCGGATAGAGACGTTTCCATTCGTTGAGAATCGGCAGATTGCTCCAGGCGAGCGTTTGTATCTCACGTTGTCGCTCGGTTCGCGATAAGCTCGAGACGAGGTCCAGCAACTTTCGATCTACATGCAGTGCCATGCTCTTGCCGAGCCAAGGTAGCTGTGTGACTTGTCCACTATCGGCAGATTTCTCTGCGTCGCGCTTGTCACCTTGCTCTCCTTTAGCCCGAGCGGCCTGCCGGTCCAGCACTCTTTTTATTAGCGACTCATTGATCGTGATTGTAAGATTGTCCGGTGAGGTGGCATAAAAGATTTCGAGTCCATCCAGTCCACCCCCAAGTCGTCGTTTGGCGGAAAGCCGGACGTAGTGCATTTCATTGTGCTGGAGCGTATCCCAATTTAACATGCCTGGTGCCGTCTGTTCCATAACACCACGCAGCCCGGTCAGCAACAGTGCCACCTTGAGCGGATCGGAAACGTCAGCGCGAAGCGCAACGGGCAACTTTTGTAATAATGAGGCGTCGCTCTCTAATTGTTCGGGATCGGCCTTGGCCAACTTCTCCCAGATCGGATCGTCGTCTGCGTACACCGATACTGATTCTCCTAACCAACTGAGTGGTTTCAGACCTGCACCAGGGACCATCATTGTCAAAAGACCAGAACCTTGCTCGCGTAGTCTTGACTTTGGCCCGATCGCCAAAATCGCTTGTACAAGCGCCCCATGCGGATCTCCTGCATCTGGTTTCAGTTCAGTCCCTTGCGTCAGTTCGATGAATTCCCGATAGTCCGATTCCCAAATCAGTGGCATCACCGACAGATCGGCCGCCAGCTTCTCTGGCTTCACCGTCAGCCGCAGCGCGATCGGGTCAAAAGCCCAGCGCCAGTTGCTCTGATAGGTGTCGCGCCAGCGTTGGTAGGCTAGCATTTCCCCGCGCGTAACCTGCTCCAACGGTATTTCCGCAATGGGTGTCAGGAACGAAAGCGAGCCTATTGAAGGAGAATGAATGCCTTCTGCACCCAGGCGGTAGTCCGACACGGTGCCGATTGTCAGATCGGTATGCACAGGGCCTGCTTCGACTTTGTCAGTGACAATCTTGTCCAGATAGGTCGCGTCTAGCTGAGCGATCACTGCCAGCTCACGCACCTGACGCGAACTAGCTATGCGCCAGCGCGGGCCGCACCAGCGGCGAATGGTAGCATCACTGAGGAATGCCATGGCGGTCTCATCGGCGTCTCCCAGCGGATAGCGATCGCGAAAAAACTTGTACTCGGGCAGGCTGGCCAAATTCGGCGTTTTTTTCTGAGCAACTGCACCGAGGCGTTCAATTTGGTACGGCGAATTGGATACAACGACCGAATTGCCAAGCCGCGCGATATAGCAAGAGACACTGCGATCCTTGGATCGCCAGCTCTTATACGGCAGTCCTCCTGCGGTATCCTCACCAACGGCGACATCTTTCTTGCCCATCGTCGCGAGCTTGACCTTGGCAATCAACATCTGTTCTAGCGTCGCCGGATCGACTGCTTCAAACAGGACCGCAATATCGGTACCCGTGCGGAAATTCAGGTCCGACCCGGTCAGTGCCACGCTGCGCACTACATGCGGGCCAAAGGTGCGACCCAGTCCACCCAACGACATGCAAAGCTGCTGTTGATAGCGATCGACCGTCTTGGCATCTTCAGCGCGCGGCTCAGCCATTCGCAGCACCGGCGTGCCGTTCTTCTCCGCTTCATCGGCGACCTGAACCAGGGCCGTGAAAGTAGGAAAGAACACCACATGCTGATCTGCTGGTATCGATGCTGCCAACGGATCGAGCTTGGGGTTCTTGCCTTTAAGAAGATTTGTCCAATCGATCTCAGCAACTGTGATCCCGTCGATCTTGTCGATGTCGAACGGAGTGTTGTCCTTATCGTTGACCGCCAGCGCGCGATCCAATTGCAGGTTCTCACCAATCGCACGACCGCCGGTGAAGAGATCAAATGTTGTCGAGAAATCGCGATCATTGGCGAAACGCCCGATAGCGGGAACTCCCGTTGGCGGCGCGCGGTTAGCTCCCATCGCATTCTCGGCCAGTCGCGCTTGATAGCGAAACCAGGCCGTACCGGCAATGTTCGCATCACGAAGATTTTGATAGTAGTTTCCTTTCTCGCGGAGGAATTGTTGCCGGTGCTCGGGCTTGCTCTCCTTGGCCGGAATTCTAAATGAAACTTTTTCCACCTTGCGGATGCCCTCGGCAGAGAGATACAGCGTACCGGTGACATCTTTTCCCGCAGGAGCGCGCACGACGAGCGGGTTGCCAATGGTGTCGTCGGAACCGGACCCAACGGAAGAGGCCGGGATTGCTATCGGGCCAGAGAACGAACTGACATAGTATCCTTCTCCAGGGACGTCGAGAACGACGCGTGGAGGCGTGCTGACGCCACGCCAGCGCCAGTCCCACCGGTCGTCAGGATCCCTGGTTGGCAATTTACCTGCCGTGATTTCTAGCTTGCTCACCGGAATGCTGTAATACGCATCTTCCGCTCCCAGTGCAGATTGCGCAACAATTGTGATGAGCATCGCCGCAATCACTGGACGCGTTAGAAACTGGCTTCGTTTGAGCATTCGCATAAAGTTCCCATCGGTAAAGTGTCAAACCTGCTACACGTAACTACCTGCACGGACGTGCTCAGGTTTCCGAAGTATGCGGTTTTTGCTCAAGTAAAGCAATCGAACGCTAGAAGGGCAGCAAATCGACCATTGAATGGTCGGGAAACCAATTTAGGAATAGGACTGATTGCGGAGAGGCTTTCAGATCGTTGCCAGCGCTGCGGGTTGCAGCACACGAAACGGCAACAAAGTTGTAACCGTGAAATGAAAGAGGCCAACGCGGGCCAATTAGAAAGATACGCCTAGAGCTTCTCAACGGCGACAGAAAGTGTCGTATTGTCTTGTTTAAGCGATTAAGCCGCGTTGCGATTGCGACGACGAACGGTGCCCCACATTGCCATCGCAGCACCAACAGCCATGAGCGTCACGGTCGATGGCTCTGGAACAAGAACGTCATTAATGAAGTCCATGTTGGTCGAAATGCGACTGCTGTAGAAATTCCCTGCAGCATTTGGTGCAGCAGCGTACACATCGGGGCCTT
>JAWXCH010000110.1:0-13308 GCA_034440595.1 Planctomycetota bacterium | reverse complement strand
GTTGGGGACGGTGCTGGCCAACGAAGAGGTGCAAGGTGGCGTAAGTGAACGGGGCGGCCACCCGGTGGTGCGAATTCCGCTGAAGCAGTGGATGCTGCGGATCACAGCGTATGCCGATCGGTTGGAGTCGGACCTGGCCGAATTGGATTGGCCAGCTAGTATTAAGAAACTGCAAAGCGATTGGATCGGTCGCAGTACTGGTGCCGAGGTGGATTTCTACATTGGCGAAGCGGGCAAGTTTGAGACTTGGAAAGTAGCTCGACAGAAGTCCGGCTTTCCCCGCAAGGCCGGCGACGATGTGCTGCGTGTGTACACCACGCGGCCGGATACGCTGTTTGGTGCGACCTATATGGTGATATCGCCCGAGCACCCATTGGTGAGTCGCCTGGCGGTCGGAGCGCAAAAGCAAGCGGTTACGGATTACTGTACAGAAGCGGCGAAGAAGAGTGACCTCGACCGCACCGAACTGGCCAAGAAAAAGAGTGGAGTGTTTACTGGTAGTTATGCGGTGAACCCGGTGAATGGCGAGCAGATACCAATCTGGATCGCCGACTATGTGCTGATCAGCTACGGCACCGGGGCGATCATGGCGGTCGCCGCGCATGACGAACGAGACTACGAATTTGCAGTGCAGTACAACCTACCGATTCGGCAAGTGGTTGCTGCCAAAAAGAGCAAAGACGATACCGCTTCTGCCGAGGGTGCATTCAGTGGTGAAGGGATCGCAGTCAACTCTGGCAGTTACGATGGCTTGCCGACGGCCGAATTCAAAACGCGGATCGCAGCCGATTTGACTTCCTCGGGCGTGGGCCGCGCGGCGGTGAATTACAAGCTCCGCGACTGGCTCTTCAGCCGACAGCGGTTTTGGGGAGAGCCGTTCCCCATCTTGCACGAACTCGACCGGGCTGGAAATCCAACTGGTGCGATTGTCGCGGTATCACCAAGTGAACTACCGGTTCCGCTGCCGGAGCTGGAAGATTTTAAGCCGATCGGTCGGCCAGAGCCACCGCTAGAAAAAGCCCCGCACGAATGGCTCTATGTCGAGCGGAATGGCAAACGGTATAAGCGTGAAACCAACACCATGCCGCAATGGGCCGGCTCTTGCTGGTACTTTTTGCGGTACATCGATCCAACCAATAAAGAACGGCTGATTGACCCGGAGCTGGAAAAAGCCTGGATGCCGGTCGACTTGTACATCGGCGGTGCAGAGCATGCGGTTCTGCACCTGCTGTACTCTCGATTCTGGCACAAGGTGCTGTTCGATCGTGGGCACGTCAGCCTGCCCGAGCCGTTTATGAAGCTGGTGAATCAAGGGATGATCCTGGGCGAGATGGAGTTCACCGGCTATCGCAAGGAAGAGGGCGGTTTTCTTTCCTCCGCCGAAGTGCGCATGGATGAGGCTGGCCAACCGGTCAATAAGGTGACCGGTGCCAAGGTCACAGCGGTAAAAATACCGGTGGAACAGGTGGAAAAGCAGGGGGACCAGTTTGTCCTCTCTAGCAACTCAAAGATTCGCGTGGATAGTCGTGCTTATAAAATGAGTAAGAGTCGCGGCAATGTCGTGAACCCGGACGAAGTGGTTCGCGAATACGGTGCCGATTCGCTGCGGCTGTACGAGATGTTCATGGGACCGCTGGAAGCGACCAAGCCCTGGAGCACGACCGGGGTGAACGGCGTACGCGGATTTTTGGATCGCGTCTGGCGCATGATTGTTTCGGATCGGAGCGAACAACTGGAGTTGAACCCCGCGGTGCAAAAAGAGCACGCCACCACGGACCAACTGCGCATGTTGCACAAGACGATTGCCAGCGTCACGCATGACATCGAAACATTGTCGTTCAATACGGCCATTGCCAAGATGATGGAGTTTACCAACTACTTTACGAAGCAGGATGTGCGGCCCTACGAAGTGATGGAGCAATTCGTGCTGCTTGTCTCTCCATTTGCACCGCACTTTGCCGAAGAACTGTGGCAATTGTTAGGACATTTTGGCTCGCTGGCGTCTGAACCGTGGCCCAAGCTGGACGAGCAGTACCTGAAGCAGGACACGGTTGAAATACCGGTGCAGGTGAATGGTAAACTGCGTGGCAAGGTCTCTGTGCCGGCCGAAGCCGATGCTAAGGCGATTGAAACCGCTGCACGTGCGGACGACCGCGTGGCAGAATTGCTCACAGATAAAACCATTGTGAAAGTGATTGTCGTTCCAGGCAAGTTGATTAACTTTGTGATTCGATAACGGAAGGTGAACAAAATGCAGAATGTTCTGGCGTTGGTACTTGGCGGAGGGCGCGGTACGCGGCTCTATCCACTCACGCGCTATCGCTCGAAGCCGGCGGTGCCGCTGGCTGGCAAGTACCGACTCATCGACATTCCGCTTTCCAACTGCATTAACAGCGGCATCAAGCGCGCTTATGTATTAACGCAGTTCAACTCGGTCAGTCTGCACCGCCATATCCGCCGCACGTATACGTTCGATCCATTTAGCGGTGGTTACTTTGAAATTTTGGCGGCGCAGCAAACCAACGAAAGCTCCGACTGGTATCAAGGAACCGCCGACGCCGTGCGTCAGCATGTTCGTTATTTGCAGCAATCAGATATCGATTACGTGCTGATTCTGTCGGGCGATCAGCTCTACCGCATGAACTACGCCGATATGCTCCGCACGCATCAAGAGGGCAATGCGGATGTCACGATCGGCGCCATGCCCGTCACCCGCGAGCAAGCACCCGCCTTTGGCATCATGCGCGCAGACGACACCGGTCGCGTACAAGGATTTCTGGAGAAACCAAAGGTTCATAGCGAAATGGATGTGGTGCGAACCGAACCGGCCTGGATCGATGCACACGGCGTGCAAAGCAACGGCCGCGATTTGTTGGCCAGCATGGGTATTTACCTCTTCAACAAGGACACGTTGATCGACGTACTGACCAAGACCGACTATCACGACTTTGGCAAGGAAGTGTTTCCGGCCTCAATCCGTGCGCGTCGCGTGCAGATGCACTTGTTTGATGGCTACTGGGAAGACATCGGCACGATCAAGTCATTTTACGAGTGCAATCTTCAACTGGCGCAGGCTAAGCCTTCGTTTGAACTCGCCTCGGCCGAAGCTCCGATCTACTCGCGCGCCAGGTTTTTGCCGCCGTCGCGACTCGATGGGGCTACCATCAAGAACAGCCTCATCTCCGATGGTTGCGTGATCGAAGCAGGTGCGGTCATCGAGAACAGCGTGGTTGGTCTGCGGTGCCGGATCGGAAAAAACGTCGTGATTCGCAACTCGATTGTGATGGGTGCCGATGAGTACGAATCGCCCTCGCAAATGAAGTTCGATCAGTCCGAGGGACATGCCACCATCGGCATTGGCGAAGGAACCTTTATCGACGGCGCGATCGTCGACAAGAACTGTCACATCGGCAAAAATGTCCGGATCGTCAACGAGCAAAAGCTGGACAGCAGCCCAGAGACCGAAGAGGCGATGATCTGCGACGGCATTGTGATGGTCCAAAAGGGTGCTCGCCTGGACGATGGTTGGACGTTGTAGCGTTTCATCGGCCGAGAGGGAGGGTGATTGCTCAACCCGGCAATCACTTCACTGAGCGCACTCGAGGTAAGTATGTCCAGTTCCTCCGCACCACTCCGACCAGCGGTCTCGGCCAGCGCCGCAGGTGCAGACAACTTGACAGGTACAATCGACACGGTGCAGCATTCCATCTCTATTCGCGGTGCGCGTGTCAACAACCTGAAGAATGTCAGCATCGACATTCCGCGCGATCGGCTCACTGTCATTACCGGGCCGAGTGGTTCTGGCAAAAGCTCACTCGCCTTCGACACACTAGTGGCCGAGGGACAGCGTCAGTACATCGAAAGCCTGTCGATTTTTTCGCGACAGTTTTTTCATCAGATGGAACGGCCCGATGTCGACTCGATTGTCGGCCTGCAACCGACTATTGCGATCGATCAACGTGCGGGAAGCCAGAATCCGCGCAGTACCGTAGCGACAGTTACTGAAATCTACGACTACCTGCGACTGCTGATGGCGCGACTAGGTGAGGCAACGTGCCCGGAGTGTGGCACGTTGATTCAGCCGCAGCAACCAGAAGAAATTCTGGAAGACCTGTTGCGCATGCCGGTTGGTAGCAAGCTGATGCTCCTCTCGCCGATGGTCCGCGGCCGCCGCGGGCAGCATCAAGAGGTGTTTGCCGACATTCGCAAGGCCGGTTTTCTACGGGCACGCGTCGATGGCGAAATCATCGATATCGATCCACCGCCAGATTTGTCGAGCCGCAAGAATCACACAATCGAAGCGGTTATCGACCGGATCATTATCCGCGAAGGAATTGCCGATCGCCTGGCCGAGTCGATTCGACTGGCATTGCAGCATGGCGAAGGAACAATGATTGCCATGTCGCAGGCGGGCGGAGCCGGCGATTGGGCGGACGATCTGTACAGCACGCTCAACTGCTGTCCGAACTGCAAAACGAGTTTTGAAGAACTGGAGCCGCGCAGTTTTAGTTTCAATAGCCCCCACGGTGCGTGCCCGGCCTGTCAGGGACTGGGAACGCGACTCGAGTTTGATGAAGACCTGGTTCTGCCGGACGCAATGCTCTCGCTAGTGACCGATGCGGTTGCTCCGTGGACCGGTCCAGGTGGAGTGAAACCGTCAGTCGAACAAGAATCCGCGATCGACGAGTTCCTGGCGAGAAACACCCTGCGGCGCAATTCGCCGTTGGAACTCTGGAAGCCAGCACAACGGTTGCAACTGTGGCGCGGAGGCGGGCAGTTCATTGGATTGGAACTATTGCTACAGCAGCAACTGGCCACAGCGACCGAGCCGGCCCAGCGCGAGAAATTGGAATCGTTTCGCGGCGACGTGATTTGCGCGGAATGTGGTGGCTCGCGATTGCGGCGAGAAGCGCGCAATGTTCGCTTTGAAGGACGAGCCATCCATGAAATCTGCGGTCTTCCGGTCAGCCACGCACTAAAGTTTTTTCGACCGATCGAAGTGCATTCAGATGCGTTGCCGGTGTATCAACCCCTGGCGCGAGAGATTCTCGGGCGATTGACTTTCCTGGAGCAACTCGGCCTGGGTTACCTGGCGCTATCGCGACCGGCTGACACGCTGAGCGGTGGTGAGCTGCAGCGCGTACGGCTGGCCACTGGAATTGGTTCAGGACTGCTGGGCATCTGCTATGTGTTGGATGAACCTTCGATTGGTTTGCACCCGCGCGATAATCAAAACTTAATCGACGCCATTCGTGAGTTACAGCGGCAAGGAAACACCGTACTGGTGGTCGAGCATGACGAGGCGACGATGCGCGCTGCGGACTACTTGATCGATGTCGGTCCTGGTGCCGGTGAACATGGCGGGACCATTGTTGCCGAGGGAACTCCCGATGAGGTGAGTGCGGATCCCACTTCTATTACCGGACAATATCTGTCTGGCGCGCTGCGTATCGAAGTTCCGCAAGAGCGGCGCAAAACGGCCAAGTCCCGCGCGATCACGCTGGAAGGAGCAACGGCGAATAACCTGAAGAATGTCGAAGTCCGTTTTCCTTTGTCGGCACTTGTGTGCGTCACCGGCGTCAGCGGTTCGGGAAAAAGCACGCTACTCAATGGCACGTTTGCTCGCGCCATTACGCGGCGGCTCACTGGCAGCGGTCCGAAGCCTGGCCCCTTCACCAGCCTGCGTGGTGTCAGTCAGATCGATAAGTTGATTCACGTGGATCAAAGCCCGATCGGCAGGACCCCGCGTAGCAATCCGGCCACCTACACTGGGCTATTCGACGAGATTCGCAAAGTCTTTGCCGGCACGCGCGAGGCCAAGCAGCGAGGCTACCGTGCAGGCCGCTTCAGCTTTAATGCCAAAGGGGGCCGCTGCGAAGAATGCCAGGGTCAAGGAGTCCGCCGAATCGAGATGAATTTTTTGCCCGATCTATATGTACCGTGCGAGGCGTGCGGCGGAAGTCGCTTCAATCCACAGACACTTGAGGTGCGCTACAAGGAACGTTCGATTGCCGATGTGCTGGCAATGAGTGTTGACGACGCGGTTGAATACTTTGAGAACTTTTCGCACATCAGCCGACAGCTTGCCAGCTTGCAACAGGTCGGGCTGGGCTACCTCTCGCTGGGACAATCCTCGACGACACTTTCTGGCGGCGAAGCACAACGAATCAAGCTAGCCACAGAACTGGCCCGTAGCGACACCGGTCAGACGCTGTATCTGCTGGATGAACCAACCACCGGGCTGCATTTTGACGACATCCGCAAGTTGTTGGTGGTGCTGAATCGACTGGTGGACCTTGGGAACACGGTCATTGTGATCGAACACAATTTAGATGTAATCAAGTGTGCCGACTGGATCATCGACATGGGGCCAGAGGGTGGAGATGCTGGAGGCCAGATTATAGCGACCGGAACACCGGAAGAGATCGCAGCGGTGCCGGGGAGCCTAACCGGCAAGTTCTTGCAGCCGGTCCTTCAGATGCCATGATTGCTTGCAAGGTTGCGACAATTTGGGCCAGCAGGCGAAACATGGCCACTTCCGCCAACACCGACCAATCTTGTATAGTGCAGTGAGATTTTGCATGGAATTGAACTGCATTCAGAACAGCAGGAATAAAAGCAAGCTATGTCACGTCTTAGACGCCCCGCCCCGAACAAAGCTTTGTCGCGTCGTACGGAGTTTTTGTTTTCCCGTAGGGAGTGGAATCGAGGCGAGAGCTATTATTATGGGAAATTAGTCAAACTGATCAGTGCTGACTTGAAATCTGGCGTGGTCGCCGAGGTACAGGGCAGTCAACAGGAGCCATATCACGTCGTTCTCGACTGGACCGGTATCAACGATGGAGCACTTTTAATTGACTGTGACTGTCCTCGATTCGCGGATGCCAGTCGTTGTAAACATGTCATCGCCACAATTATCGCTGCCGATAGGGAGCTGGCTACCGACAGCCTGTTAACTTCCGGGCGCATCCGGTTTTTGAAGGTCCAAACCATTTCCAGCCCCGTGTCTGGCCGTCTGGTGGAGGAACAAATTCAGCCAGCCGGAGATGATGACGACGATATCGATGATGAGTCTGAATGGGAAGAAGATGGAGGCACCGAGTACGATCCAATTACATCAAAAGCGATCGCCGAGTACTTGCGGCTGAGCAACCTCTCTGACTCGCGACTCGCCCACAATGCGAAGGGATCGACTGGCGATTTTGCCGACCTTCTCAGCAATTTCGCCAAAAAGAACAGGAAATCTGGCGAGGAATGGGAACTTCAACTCGCTGAGTTGCAGTCCACGCTGCCAAAGCAATCAAACGCGATCAGCGGAACCTCGACCCAAAATTCAGTTATTAGCTATTCGCTCGACCTGCAAGAGAGCAGGAACCAGCAAGCGGCGGTAATCTGTTTTCAACAGCAATTTTTCAAGCAGAACGGTGAACTCGGTTCTCGAAAAACGTTTCGGATCAAGCGCCACCAGATCGCTAGTTTGCCCAATGTCGAAGATCGAAAAGCCTTCGGCGCGATGATTGGAAATCAACCAGCAGCGTATCAATATCGGAGCACTTCTTCATACTACCGTGGTGGCGATAACGTTTTTGGCTACGATTACAACGAGTGGGATAAATGCAAAATTGTTCCTGAAACGCACGAACTGCTCATTCCACTTCTCTGTCTTACCGGTCGTTTTGGTGCGATCCAACAGATCGATCGCGGAACCCCTCCTCAATGGACTCCCTTGCACTGGGATGGTGGCGATCCCTGGAAATTCCAGTTGCAATTCGAGCTGGATGCCAAGCAGAACAATTGGCTGCTGACCGGCAATCTCGTTCGTGGTGAAGAATCGATCTCCTGTCGATCTGTCAGACTGGCCCTGAACAGTGGGCTAGTTCTCATAGACAATACATTGGCGCGTTTTGAAACGCTCAATGGCGCGAATATCGGGTGGATTGAATTCTTGCAGGATAATCCGATTCAGTTCTCGCGCAAGGATGAGCATAAGTTTGTAGAAAACATTTGGCGGATGCCGGCGATTCCTGGCATCGATTGGCCGGAAGAATTGCGTTGGCAAGAATCGTCGCCAACACCAAAGCCGTGCTTAAAGATTCGGCAACCATCAGACAGATACCGACCGGTTCGGCGTAATTCACCTCTGCCCTCGGATGTCAGCTTTGACTACGATGGCCAGGAAGTTGACTTACACAGCCAGCAAAAGGTCATTATCGATTCTGCAAGGCGTTGTATTACGCGACGCGACCCAATTCATGAAGCCAAACTACTGAAGCAGCTGTACTCGGCTGGATTTAATGCGGTTGAGCGAAGCTCTTATCGGGATGACGGATCAGCCTCGATTCAGCAGAGCCGCTTGAATGCTGCGATCACACAACTCGTATCGGAAGGCTGGCAAGTTGTTGCAGAAGGAAAGGCAATGCGCCCGGCTGGTCAGTTTAACATCAGCGTTAGCACCGGCGTCGATTGGTTTGACCTGGCGATTGATTGCGACTTCGCAGGAGTGAAGGCGACATTGCCAGATTTATTGGCAGCGCTTCAACACCAACAAAATTTTGTCGAACTTGGTGATGGTACCCGCGGCGTTTTGCCGGAAGAGTGGCTCAAGCGATACGGAGCACTGGCCGAGCTTGCCCAACGCCGCGAGGCAGGTGGAGAGGATTCTCTTCGGTTCTTGCCGTCGCAAGCGATGGTTCTGGATGCGCTACTGGCCGCGCAGCCAAATGTGGAGTTCGATCAAAAGTTCAAAACCATTCGCCAAAAGATCTTGAAGTTTAGCGGGGTGCAGCCGCGTAAAGAACCGCGGACGTTCCGGGGTGAATTACGCGATTATCAACGCATCGGGCTAGGCTGGTTGAATTTTCTCGCAGAGTTCGGTTTCGGAGGTTGCCTGGCCGACGACATGGGGTTAGGCAAGACGATTCAGGTTCTCGCTTATCTGGAGGCACGCCGCACCAAGAAGCAAAAAAAGGAATCAGCTCGTACCAGTCTGGTCGTTGTTCCCAAAAGCCTGGTCTTTAACTGGGTCGATGAAGCGAGTCGCTTTGCGCCAAATCTGAAAGTCATGACCTATCACGGTGCCGGACGTGCCCAAGTCTTAACGCAGTTGGATCAGTGCGACCTGTTGGTCACCACCTATGGCACGCTGCGAACTGACATCACAACGATTTGCAATCACCACTTTGACTACGCTATTTTGGACGAGGCCCAGGCGGTTAAGAACTCGACTTCGCAGTCTTCGAAAGCGTGCCGATTGATTCAGGCCGATCATCGTCTGGCCATGTCTGGTACGCCGGTCGAGAACCATCTTGGCGAGCTATGGACTTTATTCGAATTCCTCAATCCCGGCATGCTGGGGCGATCAGCAAAGCTATCTGCATTGACGGGTAAACAATCTCAGGATACCGACACCGCACACCTGTTGGCCAAAATGGTTCGCCCGTTCTTACTGCGCCGCACCAAAGAGCAGGTGTTGAAGGAATTGCCAGCCAAGACCGAGCAAACACTGATGTGCGACCTCGATCCCAAACAACGTAAATTGTACAACCAGTTGCGAGATCACTACCGTGCGCTGTTAACAAACAAAATAAGCGCCATCGGCCTGAATAAATCCAAGATATACGTGCTGGAGGCACTTCTGCGACTGCGGCAGGCGGCCTGCCACCCGGCCTTGATCGATCAAAAAAACAAAAAGCTCCCCAGCGCCAAGCTCGAATCTCTGCTCGAACAACTCAGCGAAGTGCTGTCTGAAGGGCACAAAATACTAGTCTTCTCACAGTTCACTTCGCTGCTGGCCATCGTTCGCAAAGAGTTGGATACTCGAAGAATCGGCTATGAATATTTGGATGGCAAGACGAACCACCGCCAGCAAGTCGTGGAGCGATTTCAAACAGACCCGACGAAGCCAGTGTTTTTGATCAGTCTGAAAGCCGGTGGCCAAGGGCTTAACCTAACTTCAGCCGACTATGTGTTTATTTTGGATCCCTGGTGGAATCCAGCGGTCGAAGCACAAGCGGTCGATCGAGCACACCGCCTTGGTCAAACAAAGCCGGTATTCGCATATCGCCTGATCGCTCGCGACACGGTAGAAGAAAAAATCCTGGAACTGCAAGGTAAGAAACGGGATCTAGCGGACGCGATCATCGGAGAGGAAAACGCAACGCTGCGCAATTTGACTTCAGAAGATCTGATGCATCTGTTGAGCTGACGTTTCCGGCGCAACGCTGACCTGCACCCAATTTACAACGACCAAGAACGATGCTTATCTACTTACTATTCGCCGAATCCTCCACGTCCGATTCTGCCGCGCTACTCGATCATTCGCGGTGGCTAGAAATGTGGAACCGCATTGTCGAGTTCCTGCCGCAACTAGCCGTCAGCGGCTTGATCGTCCTGGTCTCCTGGATTGCCGGCAGGATCGTCGATCGGCTGATCCAACGCGCAGGGCGACTCCGAAATACCAATGCGGACGCCGTGGGGATTATTGCCACCGCCGTTCGCTGGACAATCATTTCGATCGGTTTAGTAACGGGACTTGGCACTGTCGGCGTCAACGTCAGCGCTATGGTGGCCGGGCTAGGCTTGACCGGTCTAGCCCTGGGCATTGCACTGAAGGACGTGGTTTCTAACTCAATCGCGGGCATCCTGATTTTGATCTATAAGCCGTTTCGCCGCGGTGACCGGATCTCGGCCACGGCCCTGGAAGGTACCGTCACGCAAATCGATCTCCGGTACACGACACTCGAAACGGCGGATCGGCGAATTTTGATACCCAATTCCTCGTTGTTTGTGAATTCGATCATCGTGTTTCGAACCAATGCCCCCACCACGCCGCTGACCCTCAGCGATTCACAGTCACCTCCTCCGTGAGGCCCAGTTCGTCTGCCAAAACGCTCAATTCGCGGCAAATGCTGCCAGAATCGGCATAGTCGATACGATCGATCAAGTTAGTTGACATCTAACCTAACGGCCATTAGTCTAAAGGTCGGAACGGCCTAGGCTTATCGTGAAGAAGGACACTCGTCCGGACGCGCTGGATTGCTCCACTTCCGGTCGCCTTAGCTTTGGTTTGAGATCGCGCTGGCTGCCAATTGGCGACCTTGCGTCCGACGCTGGTACTCCAGTCATAAGAGACGCTGGTACTCCAGCCATAAGAGACGCTGGTACTCCAGCCATAAGAAACGAGAAGAGGTTCTCGCCTTGTTCAACACGGGCCGCCAGCCTTGGCGCCCATTCCATAATATCGACCTGCCAGATGCATCGGCGAGAGCTGATGCCATATGTATTCAAAGCTCCTATTTCGACTTTCGCTCTGACCAAAGGTAAAACAGCAAATGGCCGAGAAGAAAGGTGATTTCACCGAAATCTTGCTCCGTCAGCGGATCGTCAGTACGGACCAGTTGACCGAAACGCGGCGAATTGCCAAGGAAACCGGCAAGAAAGTCGCCGACGAATTAATCCGACTGGGCTACGCCACGGGCGAAGAGGTCATCAAGGCCATGGCTCGTGAGCATGGCCTGGACTACGTCAATTTGACGGAAATCGTGATCCCTCCTTCGGTTGTGGAGTTGGTGCCGGAATCCGTCGCGCGCGAAAACGCCGTGCTGCCGCTGGAGGAAATAGGTGGCTCGCTGAAGGTCATCATGAGCGATCCGCTGGATTATGACACGACCGAGAAGCTGCGTTTCATTCTGAACCGTAACATCGAAATCGCACTTTCCCCTCGCGACAGCATCCTGGAGGCGATCAACCGCCATTATGGCCAGGTCGAAGGGGAATCGGCGGATTCCATGCTGCAGGAATTCACCGATACGGCAATCGACTTCACCGAAACGACTGAGGATTCAACCCAAAGCGACGAAATTGTCGACGAAACAAGCGCCCCGGTCGTTCGTCTGGTCCAATTGCTCATCACCGAAGCGGTCCAGCTACGCGCTTCGGACATCCACGTCGAGCCGTTTGAAGACCGCGTTCGCATCCGCTATCGAATCGACGGGGTGCTGATTGAGCGTGATAGCCCCCCACGGCGTTTGCTAGGTGCAATTCTGTCGCGTCTGAAGATTCTGGCAAAAATGGACATTGCCGAACGGCGTCGGCCTCAGGATGGTCGAATCAAAATCACCGCCGGTGACAAGGAACTCGATCTACGTGTCAGCGTGCTGCCAACCATCCACGGCCAATCGATGGTCATGCGCCTGCTGGACAAGGACAACATCCGTGTTGGTATCCGACAGCTTGGCTTCTCCGAGGGGGATTTCAAGAACTTCCGCAATCTGATCCGCCGCCCGAACGGCATTATCCTGGTTACCGGCCCGACCGGTTCGGGCAAGACCACCACCCTCTATGCGGCTTTGAATGAGCTGAATCGGCCGGATACGAAGATTATTACGGCTGAGGATCCGGTCGAATATTACCTGCCTGGGATTAACCAGGTGGAAGTTCGCCACAACATTGGGCTCGATTTCTCGCGAATTATTCGGGCCATGTTACGACAAGCCCCGAACATTATCCTAGTCGGCGAGATGCGCGACAACGAGACGGCTCAGATGGGAATCCAAGCATCTTTGACTGGACACTTGGTTTTCAGTACACTACATACGAACGATGCGCCCGGTGCTGTTACACGTATGGTCGACATGGGAGTACCCTCCTATTTGGTCTCCAGCAGCGTAATTGCAGTGCTAGCACAGCGTCTGGTGCGAGTGATTTGCTCGAAATGCAAGTACCCGTTTACGCCACCTGAATCGGCTTTAGAGGAGGCAGGGATTACGCCGGAAATGGCAAAGACGGCCACCTTTATGAAAGGCCGCGGCTGCACTCATTGCCAAAAGAACGGCTATCGTGGGCGTTTAGGCATCTTTGAAATGATGATCATGACTGCGAAGATCCGCGAACTGACCTTTGAAGGGGCATCCACTCAGGACATTCGTAAGGCGGCAATCGCACAAGGAATGACCACAATGTATTCCGACGGGATCAGCAAGGTCCTCCGCGGCGTCACCACGCTGGAAGAGGTCTTTCGGGTGTCGAAGAAGACTGAGAACTAGTCAGCAATAACGATTGCTAGCGCTGATTTAACTGCCGAAACTTGAGTTTGGTGATAGCAGATAGAATAATCAATTGCAGGACAAAGGAAGAGGCATTCACATCTCTCGGCTCGTCAAGCGGCACGGAATTTCATCGCGTGCCACTACTGAGAGATGCTTTCAGGGGATTCAAGCGGTATCCGCGGATCACGTTCGTTCTGAACGAGGTCTAGTGGATGTGGCCTATAGCGCGTCGCGCTTGGGTGTATAGCAGAGCGTATTACAC
>JAWXCH010000109.1:0-8665 GCA_034440595.1 Planctomycetota bacterium | reverse complement strand
TTTCCATCCTCTGGACGGCCTTTCGCGGCATTGGTTATCAGGACTTTGCTCGCTTAGGTGGCCCCCAGCGGGAATCGACCCTCGAATCCGACCGGCAGGTGGAACCAATAAACGGGCACAAATCTTTAGTTCTTACGTCGCTGGTTGCCATTTAGATCTGCGGCTTACCGCAAGCCGACAGCGTCGCGGGCGATCGCAGAGACTCTTCCCAAACAGTACGACCGGCGCTCGACTACCGTCCCTTGAGCAACATTTTTCAAAAACTGTTGCGGGGCGTGCTAGCGACGTCTATTCTTACGGTTCATAGACAATGCGGGGCCGCCGTTTGACTGAGGAAGATCGAATGCTGTTGCGACAGCGACAACAGGTACGCTCCGGCTTTACGCTGGTCGAACTGCTGGTCGTCATCGCAATCATCGGGATTCTGGTCGGCTTGCTGCTGCCGGCCATTCAGGCGGCACGTGAGGCGGCGCGTCGCATGCAGTGCAGTAGTCATTTGCGGCAAATTGGACTGGCGATCAATACCCACGAAACCGCGCGCAAGGTTTATCCGATGGGGGGTGACAATGCGTATCAGAAAACCGGAACAAACGGTTATGGTTTCTCCTGGTGGGTCGGGATACTTCCGTACATTGAGGAGGGAAATCTATTCAATGCGCTGGAGCAGAAAACTCTTAGCTTCGGCTTGCCCACCACATCCAACGCGAACGGGGCGGTACTGGATGGGAAGGTACTGCATGTTTCGCGTTGCCCATCTTCCGATCTGCCGACTACGTTTTCTGCCAGTACCCGTGCGTTCGGCTTACCAAACTTTGTCGGCATTGCCGGCGCTGTCAGCGAAAACGGGTTCACCGAAACACGTACGAATCAATGTTGCGTCACACCACCCCCCATGAACTCCGGTTTTATATCTGCCGGAGGTGTGTTCATTCCCAACCGGTACGTTCGCACCCGAGAGATACGTGACGGGCACAGCAAAACAATGTGCGTGGCCGAGTGTTCAGCATCAATTTTCAACGCAAGCAATCCAAGCAATGTGAAAGACATTATTGGTGAAAGCAAAATGAGCTTTATCGCCGGTGTTACTTCAAAAACCACACCGCCGAATTATGGCACGGTCATGGGATCAAACACACTTTACTATCCGGCTCATAACATTACGACGATTCGCTACGCGATTGGGACCACCGACGGAAGCTTACCTGGAACGGGGGTGAACGGTGGGCCGAATAATCCGCTGATTTCCTCGCATCCGGGGGGAGTGCAGGCGGTGATGCTGGATGGATCGGTTCGGATATTGACTGATCAAACGAGCTTACTGGTACTTAAATCTTTAGCGACTCGGGATGATGGGCAAGTCATCCCGGACGCTGAATGAAAGGATGTGTGTGTTGCGTAACTTTTCCATTTTTCTTTTCTGAAAGGGTGACGATCATGTTAAAGCGGGCCAGCTTTATTTTGGTTTTGTTGGGGGTTGGGGCGTTGTCTTGGATTGGTATTTCCAATGCCGCCGATTCAGCCAAGGTCGCGTCAACGACCGGGAAGAGTGCGGTGCAGGCGACTAAAGTCGCAACCGGTTCTCAACCGGAACGGTCACTGCTGACGGAGCTTGAATGCAACTGTCGGCTCTTTCCCATGTGGGACGAAGGGCCTGACGATACAGTTTACATGGTGGAACGGCATACTGATCCGTGCAACGACTACTACTGGGAATTGAAAATATTCGCCCCCGATGCTGTCTGGCCTCAATATTGCGAAGGTCCAAATTGTGAAGGCTGTCGTGATGGTGAATCATTGTTGTTCAACAGCTTATCTGCCCTGGAATCAACCGTACCATCGAGTTTTATTCCGCAGTTCCGCCCCGGGCTAGAGGTCGTGCGCGAGAACTACGTTCGTGTGCAGAACACGAAACGGGAAACAGTGCTTTACGTGAAGGTCTTTACGGTGCTGGCAAATCCAGAGAAGATGAAGGCCAGTTCGCCAGCGCAAGCGGAGAAGCTGAAAGAGATGCCGATGCGGTTGCTGGCGATCGGTTATCAAATGCAAGAACCACCCGCTAACGTGCGGCTAATTGACATTCAGATGGACAAAAGCGTCCGCGCTATCGAAGGGGAGAAGTTCCAGGTCAAGATGCGTGTGGGGGGCGTTCCATTCCTTGTGCGTCTAGCAAACGCGATTAAAAAGTAGCGATATTGAGAATGTCGTCCTGGATGTGTAACGACGAAATAGTTAGCCGACGCGGATGCATGACGCATCGCGCCGGCGATTTTATTTTTCTTCGCCTGCCAATTTTGGTCTGGCACTCTCCCAAACCTCGTGCATAAATTCCTTCGGAAATCTCCGCGGGCCGAGGCTTCTAGCACCACGAAAACCAATTCCACCTGATTCACCCTTTATGCTATTGCGAGAATTCCAAAGTCCGACGCATGGCAACTGAAAAACACTCGATTCAAAAGCGGACTTCGGTGTTGGCCGCGGTCCTGCGACTATTCTTGAAAGGGAATAATATCGAGATGCAAGGCCATCTGTCTCTGTTGAAATTGTTCCATCAATTGCTGCGATACGGCTAGTCCACTCCGCCACACCGCCACGGAGGTTATAAACATTCGGTGCAAGCGGCAAGCTGTCCTGCTGGGGTACACTTCGCTGACCCCCTACTGCGATTCCAGATATGTATTCACGTTTTTGCAATATTTTGGCTTCACCCGCTTTTGGATCGCACGTTCCCACGGCGAACTCATACTCGTCGTCTGACAGTAGTCGCTTTCCAATTCTTTCCAAATGTCCTATCGCGCTATCTACCGAAATGTGGGTAATCGGATCCGACTCTTTCCATTTAGATAGGCGGACTGGATCAGGCAGCCAACGAGTCTGCGTTTTCCATTCGCGAATCGTGACCTCGTTGGTGTCAATGTAGAACCCCGGAAAGGCCATCCCCTTCTCATAAATATTCAAATTAGCGTTCGCCTGCTTTTCCGCTTCTTCGTCCACGATCGCCAGCGTCTTGCCAGGCACCAGAGCCATGCCTTCTATAACATCAAAATCTCGCCACAGCTTCACGTTTGGAAGTTCCACTCTACCATCGTCGAGTTGCGTCGACCTCTTGTGCGCTCCACCACTGGGAGTTTCGGTCGAATCGCGTGGCACGTGCCGGTACACCTCATGAAAACCATAACCATCAATCCACGCCACGACCAAGTAATTGCCAGGCATTAGTGGCGTGTTGATGACGGGAGTACTTCCCTTGGCCGCTACACGTTTATCCGGCATCGGCAAGCCGGTCTGGTCGCTGATGGGAATAAACATCACTTCCGCCCCCTCCGGCTCGGTGGTGATGGCCACGTGTCGGATACCTCCGGGCAATGGCGGAATGCGGGAGGGCGGAGGTTGCTTAAAGATAAACCCACCGAAAACGACCGTGCCTATCAGCGCCAGCACAGCGGTCGTCGCTACCCAGCGGCGGCGAGCATGCCACAATGCTCGGCGAACAAGCGACGGGTTAGTGGCCAGTACCGGCTCGCCATTCAAGTACCGTTCCAAATCGTCGGCCAGCAGGTCGCCATCGGCATAACGTGCCTGGCAAACTTTGCTCATTGCTTTGAGGCAGATTGCCTCTAGCGCCGTCGGCACGCCGCTGCTCCGTTGCGATGGTACCAGTGGTTTATCGCGGACAACACTGCGCAGCACCTCGGGCACGGTCCCTTCAAAAGGTCGCTTGCCGCAGAGTAGTTCGTACAGCAAAACGCCGAGCGAATAGATATCGCTGCGCGGCTCGGCCAGTTCGGTTCCCCCCTGCGCCTGCTCGGGTGACATATACGCTGGCGTACCGACAATCCGATCGTCCTTGGTCGAACTGGCCAGATGCGACTCGTGCTTGGCTAGTCCAAAATCGACGACGTAAGGTGCGTCGGCCTGATCGAGCAAAATGTTGCTTGGTTTGAGATCGCGATGCACAATTCCGCTGCGGTGGGCATAGGCCAAGGCACGTGCAACTTGCGCGCACCAGACCGCCGCCTGCCGTGGCGCGATCTTCTCGCGCTTCATCCGCTCCAAGAGTGACGTACCATCGACGTAGTCACTGACAATCAGGATGACATCGGCCTGCTCGCTGACCTCAAACACCGGCACGATATTCGGGTGTTTGAGAATGGCCAACGCTTGAGCTTCGCGCAGGAAGTTTTCGCGGATCGAGCGGCTGTTGTCCGTGTGATGCGGAATCTTGATTGCTACATTGCGGAGAAGTTCGATGTCCTGAGCCTTCCAGACTTCGCCATATTGCCCTGCACCAACCTTTTGCAGCAGCTCAAAGCGACCCAGAAAGTTACCTGGGTGCAACTGCGCAAACTGCATTCGCTCGGGCACTGCAAATTGCCAGCCGCAGACGGCACAACTCAGATTCGCACGATCGAACAGATTGCCATCCACGACCGCATTGCAGGTCGGGCAAGAGATGATCGTCAAGGTCGACCGGTTGGTCCCTAACTCGCCATCTCCTATGTTTTCGAGATTGTTGGAGCTGGCCAGGTAGTCGTTCACCGTGCTACGCAAGGCGACGTGCATCTCGAACATTCGGTGCAGATCGATGCGATGCTCCGGGTAACGAGCCAAATACTCTTCGCTTTTAGGATTCTCGTCCAGTTCTTCGCGCAGGCAGAACTCGGCATAGACCAGATCAAGCAAGACTTCGCTGTACGTGGGGATACTGACGGCCGCCCCCATCAAGGTTTCGATTGAGACGCGATCTCCGGCCAACCAACGCGTGCGCTGCTGGTGGCGAAGGTCGAAAGAAAATGTCGCGAGTGGATTGATACTTGACATGCCGCCCTGCTCAAATGTTCGGTTCAAACACCCAGTTCGGTGGCAATTCTGTTCGCAACGCGGGTAAAACGAATTCGCAAGGCATCGGCCGACACACCCAACTCGATGCCGATCTCCATCCAACTCTTGCCAAGTGCTCGTAATTCGGCAATCTGCCGGTCTCGCTCGCTCAAGCGGCTGCGGACGGCGGCCACCAGATCCTTGCGGCTACAGCGCGCGCTTGGCGTGGATTCGGTGCTCGGGAAAAGGTTTGGATCGGTATCGCCATCCACATCCAAGACACGGCGAATGTCGCGGCGAGCGGCATAGTTCTTGGCGGCAGTTTTGGCGATTTTATTTTTCGCCATGGTCGACAGCAAGCCCACCAATTGCTGTGGGGACTCCAATTCAAACTGACCAACCGCGGCGCGGACAAAGAAATCGGCCATCACTGACTGGCAAATATCCGTGGAATCGACCTGCCGGCGCAAGGTTGGATTGGCCAGGCGAACGCGAATCAGCCGCTGGATATGCGGCTGGTACCGATCGACAAGCTCTGTAGCAGCTTGTTCGTCGCCACGTCTGACGCGCAGGAGCAATTCGTTGAAGGGAGTCTCAGCCATTTATCTTTATTCGGGATTTTCGCCGAGACCCTCTATTTTGACACACCCGAGGCACACCAAAGATTATGTCATTTACTGTAATGCATGCAACAGAACAAAAATATTCAGAAAGTTTTCGTCCGCGTGTTCGGTTCCAGACCTGTTTGCGGATGTTGTAGTAGGCAACTGACGCCCGAGTTCTGCACCCATGCGGCGATTCAGTGCTAACACCCGGCTACGTCGCGAGCTCCAAGGGGCACGGAGCTCGCGATGTAGCTGATGTTCGGGGCAGTCTACCGGCGACATAACGTCAATATAAACAATGACTTATGTGGCATTCTCGGTCTCAATTATGGAGTCCACACAGTGAAGAACCGCGGCTAACAGTGAAGAACCGCTGCTATTTGGCAGTGTGTGATTCACCGACCAAATTGCCGACGCATAGTCGGTCAGCCGTTCTGACAGTTGTATGGACTTTAAAACGCGTCGAGGTTTCATCCTCCGACACTCCTTGACGTTTGTCCGTTTGCCGTACATGCTCCGAGAATGAAATTAGTCGAACACGCCATCTTGTTACCCTGCCATAGTTTGGAAGATTTTCCGATGCACCATACCGGAAGATCCGCTGAGGGACTTCTGTGCGCGTGGTCCGCGCTTTGGCACCCTGGGCTAATTAGCGAAACTGGCAAATCTCCTGCTGTCTATCGAGTCGACGACCCCCCGCAGGATGTCACTGGCATGCTGATCTTGGTGCCCGGTATTTGCGTCGAAGAGATACCGACCGACCTGGCTGATCGGGTCGCTGAACAAGGTGCGGTGTTAATTAAGGACGCTGTCGATCGCAATCAGGTATTGGAGCAGATTTCGCAAAGCCTGGACGAATCGCTCCGCACCGACTTTTCCAGCAAGCTGCCGGAAATCATCGCCGATTTCCACGCCCTGGGGACGTGTTTCTTAATGACCGAGTTGCTGACGCGGCGGATGCGTTACATGAGCAACTTGGATGAGGCCCAGTTTCGCGAGAGTCTGGTCGCGGCGGCAATGGCCTGGCAGGCCAGTCAGGAGAGTGAGTCTACCGAGCACTTGCAGCGTTGTTTTGATTTGTTGCTGGAGGCCCGCAGCCATTTCTATCCGGTCGATACGCATCTGATCGACCTGACATTAATAGCGGAAACCACGCTGGGGGAGACTCTGCGCCGCGAACTCTTAGGCCGTCATCCGCTGAATTTGATGGCGTCCGCCGATCTGGTTGATAGGATCGCTGCGACGCAGCCCGCGACGCTGGGATTGCTGAAGGAGCGTCTGGCGGCCGAACAGCTTAGCCTGGTCGGTGGCGAATACCGCGAAGAGGTTTTGCCACTCCGGTCGCTGGAGTCGATTTTCGCGAACTTTCGCCTCGGACACGAGACCTGCCAGCAACAGCTCGGCCATCACGCCAGGGTCTACGGCCGGCGAAAGTTTGGCCTATCGCCGATTCTTCCGCAAATTCTAAGAGGCCTTGGCTACCAGGGGGCACTGCACTACACCTTGGACGACGGGCGGTTTCCAGAACTCCATCAGAGCAAGGTCTGGTGGGAAGGGAGTAGCTTTGCGTCGTTGGATGTTCTTGGCAAAGTCCCGTTGGATGCA
The DNA here is from genome assembly GCA_034440595.1 of Planctomycetota bacterium. Classification (GTDB taxonomy): domain Bacteria; phylum Planctomycetota; class Planctomycetia; order Pirellulales; family JALHPA01; genus JAWXCH01. The sequence continues at coordinate 1,637 of JAWXCH010000109.1, read as the reverse complement.
GGGAGCGCCGCCACGGTCCTGTCTCTGCCCGAAAAACTGGGCGAGTCAATGGATTACGACCACGTTTCGGTACTTGTGTTTGCGCATTGGCCTGGTCAGTCGTCGGTTTATTTTGATGACCTGCGGCGAGTCCATTCGTATGCGCCGGTGCTGGGGCGATTTGTGACGCTGGAGGATTTTTTTGCCAAGACCGATTCGGTGGGGCAATTGACCAAGTTCAGCCCCGACAAGTATCGATCCCCTTACCTGCGGCAGGCTGTGCGGGCCAAGCAGGCGAACTTTCTTAGCTCAGTGCAGCGAGAGTTGGAACTTCGGCAGGCCATCAATGAGACGATTGCATTGACGAGCAGTGCCAGGCTTCTTAAACCCAGTCACGCCGGTGAATCGACTAACGTCGAAGAATTATCAGCCGCACTGATCAAGGCGGACCTGACCGACGATCAGCAATACCGACAACTCCGGTCGAACATACAGCAGGCCGCTGAAGCGGCACGCGAGCAGCTTGCCGGCACCGTTGCGCCTGAAAGTGTGGCAGGTACACCGCAGGGGCTGTTGTTCTGCAATTCGATGAACTTTACGCGGCAGATGCTGGTCGATGTGTCGGAGCTTGGTGTATTGCCGAAAGTTGGCCAAACAGTGCTGGCCACCGATGAAACCGAGGGTGTTCGTTCTGCAATCATACAGGTGCCACCGTTTGGATTTGCCTTCGTGAGTGATTTGGAAAGTCCTCCGGCCGAAAAGGCTAGCAAGAAACCCTCGGGTTCTAAATCGCTGCTGCAAGATTTAATCATGGACAACGAGCAGGTCCGTGTGACCATCGATCCTGACACTGGTGGGATTCGCTCGATCAACGATTTTCGGACGCGCGGCAACCGACTGACACAGCAGATTGCGCTGCGTCTGCCAACACCGGCGATGCCGGCGGACTCGTGGAAGGAAACGGAGCCGGCATACACCGTGATGGCGGCCGACTCGATCACGGCAACTAAGTCGACTTCGCTCGTCGCCGAACTCACCAGTCGAGGGAGGCTGATGCATCCTGCTGGCGAGGTGCTCGGCACGTTCGTCCAGCAAACCCGCATCACGCACGGCAGCCGGGTTGTGGAAATCGATATCGAACTTGAACCAATAGCGCCTCTGTACGCCGATCCGTGGGAATCCTACTATGCCTGCCGATTTGCCTGGCCGGGGGACTTGGATGAGATGCGCCGCAGTGTGCATGGTGCCAGTCACGTGACCGATGCGGTTCAATTGGAAGCGCCTGACTTTTTGGAACTGGTCACCGATCGTACCCGGACCGCGCTGTTGTTCAATGGCCTGCCGTACCACGTACGCGCTCAGCACCGGATGTTGGATTCCCTGCTGGTGGTTCGTGGTGAGACTGCGAGAAAGTTTCGCCTTGCTGTCGGCATTGATATCCAGCGTCCCTGGCAGGCGGCGGCGGAGCTGCGGACGATCGTCAGTGCAAATTGCGGAATGCGCGCAATCCCTAGCGGGGCAAAGCAAGGCTGGCTCTTGCACGTCGACGCGCAGAATGTCTCGGTGACGAACTGGACGCCAATATTGGATGAAGGTCGCGTGATCGGTTATCGCTGTCGCCTGCAAGAGATGGCCGGTCAGGCGGCGCGAGCCAACGT
>JAWXCH010000108.1:0-3448 GCA_034440595.1 Planctomycetota bacterium | reverse complement strand
GTTCTGACCAATCATCCAGAATGCTACGTCATCATGCTTTTGATCGACGAACGCCCGGAAGAAGTCACCGACATGGAACGTCAGGTCAAAGCGCCGAATTGCGAAGTCATTAGCTCAACCTTTGACGAATCCGCCGCTCGGCATATTCAGGTCTCCGAGATGGTGATCGAAAAAGCCAAGCGGATGGTCGAATACGGGTACGACGTAGTAATCTTCCTCGATAGCATCACCCGGCTGGCACGCGCCTGGAATAGCGAGTGCCCACACTCGGGCAAGATATTGTCTGGCGGTGTGGATGCAAATGCTCTGCAACGTCCAAAGCGGTTTTTTGGATCCGCACGCAAGGTCGAAGAGGGTGGCTCGTTGACGATCATTGCCACGGCGCTAGTCGATACCGGCAGCAAGATGGACGAAGTGATCTTTGAAGAGTTCAAAGGGACCGGCAATTTGGAAATTGTGCTGGATCGCAAGCTGGTCGACAAGCGCGTCTGGCCGGCGATCGATATCAATCGGAGCGGAACACGCCGCGAAGAAATGCTGCTCGACCCCGATGAATACCGCCGCGTCTGCATCATGCGCCGTGTCACACACGACATGAATGGCCCGGACGCGATGGAACTGCTAACGACCCGCATCGCCAAAACAAAAAGCAACGCCGAGTTCTTGATGAGTATCAAGAGCTAAGTCACCAGCCCTGTGCGATAGTTGCACTTTGTCGCAATTAGCCGACATATACAGTCTCGGCGATCAAGGCCATCCGGCTGCTTTTCATTGACATCCCCTGTATCAGACGACAGATTATGCCTGCCACTTTTGAAGGAAACCTGAATACTCCGCCCGGTCGGTTCGCCATCGTCGTCTCGCGTTACAACGAGTCGCTTACTGGAAAGCTGTTACAAGGTGCGTTGCAGACATTAACTACAAACGGCGTGACCGATGAGTCGATCGACGTGGTCTGGGTACCTGGTGCCTTCGAGATTCCGCTCATCGTCGACCGTCTGGCCGGTTCTGGCCAGTATGTTGCAGTTCTCTGTCTGGGAGCGGTCATCCGCGGCGAGACAACCCACGACCAGCACATCAACCGCGCTGTGAGTCTGGGCCTGACCGAGGCCGGCCTGCGGACCGGTGTCCCAGTTTTGTTTGGGGTGCTCACTTGTGAAACGCTGGAGCAGGCGATCCACCGCGCAGGGGGGAACGCCGGTAACAAAGGAATTGAATGTGCCGAAGCCGCCTTACGCATGGTCAACCTACTGAATCAACTTCCCTGAATCGACATCCCACAATCAACCTCGCCACAAATCCATTCCCCCCGACTTGCGCTTCGACAGCCCGATGGTCCTTCGCGCACCGCTAGTCTCGCGACTACACTGAGTCGGATTCGTTCCGCCTGTTTTTTCAACCGTATCGTTCATGTCCCGACGTAGCAGATCCAGAGAAGTCGCACTACAAGTCCTGTATCAGGACGATTTGAACCCTGGCAACAATCCTGGCCAGGCGGATCAATTTCTTTGCGCGCGGTTGCGAAACGATGTCGACCTGATCGGGTTGGCTCGTTCGTTGGTCTCGGGCGTGCGGCGCAATCGCCAAGAGCTGGACGAAATGCTCGGCAAGATTGCCGACAACTGGAGTCTCGGGCGTATGGCGGCAACCGATCGCAATGTGTTGCGGCTTGGTGCCTATGAAATCCTGTTCTTTGGAACGCCGGACCGAGTAGCCATCAACGAGGCCGTCGAACTGGCCAAACGTTTTGGCTCGGCACATTCGGCGCAATTCGTGAACGGTATCCTCGATCGATTCATCGCCGGCCATCGCAAGGAGTAGCAAGAAAGCATGGGCTTGTTCGATCGCTTTAGGAAACCTACCGCAACTCAGCCAGCGCCGCCTCAAGCTGTTTCAGTTGAAGCCGATTTAGCGGCATCGCAGGGCAACCAGTCTGCTGCCAATGACGAAAAGCCGCGTGGCCTGTTTGCCAAATTCCGCGACGGGCTGCGCAAGACAACTGCGTTTCTGAACACGGACATTCGCGATCTGTTCAAGGCCGAAGGCCGCCTGGTCGACGACGACTTTCTGGCCGAGTTGCGTGCCATCCTGCTGAAGACCGACATGGGGCCGGTCGCCGCCAATCAGACCATCGAAGAAATCCACAAGGCGTTTCGCGCCCGAGTCGTCCACTTGGATGAACTGCTGGCCGCCGTCAAAGCAAAACTCCGCGAACTAATGGAACAGGACGAGGCCCCAATCCAAATGGCCGACTCGGGCCTGACCGTCATCATGGTGGTTGGCGTGAACGGCTCGGGTAAAACCACTTCCATTGCCAAACTGACCAATCTGTTCATCTCGCAAGGCAAAAAAGTCGTCCTCGGCGCCGGAGATACCTTTCGTGCCGCAGCAGTCGAGCAGCTCACGATCTGGGCACAGCGTCTGGGAGCAGAAATAGTCACCGGTGCTGCAAATAGCGATCCGGCCAGTGTAGCCCACCGCGCCGTTGCCGCGGCGGTCGAGCAGCAGGCGGATGTTTGCATTATCGACACCGCCGGTCGGCTGCAAACCCAGCAGAATTTGATGAAAGAGTTGACCAAGATCCACAAGGTCATCGGCAACAAAGTGGCTGGTGCTCCGCACGAGGTGCTGCTGGTCCTGGATGGCACCAGCGGACAAAATGCAATCAGCCAGGCCCGCGGCTTTACGGAGGCAGTTCAGTGCAGTGGTATTGTGCTATCCAAAATTGACGGCACCGCCAAAGGTGGGGTCGTGATTCCGATCCGGCAGCAATTCAAGCTACCAGTGAAGTACGTCGGAGTTGGCGAACAGGCGGAGGACCTGGCACTCTTCCAACCGCAGGCGTTTGTGGAAGCGCTGTTCGATGGATTGAGTGCTGAAGGTAGCGGCAAGCTTTAGCTAATCGACAAAGCTTACCAACGGCCCTCCACCGGGCACTTCTCAAACGGACGCAATCGCGGCTGTAAGTCATCGATTGCTCCAGTTTTCTGTTTCTAATGACTCGGAAAATCGCCGACGACTGGCATTTCCGCGTGCATCCTGCCATTCGCCAGAATGGTGAAAACAGTCACAAAGAATCTCTCACGCTCCACCGTCCGGTTCGATCGCGCCTGCGATTCTTCAGTAACCGGTACAGACTAACGGAATGCATGGTGCAAATCTGCTGTGCGCGCATGTTATCCGTTCTTTCTGGTCAACTTGGTTCTTGCCGGGGGACGATAGCTATCTTGGCAACGGAGCCTATAGAGGTTTGGCGGCTCTCCCCTCCAACTGCCAACCCGCCGCGAGATTTTCCTACCCCCAAAAGTGTGACGGACACACTGCCCCCGTTTCCTCAAGGATTGGAGTAACGGATCATGAAGGTTTCTAAGTTGGCGATCATGATCGCCATGGCCAGCGGTCTTAGCGCCGCAACAGCTTTTGGCCAAAGCGGATTGCGACAACCGAC
>JAWXCH010000107.1:0-6638 GCA_034440595.1 Planctomycetota bacterium | reverse complement strand
GGTGTGCACCAGGGTGCGGTTGTTGGACAGCGTCTCTTCAGTGCGGTTGCCGGCACCGTCGTAGACCGCCTGGGTGTTTTGATCGGCGCGCGGGCCGCGTTGGCCGATGACGCGGTTACGCGCATCCAGGGTGTAGGTGACCACGCCGCCGTTGGCATCGGTGCGGGTTTTGGGTTCGCCGTTGGCGAAGTAGCTGGTACGGCTGATGTGTTGGGCGCCATCGGTGTAACGGATGTTGCGGTTGGCGCCGTCGTAGACCCAGCTGCGGGTGCGATTGCCCACGGTCTGGCTGAGCTGATTGCCATTGGCGTCGTAGCTCAACGTGGTCAGGCGGCCGGGTTCCTGGATCGAGGTGGTGCGATCAAAGGCATCGAACACCCGCGTGGTCACCCGTGCCAGGGCATCGGTCGTGGTCAGCGCATTGCCGGCGGCATCCGGCTCGATGTCCTGCACGCGTGATCCGCCCTGCCCGCCCAGCTGCTCCACGCGCGTACGAAAATACAACGGATGTGCGTAGCGGTAGTTGGTGATGCGGGTGACACTGGCCGGGCCCGACACCGACTCGCTCAGCACATGACCGAGCGCATCGTGTTCAAACGTGGTGACCTTGCCCAGCGGTTCGGTCTTGGTTTCCAGTCGATTGGCATCGTCGTACGCATAGATCGTCGGATGGCCGCGGAAGTCCGTTTCCTGGGTCAGATTGCCGTTGCCGTCGTATTCCAGGGCGCGGGTAACACCCAGCGCATTGCGCACTTGGGTCAATCGGCCCAGAGCATCGAAGCGGTTGACCGTGACCTTGCCAATCTCATCGGTAACTGTTTGCTCACGACCACCCGGGGCATACGCCGTCTGCAACACACCGCCGCCAGGCCCGGACACCGTGCTGCTCACGCGGCGATCGGAATCATCGTACTCATACACCGTGCGGTTGCCCTCGGCATCGGTCTGGCCCGTCATCCGGCCGCGCGTGTCGTAGGTCAGCAACGCCATCTGGTTCAACGGATTGCTCTGGTTACTCGGAAATCCAAAAGCATCAAACCCGAACGACCACATCCCGCCATTGAAATCCACGTGCTGGACACGGTCGCCATTGCTGTCATAGCCAAACGACTCGCTGAAGGCACCGCGCGTGCGGCTGCTCAGATGTCCCTTGCCGTCGTACTCATACGTCTCGGCAATGCCACGTGCATCGGTGAAGCTGCGCGCGCGGTTTTTTATCGAAACCACGAAATCCGCAGACGGAACATAGCTCCAACTGCGCGTGATGCCGCCGGTAATCGACTCTGCCGATTTGTTGCCGTTTGCGTCGTAGCTGTAAGTCGTCGTCCGCCCCAGCGCATCGGTGACGGTGGCTGGGTGAACGCGCATGCTCTGCTGATGCCCCCAGGCATCAGCAATTCGCGTGAACGCACGGCCATGGATGGCCGGGCCGGACGAGGTACACCAGGGAAGGTTCTGTGCGAGCGGTAGATGCTGCTTGGCGTTTCGCTCAAGAAGCGAAAGCCCGCGACGCGGAGAAGCCACCGCCCATGCGGCATAACTCACCGACATAAAAGCAGCCAACACAAAAGCCACTGCCCGGAAACGACACAACCACCGGGTGACGGTGGTTGTGGTTGGCTTGAACGTGATTCGAGGATCCTTCATCGGGTCGACTTGTCGTCAATTTTCAAAAAACCGCCCCACCGCGACGGTACATCGCTGCGTGGACCGCTGGGGCAAGACGGCCCGAGGCATAGCGACATCGACCACTTCTCCACAAAACATCATGAAAGCATTTTATTGTAAGTGCAGAAGACCTTCTCGGCCCTGTCAAGGGTAGCCAACACGGCGGGAGAGTCGACGTCCAGCACACTTGGGTTTTGCAGAAACCAGCGAGCCGGACCGAAGTGGTCAAACTCGGCCACACTTTGCGGCATCAGCCTAAAGAGCGCCTCGGCCTTCTTGACCAAGCGCACAGTGGCCGGGTCAGCGCCAATAAGATTTTCCGCCGTCACGACGTAGGAAACTGGAGTCGCATAAGCGTGATTTAAAATATCCACGAAAAGATCGGTGTCGATCAGGTCCTCGATGTCAGCTTCCACTTGCTCCACAAAATCCGCCACTGTAAAGAATTGCCCAGCACGCAAAATATCGGATTTCCGAAGCTTCTCAATCTTGCCGATATCTCCCTTCGCTATGTCAGAAAGAACGGCAACATTGATGCGATTGCCACCAAACAGACGAACGAAGGGAGCGATCTTGTCGATCCCACCAGATGGGCACACTGTCCATTTTTCGCTGAGGCCCTCTCGACGCCGATTCTTGAGTGCTTGTGATAGCACCTGAAGGTAGACAATGTCGGACGGTCCCTCGACCAGCAACGTGTTCGAGCCTATGAAAAGCGATTGTGTGATCTCATAGCCGAGCGCGCCTTGAAGTGGGAACAGCGTGTCACCATCGACTTCGAGAACATCTGCCAAAACTTTGGTGCCCTTGACCACTGGACGGGGGCCACCAATTTCGATGACATCTTCGACTATCCGCACATCTGCAAGACGATTTGTAGGCACCATGAAAGGCGAATGTGTTGTGAAAATCACCTGGTGTTGGGGCAGCAGCCGCTCGACGATGTAACGCAGCAAGTCGCCTTGGGCACGACCGTGGAGTGTCAGCCCAGGCTCGTCCAGCAAGACGATCGCGTTACCCGTCGTCTTCTTAAGTTGCTTGAATTGAGCGAGGAACGAGAAGAACCAAACGAAGCCGGCACTACGCTCTGACAACGGAAGAGTCGCTTTGTGGTTGGTGTTGCGTATGCGAATTTGCGCGACCGTGCCGATGTTAAAGGGTGCCTTGTCGCCCGGTTTTCCAGTATCGAAGTCAATCACCACTTCAAGTGCGTTGTTTTGACTCCAGAACTGAAAAATCTCCTCCGTGATGTCATTGCCTGCCGCCTCGCACCGTGCCTTGAGCGCCTCGCGTTTACTGGTCTGGAGCAGCTCCTCAAGGGATGTTCCGGAATACTCTAGAAAGTCCAGGAAAATTTGGTCACCAGTCGTCACTTGCTTAGCAACGCGATCCGCTTGCAACTGCTCGATCGAAACCTCGCCCGACATTCGCTCAAAGTGCGACGTATAGAAAAACTTGGGCATCCTCTTGTTCAGGATGTCCACAACGGCGCAGACAAAGCTTGAAGAACGACATTTTTTTATATCTTGAAGAAGAGATTCCTGCTTCGGAGTACGGGCAGCGAGCGCACTGAGAGCCGTGTCTGCGGTAACCCCATCGATGGCAGCGTGCAGCACATTCCTCTCAGTCGCATCTAGGGCGTGTAGGTTCACCAAGTGCTGCAGGCACCTCGCATGGTCCAACACCAATTCCCAAAGGCGCGATTTCTCGGCGTATCGAAAGCCGTAGTGGGTCTGAAACGTATCTCCATTCAACACTCCCGGTCCGAATCGTTTTTCGACCGCTGCAATATCAGCAGGCTCAAGCCTCCACCAAGCTCGTACCACCTCGGCTTGCCCTTCCTCATGACGGTCATCGAAACGTGTGGCGAACCTTCGCGGGTAATCGGTCGTCTCATCAAAGTCAAATGCGCCTACAGGATGCAATCCCCGCAATGCGTTTAGTATCGCTGTCTTACCGGCTTCATTTTTGCCTACAAGGCAGGTCATGTCACCGATATCGAACGCTTCGCTGTCCTCGATGGACCGGTAGTTCTGAATTCGAGCGCGGATCAATTTCATTGCTCTCTCCTTGACTTCATTGACTCGCGAACCAGTATTCGACGCAGGTATTGGCGTACCAATACGATTGTGGGCTCCTGGTTCATTGCGTTGCAAAACCGGTCACGACTCAATAGGAAACGCGCCATCCACCAACTTCTGATTGCTCCAGAACGCTGACACTTGGCACCTACGATTTCACTAAGAAGGATGGCCGTTTCGGATCAGCCAAGCTCCACTCAGAAGCAGCCTCAGCTTCATCGAATGCATCGATCCCATGCTCAAGAATCAGAGTTCGTTCGTCTGCATGGATTGGAACTAGCCATAGCAAGCGCACGTGCTGAACCCCGACATGCACATTCGCAAGCCACTCCGGCTCACCTCGGGGATCATCAATAAGCAGGGCACGCGCGTTCCACTCTTCTGGCAACAGTAACGAAGGGGGAATCGTCTCGCCCGCCACAACACGGGTATCTGACCGCAATGAATAAGACATAACGTCCAGGAGCAAGGATGTCACTCGGTCATCTGACGTACCAGCGTTGTCTGGAGGTGTGACGATACAAAATTCCCAGGTCGCCAACGCCCCTGGGCTTCGCTCTCGACCTGAAGCAGACACCCCAACAGTTGCATAATGGTTCATTCCGCTAGTGGCTGATGCCGGAAATGAGTAGACCTCAACTGTATCTCCCGCTCTACGAGCAACCGTTCTCTTGCTGGGCATACCCCATGCGCGAACATATGCTCCAAGAAGCACAGAACGCCGAACATCTCTCTCTAGCTCATCCATCCGACCCGTCCTTTTTTCGCTTTGGTCGGGCTTCATAGTTCGGCCCGAGATCAAACCGGTAAGTGCTTCGCGTCTGCCCGCCTTCGATTCTTTGACATTCGATGCAGTGAATCTCAGTTGCAGTGTCATTGTAGAGATTGTTACGTGTGGCCTGATCAACATTCCAGCCCGCATCATTGTGAGTATCAACGAGCTGCGGATTGTGCTGGGGAGAACCTTCGCCTGCCTGCAGAGCTTTTCCGCCTTCAACTTGACAGCCCGGATTTTGACAACGGATCTGGCCCGACCCATCAGTCGCAGTCTCCTCCAGACGTTGCTGAGTAGGCTTTCGAACGCGAGTGGGGTAATCGCGCTTTCGAACGCTGGTTGCTTTAGACGGAGAACTGGATCCAGGAATAGTAGCGGCTTCAAGGCTTTCCATACTCTCAACGGCTACTGTCCCCAACGCGGCCTGATCAGACACATTTGCAACGACCGGCGCAGTACTCGGACCTCGTACCCCCTCGCGACTTCCTATCAATGTATCCAAATCAAGATCGATGTCGCCTGCCCCAATCTCCGGCCCCGGCAATCGTGCACCGCCGCGCATCAAGGCCATCTTACGCAATGCGGTAAGGGCGCCAGCACCCATCAGAATTACGTCTTGGGCGCCCAACTGCGCCTGGTGGCCAGCGTACGCAGCTCCGAATATGTCTCCCTCAGCCTCCAACTGCGCAGCACGCGCGTTCATCTGCTGGATCGGCGTGATGAACGTATCAATCGGATGCAAGGCCGCTTGGCCCAACTTTCGACCGCGCTCTTCCACCGCCTGCCTGCCGCCCATATCCAGGCCAAAAACCATCCCAATACCAGTGTTCTCAGCAGCAAATTTTCCGGCATCTGCTGCCATTACCGCCATGCCAACGGCTGTGTCACGGAAGTAACCAGACGTCGCGCCGAGCCGTGCATTCTCGCGGATTCCCTCTACACGAATCTCCTCGCGCAACTGCGATTCACGCGCGGGGCTGCTGGTGTAGGCCAGTTCGTTGATGCGCGACAGTTGCGCGTTCCACACTTCGCGACCGTCCGGGTCTACGTAGTACGTGGGATTCGCTGCGGCGTAAACGTACTTGTTGAACGAGATCGGCGATTGCACATTGCCGAATGCGGGATCCATCGCGTTGAAGCCGCCAACAAGCGGGTCGTACCAGCGCGCATTGGCGTAGTACAAACCGGTGGCTGCGTCTTTCTGGTACGTGCCGGTGAAGCCCAGCGTTTGGCCATCGCCCATCAGCAGCGCCGCCTGGCCGGTTTCATCGGGGTTGTAGTTGGGCAGTTGCCACGGCGCTTGCACCACGCCGTTCGCGACTTGCTCGGTGATCGCGCCCCATGCATCGTACGCGGTGCGGTTGACGGTATCGCCGTTGCTGTCGGTCATCGCGACGGGTGTGTTCAGCGCGTCGAGTTGGTAGGACCTCAACGTCATCGCGCCGCCTTGCGCAATCGCGATGTGACGGTCGAGTTGGGCGCTGTGGCGGTAGGTGTCGGTGATGCTTAGGCCACCGAGCTCGTTCGATGGATCGGCTTCGTGTTGTAGGGTTTGGCTGGAGTAGACGAAGAGCTTCGCGACCGGGGTCGCTCCTACGGGTGCGGGCGTTTCGATTCGCTCGACTTGGCGGGCGTCGGCGTCATAAACATATTCGACTGTCAGCGCGTTGGGCGCATTCGGTTGCGCTTTGATCATTCTGTCGCGAGCGTCGAAGATGTAGGTGACGGTTTCGCTTGACGGTGGGTTTTGCCGGGTGACGGTGCGCAAGGTGCGATTGCCGTTGTCGTCATATCCATACGCAACGGTGAGTTGGTTCACCGCGTCGCTCATTAGCTCAAGCTGGTCTCTGGCGCTGTAGCTGTAGATCTTGTTGCTGGTGGTGACGGTGCCATTTTCGCGCGTGACGATTTCGGTCTTGCGATTGCCGACGCCATCGAGGGTCCACACGGTTTGCTCGTCGGGCGTGGTGAGGCTTGGCGGTTGGTGTTGGACCTCCTCACTGAGCAATCGGTCGTCGTTGTCTACGAATACCCCCACCGTCCACTTCTGCGCCGCAACGCATTTTTCCTTGGCGCGGCTTGCACTTACATCGCCGTTTTGGCCAGAAGCACTG
>JAWXCH010000106.1:0-3153 GCA_034440595.1 Planctomycetota bacterium | reverse complement strand
TTTCGCGGCTTGATGTGAATCGGCTCGTGAAAGTTTTCGAGCGTGAATGCCAATGAATGAAAAAAGCCATTGTCGGCCTCGGTGATTAGATGGCCTAACGCGTTGTGCGGCAGATGGCAATCGTTGCAGCGAGCGACATGCCGGTGGCTGGAATTCTGCCAGGAGTCGTAGTGGCCCTGCATGACATGGCAGTTCGCGCAATTCGCAGGATTGCTAGTCAAATAACTCCAACCCTTGCCGTATCCAAACGTGAACGCGCCCAACCCAGAGAGGATGCCCAGCAAGACAACGAAGACGATGGCGAACGAGAAGATCAACCGGCCGCGCGTGTTGCCGGAGCGCGAGGGTGTCGCTGTTGAATCGTCAATTGTGGTCATTCGATAAGATGGAAGCGATCGTGTGAGACGAGAGACACCAGCATTCTAAGAGATTCCGGGGGCCGCACAACTTTCCGCCGCGGTAGCGAGCGAGAATTTACGGGGGTAGCGCAGTCATCCGACTGTGCCGATTGGGGAGAGATTGGCGGCGGCGACTTATGCGGTGAATGAAGCGGCCGATTGTTCCGAGTATGCGTGAAGGGCCGGTCTGGCGTTTTTAGCAGTGCCCGCCGGGAAACGTCTGCCCAGCGGCAGGCAGCGTAATAGCCGAATTTAGGAGGCTTCCTCCGTGCCCATCGCGAATCCATACAGTGCTTTAGCAGTGCTGATTGGATTACTCAGCCTGGTTCCGATGTGCGCTGGCCAAGAATCGCTAGCACTTTTGCAGCCGGCCGAATTTGGGCAGGGTTCGACGGCGGGCGAGTCCGCGGTCGGTGATGATCTGTCGGCGACCATGACAGAATCCGAGGAACAGGGATTTGCCACCGAACCAGTCGGCTTACCCAAGGGGGCGAAGCCTGCCGGGAATACGTGTGCGACGGCTTATAAGTCGGTCTTCTACGATAACGATTTCAGCTATCTGAATGATCCCAATTATCACGGCCACTGTTTCGGCGATTGCTGGAAGGAGATGCCCATCGATAATTGCGGCCGGTACGGCACACTCGACGTCGGCGGCCAGATGCGGCTGCGCTATCACCACGAAGTCGGCATGGGCCAGGATGTGTCGGGGCCCGGCATGCTGCGTTTCGAAAACACGGAACACGACATCTTGCTGTCGCGGTTTCGCTTATATGGAAATTGGAAAGTAAGCGACGAGACCCGAGTGTATGTCGAAGGCATCTTCGCCGAGGTGACCGACGACAACGGCACCTATCTACCCCGCCCGATTGATATCAACTGCGGCGATTTTCTGAACGCATTTATCGACTGCGGCCTCGACGAAAGCTACACACTGCGCGTCGGACGACAGGAACTGCTCTACGGAGCTGAGCGATTGATCTCGCCGCTCGACTGGGCCAATACTCGCCGAACGTTCGAGGGCGTCAAGCTGATGTATGCCGAAGATGACTGGAAGGTCGATGGGTTCTTCACCCATTTCGTGCCCGTGCTTCCCTTCGAGTTGGATAGAGCCGATTACGACCAGCCGTTCTATGGTGTGTACGGCACCTATGCTGGCTGGGAAAACAAAACGGTCGATCTCTACTACATTGGCTACGACAACAATCATGACGACGATCCGATCGTGAGCGATTTTTCACTCAATACGATCGGCTCACGGATTTTCGCCACTCAAGGCGACTGGATGTACGAAGCCGAGGGCGGTTATCAGTTTGGCCGACAGAGCGGTCTACAACAGGACCAGTCCGCAGGGTTCGCCACGGCCGGCATCGGCCATAAGTACCCTAAACACCGTTGGACACCTACAGTCTGGGTTTACTACGACTATGCGTCCGGAAACTTCCCGGGCGGCGACTTCAATCGATTCAATCAATTGTTTCCGCTTAGTCACAAATACTTTGGCTTCATCGACGCGGTGCAGAGATCCAACATCGAAGCGCCCAACGTGCTGATGACCGTGAACCCTACGAAGAAACTGGAATTTCAAATTTGGTACTGGTATTTCCTTTCCAACAGCGCGAGCGATATCGTCCCCAGCATCGGCGGCACTCCCAATCAAAGCCTGTCACGAACTCATATCGGCGATGAGCTCGACTTGTTGGCAAAGTACAAGATTGGGCCGCGAACGAATGTCCTGTTCGGATACTCTCACTTCTGGCGCGGCGACAAGATTCTCGCGCCGCGCGACGGTGACTTCTTTTACACGCAATGGGAAATGAATTTCTAGGCTGACAATTAACCGGATGTGATATGGCCTTGTGCCAATTCGGGTCGTCGAGCGTTATCGAGCAGATCTGACCACAGCTGTACAAGCAAGGTGCATAAGGACGAACCGTCAGTGGTTACGAAACGGCTATCGACATCAGCTGTGCCAAAATCGTTGGTTTGCTGCGGGCTTCCATCGGGCCGGAAATACCCGCGATCTCGTTTCGAGAAAGCTGACGAGTTCTCGGCACGAAATATCAGTACCGGATAGCTACCACATCGATGAGTTGAGAGGCGCCCGTCGAAAGCGTTCGTTGCCATCGCCGAGGCTAGCCGTTTCTAAATCGGTGGCTAGATAACGTGCGTCATGCGTTAACGAGTTTATGACTCAGCCACAGCTTCGCGCCTTTCGATTGCTGCTCTCTCGATTGGCTGACGAAGCTGACAAAACGTCGGTTTGTCGCAACGAGTCCTAGAAAAATGCCTTCCGACCCGGGATTTTCTGTCTCCAGATGGTCGCGCGTTGCAGTTACAATAGCGGGGCCTGCGCGCCCCAGGCGGTGCTGTATTGGAAATTAAGCGATTTTCTGGTTTGCCGACCGTTGTTGATTCATTTCAAAGGGAGGTATTCGGATGCCCGGAGTTCGAGTCTTACGTGAGACCGTCATCGCGTTAGGGTGGGCATCTCACTTGAGCCACCGTGACTTGCGGATTTTCTTGGCGATGCGTTCCGCCAGGCTCATTGCCGCCGCGATCGTGCTGGGTGCCGTGTTTCAGCCGACGGCGGTCGCGATTACGATCTCCATGGAGTACTCCACTGACTTCGGGGGCAACGAAAGCCCTACATGGGACCCCAACGGCGCGATTCTTACAGCCCATTTCCAGGCTGCCAAGCAAATCTGGGAGTCGCTGTTGCCTGGGCCTGGGAACTACCAGTTCGACTTCCAAT
>JAWXCH010000105.1:0-3487 GCA_034440595.1 Planctomycetota bacterium | reverse complement strand
GTCGGCAATCCGAGCCTCGAACAGCTCCGCCGTGAGTTCCTGGTTGTTCCAATAGCCCGCCGTAACACCTGGTCCAGATATCAGGATTTCACCGACGATCCCCTCGGGACACAATTTCCGCGTCTCTGGATCGACGATCACCACTTCCGTGCTCTCCACCGGTTGGCCGCAACTGACGAGGCTAGTACCGTCACTGACTGGCACCGCGGTGCCCAGGGCCAGCGCGCTGGATCGAAATTGCGAAATTCGGGGTGGTTGATCCACCGTGGAACAGGTCACCATCAATGTCGCTTCCGCCAGGCCATAACAGGGGCGCATTGTCTGCGGTGAAAAACCGCACGGCCCGAACAACTTGGCAAACTCGTTCAGTGATCGGTCGGAGATTCGCTCTGAACCGTTGAACGCTACCCGCCACGAGGAAAGATCCAGGCTCTGGCGCTGCTCGGAGGAGATTTTTTGTACACACAGGTCATAAGCAAAATTCGGTGCCGGGGAAAATGTCCCTCGGTACTTCGAGATCAGATTCAACCAACGGATGGGTCGCATCACGAACGCTTCTGGCGGCATGAACACCAAAGGATAACCGTAGAGCAGTGGACAAAACAGCGTTCCTACCAAGCCCATGTCGTGAAAAAAGGGGAGCCAACTCACCACCACATCCGCATCGTCGCGCTGGCTTGCGGCAGCGATTGCCTGACAATTGTGCAGGACGTTGCCGTGGGTGACCATCACGCCGCGCGGAGCAGTGGTCGAACCGGAGGTGTACTGAATGTAGGCAAGTGTCTGCGCATCGACGGTTACCGGGGTCCAAACATTGCTGCTGTGGCACTCTTCAATCGTAAATACACTGCAATTGGTATGCCGCGTTAGTTCGTCGAGTTCTGTAGCCAGTGCATCGCGCAGTGCAAACGATGTGATCACTCCTTTTGCCAGGGAATCTCGCGCAATCGTTTCCAGTCGCTCGCACTGACGCTTGGGACGTGGTGCCGCCATCGGCACTGGAATGGCGCCAGCCGCCATGCAACCCAAAATCGCCAAAACGTACTCAGCGCCAATCGGCAGGAGAATGAGCACACGCTCACCTACCAGACCCTGCTGCTGCAAAAAGCCCGCAATGGATTCAACGCTTTCGGCTAATTCGGCATACGACATGACAGTCGTTTCTTCCTCGCCGTTTTGCAGAAAACGGAAGGCCGTGCGCTCTGCTTGATGCAATGCGCGCCAACGCAGCACTTCGGGCATGGTCAAGCAACCACCGGTGCGCGCGTCAGAGGGCAAGTTTAGCTCTATATCTGCAGTCAGTTTCATTGCACCAACTCACCCTGTCGCGGCAGGGCGAACGCTCTCAAAGGGGATTGCATCCGTAGGGCGATACTTGGCGCAAATACCACCGGTTCTGAATTAGCCCGCCGAAACCGAAAGCGTTGCGCAATGGTGGCCAGAACGACAACGATTTCTGTCAGTGCAAAATGCTTGCCAATGCACAAATGCCGCCCCGATAGAAAAGGAATATACGATCCATCATCGTGCGCCGCTTCATCCGCAAAACGTGTGGGATCAAAACGTTCTGGTTCGGTCCAATATCCCGGATGACGATGAAGAAGAAAAGGACTAATTACGACCAGCGAATTCGCCGGAATGTGGTATTCACCAACAGTGGCGTCTCGCAGTGCCGTCCGACCAATCGCCCAGACCGGAGGATAAAGACGGAATGTTTCATCGATCAACTGACGAGTAAAAGTTAGTTTTGGAACATCCTGGGCGGTGATTGGGCGACCATTCAGAACCCGATCGATTTCCTGATAGAAATTGTCGCAGACCGCAGATTGCGACATCAACACATGCCAGATCCAGCCGAGCGAGACCGCGGTCGTCTCGTGACCGGCGGTAATCATGGTGACTATTTCATCGCGCAGCTCGCGCCGCGTAAGTGGTGCCCCGCTTTCGGTCTGGTGGGATTTCAGGCAATGCAATAGCCCGCGCGAATTGGACTCGGCGTCCAGGATTTCATCGACCGACGATTCGATGGCCTGCATCGCGGCGGAGAAATTGCGGTTGCTTTCCGGCGTGCGAACCAGTGGCATGCCAAAATTGGTCGCGTTGCCCAGCGCACCCAGATCGCGGACTACCAGGCCGAATGCGTCCAGAAAGGAATCTGAAATATCGCTGCCGAAAAGCCCACTCGCGATGTTAGACAGCGCGATTCGCTCCATTATGCGTGTCAGGTTTTTAGGATCCGTCTCATCAACCGCCAATAGATTCTGGATGTGTTCCAAAGTGATCTCACGAAACGAATCTACAAGCGATTCGACTTTGGCCGGTCGGAATTCTGGCAGCATCGTTCTGCGCTGTCGCTCCCAATGGGGACCGTCGGCGGCCAGCAATCCATTTCCCAAAATGGTTCTCAACAGAGCGCCACGAACAAAGTCATGGCTGCCGAGAATCTGACGTGCATACGCCGGGTTGTTGACCAGCGTGCTGGTGTTGTATCGCGTCGAAAAGCGAACCACCTCGCCGTATCGCTCGACTAGATCGCTCAGCACCGTCAATGGCGACGGGATCAAACCATTCTGGGCGAAAGCCAGTCGCTCTTCCGGGCCGGGGGGTAGTCGCAATTCTGATGTAGAATTTGCCCGCATGGGATCACTTGATTTCGTCAGAAACGTGGGGCGTATAGCGATGAGTTGAGGGAAGTGATTGCCATTGTACTCACAAAAAAATCCATTCACAGTATTTCAAGGATTTTGCCAAAAAAAGAGGTGGCGGAGTGGTTCATTCCACGTTGGATATCTCGGAAAAATGCGGCACTTTCAGTCTAGACCGCGCCCTGGCGAGCCGAAAAAATCAATTGGCCTGATTTTTTTGGATAGTCTGATTCTGCCAGGCTGTCATTACACTTTGGGTATGCACTGGCGACCCACTTAAACATGCCTATTCTCTTCGACAAAGTCGAATTTTGCGAGTCATTACGATTTGCGAAACCAGTTTGTCAGCGAGCCGGTTTGACTATCCACTGTGAGACTAAAACGACAGCACCTGTACAACCGTTCAGAAAGGCTATTTTATTACGGAACGGGTGCCAATTTGGGCGGGGAAGCCGCGTCTCCCCGCTGCTGGATCTGGGCTGGGAACTGCGGGCAATTTCCCTAGTTGACTCTTGCTCACCGTCTCCGAAACGAGTAAAATCGCGGTTTCGCTTGGAACTGCCGCCGCCGGATGGCGCTACCGCCGGGGGCGGTTTTCGTTTCTAGCTATGATGTTTCTGAGTACGTAAATCAGCCGTTTTCGCCTCATTTTGGCTGCGATTACCGAGCGATTTGTAAGAACACTGAAATTCGCACAACTAGTTCGTTACGTTTATGAACACCAAGACTTACGTCGCCAAGCCCGGCGAATTAACTGCCAAATGGTTCGTGGTCGACGCCACCGAAAAGGTCGTCGGACGATTGGCCAGTGACATTGCCACCATCCTGATGGGCAAGCACCG
>JAWXCH010000104.1:0-2841 GCA_034440595.1 Planctomycetota bacterium | reverse complement strand
CGGATCGCATGCGCAATTGTTCGAGTTCTACCGCCAGGCAATTCAGTTGCGTAAGGAACTGCCGCCACTGCACAATATGAGCAAGCAGCGGATGCAGATCACGCCGCAGCACAATCACAAATTGCTGGCAATTCGGCGCTGGGAGTCGACTGGTGAAGGGGCGCAAATCATCAATCAGATATTAGCGGTTTACAATCTCTCATCTGATCCACACGAGGCAGGCTTTGATTTACCGGCTGGCACCTGGCAGCAGCGATTGAACTCCACGGCCACAGAATTCGGCGGAGAGGGTGAACTGCCGGCCAGCGATCTGCACTCAACCGGCCATGTGCGATTCACGATGCCGAGATATGGCGCGGCGCTGTGGGAGTTGGTGTAGGACTACCCCACCCCTGCCCCCTGCTTCTGCTGAATGAGCTGATCCAGTTCCAGCTTCAATTTGGGTAGGATCTCATCGTATGCAAATGCACCCAGCGCCTCGCTGCGGCGTTTTAGATTTACGTGCGTAGGCCCGCACCAGAGGCCCAAGTCGGCGTCATCGGTCTCTCCTGGCCCGTTGACTCGGCAGCCCATCACGGCGATGGTCAGCGCGTATTGCTGTGCATACCGGGTCATCTCCTTGACCTGCTGTGCCAGTTCGATGAACGCCTCGTTTTCGACGCGCGAACAACTAGGGCAGCTAATAATGTTGAGTGTATCGCGGCCAAAGTCGACCACACTCCGCACACGACCAGCGGCAATATCGGCCAGAATATTGCGCCCAGCTTGAATCTCTTCTCCTTTATGCGAGTTGGGCACCGTCAGCGAGACGCGAATTGTGTCGCCAATGCCGTGCCCGATCAGTTGCTCAAATGCGATTCGCGTTTTGATGATGCCATCGGGAGGCAAGCCAGCCTCAGTCACACCAAGATGCAGCGGCACATCAGGCCGTATTGCTGCAAACCGTCGATTCTGGTCGATCACCTTGGCTGGGTCCGAATCCTTCAGCGACACGCAGTACCGCGTGAAGCCAAGCGAGTCGAGCAACTCGCAATGCTCCAGCGCACTTTCTAGCATTGGCGAGATCGAATCGTGTGCGTCGTATTTTTCCTTCTTGGCCGGATCCACGCTGCCACAGTTCACACCAATGCGAATCGCGCAGTCATTTTCACCGGCAACATCGACCAAGAAGCGGACCTTGTCCTGCCACGGTTTTTCACGTTCGTGGTGATAAAGGTGACCTGGATTGTAGCGCACCTTGTCGACATGCGGGGCAACCTGAGTTGCCAAACGGTAATTTTCCTGCAGATCGACCGCCAGGTTGGCGGCGGTTTGTTTGCGAATCTCGGCCAGTGCTTCGGCATCCTTGCGGCTATCGACGGCGATACGCACCACATCCGCCCCGTGCGAGTGTAAGTCATTGACCTGCGCCACGGTCGCCGCGACATCCTGCGTCGAGGTGGCCGTCATGCTCTGCACTGCAATCGCGTGGCCAGCACCAATGTAGATGGAACCTATCTGGACAGAACGGGTTGGATTTCGCTGGATTTCAGGCATGCAGTCAACCGCGGCAAGTTTCAGAAGTTAGAAAAACGCAATAGGACACAGCGTATTCAATACTATGTCGTCAGCTAGCAGTATTCTAGCAGTTGAACCGCATTTTTAGGATACGGATTAACCGACCGCCGGAATCCTAATTTTGGCGGTCCCGTTTTCAGGGAGATCACTCAAACGGCGACTCTGCCCCTCCCTCATCACCCTTGCCTAGCTCCTCCAGCAGTTCGACAAAGGCCTCTGGGGGACGGAACATGAACGAGTCGTCTTCGATCTCGTACGGTAAATCCATAAACTGTCCGTCGCGGTACCAGTATAGACGTGGCGAAATCGACCCCGGCCCCTCTTCGCACATGCCGCGTGCAATGATCCCCAGCGTAGAAACCACCGAAACCACTTCTAGCGATTCGATTCGATACGCCAGCAAGCAATGCCGGTGCGGAATCGCGACCAGCGATCCATAGGTGCCAACACAGCGCGAGTATTTTTCCAGCCGCAGCGCCAGCGACGCTACAAAGAAGCTGTCCCCCAGCAGGGCCGTTATCTTGACGCCCCCTTGCAGCACCTGCTCAGAAATTTGAGGTTTGCAGTTGGTTTGTACATTGTTAATGGCGGTTTCAAATAGCTCGTCAACGCTACGCCCCCACATTTCGGCATCGATCGGTTTTACGTTGAGCACGCTCGACGGCAGATCCAGCACCAGATACGACAGCGTCCCTGGCAAGTCCTGCCGATGCACGACCAGATCTTCGGGAATTGAATCTTCATCGCTGATTCGCACGTGCAACTTGTCGCGAGTCAGTCCAAAATCAAAAATGTCTTCTTCGGCCGCTTTGACCTCTTCCTGACTCCGCTCCAGCATTTCAAAGTGCCGCGACACGATGGCCGACCACTCCCCACGCTCTGCCGCGTGGCACATCTGCGCCAGATTGCTCAGCCCAAGCTGATGCACTTCGCGTTCGGCAGTGCGAACCTTCACCACCCCCTGCTCGATCTCAATCGGCAGGCTACGGTTGGCAAAGTAGACCTTCACCTCGAAGATAAACTGATCCCACTGCTGATCGGTGAAGAATGGAGCCCAGCTTGGCCCGCCTCGTTCACGATCCGGCGATTGACCGCCATCGAGTGAATCGTCGTCCATTGTTTGGCGCTCCCTGCTCCTGCGAGCCGGTTTAGATCGACTGAGAGTACGTTGCGAAGGAGGAAGCCTGGATGCACTGTTCGCTGCTCGTAGCCAAGGGGCAACGAACCACAGCAGCCCAACCGACGCAGCAGCGATGAGCAATCCAATTGCGATGTATTCCATGG
>JAWXCH010000103.1:0-11392 GCA_034440595.1 Planctomycetota bacterium | reverse complement strand
GCAAAATGCCTTGTGGAACAAGCGACTCATCCTGCAACTCATCCGCGCGAAGAAGCTTGAGCTTCTCGACATTGAATACGAAGACGGAACAGACGAGGAGGATGCTTCGGAGTGGCTAACGATCCGCATATTAGATTTTATGCCCGACACGAATAACCTCGGCACAAGCATCGCAGAGCAACGCGACTTGGAACTCGCTGAGGCTGCCGATGGCCTGAATCAGATGCGCGAGTACCTCACCGGAAATACATGCACTAAAAAGCTGTTGCGACGAACCTACGGAAAGGGAACAGTTGCGGTTTGCGGTGGATGCAGACATTGCCGTCGGACAAAGACGCAGATGGGTGTGTGCCCGCCGCTACCAGTCGAACCTGTAACGAATGAGCCAATAGATTCTGTTGTTCCGTCTCTCGAAGTGATTGGGAATTGTCCGGAACCGGTTGGCGCCAATCAGGTCATGTTTCGCGAGTTGGTGCGACAATGTATTCGTCGTAAGCAAATTAGAAGGTTTGTGGTGGACTGCCCGATCCGGGGAGACCTGTTCGCAACCATCCTGAAGCAGATCGGTGAAATTGCGCAAGGGAGGTCGGACTTGTTTCGGATGGACACTGTCGATGAAGACAACCCATTCCTGATTACAAGGCCGAGGATGTTGCGTTCATTCATATTAACCACCCGAGTGCTAAAGGACTCGCATTGAGGAAGGGACGCCGGATTTCACACCTCTTCTGCGGGCCATTTTACATTGAGCCGACTGGCCGGCATTTGCTGATGTCCAGCGGATCTCGTTTATTCACTGACTGGCGGCAGTGGATCGACACCAACGACGGAGGTGGTTGATGTTTACGGATGCAATCACCACTCCAGCGCGTCTGGAGGTTCTAATCGATGTGCTTCGGAATCTCAGGCGAGACAAACGTGTTGTTGATGCGGATATGCTTTACAACCTGCTTCAACCTGACGGACTACCGCATGTCAATCCTCAGCGCGGTCAGGCAAAGGCTGTGCTACGCGCGGCGAAGGAACTGTCATTAGTCGAAGACGACGGAGGTAGACTGGTACTGGTAGGAGCAGACAAAATGGGAAAGCGAGCGACGCGCGAACTGCTACTTGAGGCCTTCGACCGGATCGTTCTGTCTGGTATATCGGTTGAACCTTATTTTGCATTGTTCTACGCGTATATGTTAAGTGTGGGCTCCAGTGACGTTGGCAGAAAAGGAGATGAATGGGCGAGGGATTTCAATCGAGACGTATTTCAAGACCAAGCGATGCCAAACCCTTTCAACGCCGAGAAGGTGACGGGGATGCATCGGTGGATGCGATGGGCAGGACTTGGCTGGTATGATTCGTCCGAATCCTTCAACTGCAATCCGTACGGAAGGGTTCGGCGAGCCCTCTCTGGAATTTTTGGAAAAGCAAAGAGATTGGACGATGAGGCGTTTATTGTGTCACTGGGACAGGCATGTCCTGAGCTCGATGGCGGAGCGCTGTTTGCAAAGGCCGCCAATAACAACAATCAGTCTCAACATCTCTTGTCGATCGGACTAGCCCAGGCACTCTTAGACCTGCACGACGAGGGAATCATTCGCCTTGACGCATCTCAGGACGCCGAAGGATGGGGTCTTGAGCAATCCGACCCGACAGGACTCAGCGGGCCGAGATTGGTTGCAATCGAACTGACGGCGAGGAAGTAGCACATGTCTATCAAGCCGATTGAACCCTGCTGGGATCCCGCCAACGTCCGCAAGGCGATTAGCAGCGCCGGTGTTGCTCTCTTGTCGGCAGATGATCGGCCGTACTTCTTGGCTACACATGCGCCGGTCACTCGGATTTGGGACGAGCGCGCACAGCGTCGCATCGGCGAAGCTCAATGCTTTGCCGAAGTCGTCACTGGTCGTGGCGATGTCATGGCTGCGGTCCACGGTAATCCCGGTACGGGTAAATCTCACCTGATCCATTGGCTCAAATTGCGAACGGATGACGCACTGTCCCGAGGAGAGCTGAAGGGCATCTGCACGATCTTGATTCAACGCAGCACTGGCACCCTGAAGGACGCGCTGTCACAGATGATTCAACAACTGGGAAGCGCATTTCATAAGCACCTCGAACCTGTCCGCCAGGCGCTCGAAAAGATCGGTGATCACACGGCGAAGGAAAAGCTGCTCATGGCTCTGAGCCTTGAGTTGGGAAGCTTGCGACAGAATAGAGACAAGCCCGCACTCCCTCGTTCGCTTAAAAGTCTCTCGGAAGCGTGCCGTTCTGAGGGTTTCGGCCGTTGGCTATGCCGCATTGGAGGTCCGCTCGATCTGAATATTCGTCGATTGAATGAGCCGGCCGGGATGGATGGAGCTACAGAGATGGCAGAATTCTCGGCCGTTGATCTGAGTCCCACGCCGGAGTATCGCGATCCCCGTCATTCATCAGAGGCTGTGCGCGATCTGCTCGATGAGCTGGACGACGATCGCGAACTTCGTCTCGAAGCGGCAGCAGAAATGAATGATGCGCTCCGCTACGCGATTCAAGAGGTGACAGGATTAGGCGGAAACAAACTACGGGAGGTATTTGACGAAATTCGCCGGGAACTCAAGGCCCAGGGGCAGATCCTGGCCATCTTCATCGAAGATGTCTCCGCGATGGGTGAGTTGGACACCGAAGTCATCAACGCCGTAGAACCACAACCGCGACCTGAGTTGTGCAACATGATCGCAGTTCTCGGCCTAACGGAGGCTGGATTCGCTCGTCTTCGCGACAACGTCCGCCAAAGGCTTACCCATACCTACTCGATAGGCACTGCTGCCGCTGGGGATTGGCGAGAAGACCCAGACGAAACGGCGAAGCTTGCCGCCCGCTATCTGAATGCCATTCGCTTGGATGAAGCATCCGTGCGACGAATTGCCGAACACCGCCGCACCGTCAGTGACATCACCGAGAGCAAGTGCACCTTGTGCCCACAAGTAGAGCTGTGTCATCAGGTGTTTGGTAGCGTCACGCTGGGTGGTGTCGAAGTCGGAATGTTCCCGCTTACCAAGGCGGCACCATCCCGGCTATTGAATGCACTGGCAACTGACCGCCCTGGCATTCAGAGAACTCCGCGTGGTCTACTTGCTCAGACAATGATTCCGATTCTTTCTGATCGGGGCAATGCCGTAGACTTGGCGTCCGTTCCTCCCGCAACCCTTCCCGTTAACGTTCCCACGTTTGATTACTGGACTGCATTCGCTCAAACCTACTGCAGCGGCGCTGGCTGGACAGACGAAGAGCGTCAACGTCTTCGGATTGCCACCGGACTATGGTTCGACCTGCCCAGCAATGCTCAAGCCGAAGACTTAGCGTCGGCGCTTCAACCGATCCTGATTCATTTCGGCTTCCCGAAGCTCAGTCGGAATGTGAAGCCGGCTGAGGCTCGCCCCAAACCTGTAACTCCAACTCCTCAACCCGTCACTCCGCAACCCGTCACGTCCCCCGCCAGCAGAAAGCTCAATGAATTTCTGCAGCGACTCAATCGATGGAAAGCGGGTGAAAAATTTCAGAAGGACGAGGAGCCGCGTCGACTTCTCGCTGGCCTGATTCGACGTGCTATCGCGTGGGATGAGGAACAGGTTCCAACTCATGTCTGGAAATCACTGATCCAGGACAAATACGAGTACGTCCAGATCGAGGGCCAGACGTCAAATCCCGTAACCTCGTTCCTGCTCTCATTTCCGCGTAACGATGAGACATACCACGCGCTTGAGGCTCTGGCCCAGTTCGAACACGTTGGGAATGGCTCGTGGAAATTCAAATACGGCGGCATTTACCAACGGTATGTGTCGAGGTGGCTGCGACGCAATCATGCGATGATTGTTGAGCGACTCAAAGCGGTGAATGACGTCGATGCATCCAAGCCCGTCGCCGCCGCCGTGCGCTTTTTAGCAGCCGTTGCGATGTTTCGTTCCCGATTGCGACTTCCAGACAAGCGAGACGATCTGGTACGGGAGGTCCTTGCTAATATCTGGGACGACGCAGGTAAACCCCTTTCGTTGTCCCCTGCGATAGGCAAACTGATCGAGGACATGCAGTCTCGATGCAACACCGTGCGAAGCTTCCTATTTGATGAATTGAACGTCCCGCAAGGCGCCACGGGAGGCATCAATTTCATCGACCCGCGACCCATACTCGAACATGCCGAAGCGTTCGCCTCAGACTTGATGATCAAACCATTGCCGGAGGTTTACTTTTCCAGCTACTGGAAATCGCGCTATGTTGCCATGCAGCGCATGGCAGCTTACGCCACTCTCGCAACGGCGATAGCAAGTGAGCGACAGTGCCTTAACGATCTACTTGCACAGATAAAAAGCACAATTGAGAGTTCCGGCGTGATTCTGTGCGACGCACAGGAATCCATGACAGCATATTGTAAAGCGTTGAATGAGGTCATGATTGCCAAGAAGGAGAGCAGACAAAGTGCTCGGCCAGATCCCACATTCGACCCGTTGTGGCAGCGGCGAATTTATGCTGAAAACTCCGACTCATGGGGGCGTGCAATTCGACGGGGACTTGAGGTCATTGCGTCAACAAAAAACTTAGATGTGCTGTTGTTCGATCCAAAGCAAGTCAAAGAGGCTACCATCTCGCTACAGTCTGCTGACCGATTTTTACGCGATTTTAAGGGGGAACTTGATGAACTGGAAGCGTCGCTGTTTCCGGATCAAGCAGATGCAGGTCTCGAAGCAGAGGTGCTGAAATTGTTATCAGAGTTGTCCGGAGTCGCTGGTCCATCGTCAAGTCAGCAGGCGGATGAATCGACAAGCGAATCTGAAATCAGGGATCGCGCATTAGAAAGCGAGGAAGGTACCGATGCCAACGACGTTCAGTCTGGAAGGACTTCGACAGCAGATCGTGTCTCTCCCCGAAAAGAGCAAGCAGGCGAAGCGGATTGAATCAGCACGACAGTACCTGACAAAACTGCGCCAGCATTCACAGGCCGTCCGCCTCACACGATCGGGGCGTCTGTCAGCGCCGGTCGTGTTTGAAGATGTCAATCTGAGCAAGGTCGACGACTGTCTCAAAGCGCTCGCTCGCGCAGCTAGGAGATTGCACAAGCGACTGAGCGAAGATGGCGGTCGAATCGCCGAAAGCAAGACATCAGAGACTGTTGCCGATATCGGATCTAGCTGTCTAGCGGCAGAAAAATCATTGTCAAACACTTGGACGGAGGAACTCGCAGCAGTCTTGAATCGATACGACAAACTGATCGCGGCGCTACAACAACTTCGACTTACCGGCGCGGAAGAACTCTCGCTTGCACTCAGACGATTGAAAGAGAATGCCACTCGGCCGCCATATGAGAATGATCGGGCGGTCTCAGTGCGTGCGGACGTTGATGCGTTGGCCAACGCGATCGCAATGCTCGGCTTGACGGGGCCGCTCGGAACGTTTTTAACACGTGCCGCAGAAAGAATAGCAGGCGCTGATCCTCGAGACTTGTTCAAGCCAGAGGTCAAGGAATTCTTCGACAAGAACGATCTCTGGTCGATGTTGACCGTGACATTGAAGCAGTAGCTCTTGGGAAGCGGACTGAAAGGATCAAGTCGAATGACGGACTTCGAGCTGACCAGCGAGTTACTTTCCTTTATTGAACGTCGCGAGGAGCGTCTCCTCTCATGGGGGTTTTACGATATTCGTTTCTCGTCGGCGGAAATTGAGCAGGCGCTGACGACCGAGGCCACTCCATCCTTTCGGGATGCAATCGATTCATGTGGAAAAAGTGTACCTGAACTCTTGCAGCGTATGGAAGTTGGTACGCTCCTCCACCAGGTAGATCCAACCGGACCGAGTTATCGCTCACGCTTTGCCGAGGGGGTTCGGTTAATGGGACGACTTCGACAGCGATTTGACCCAAACGATTGGGCCGTTGCTCCAAAGCTTGTCTCCGACATCAAGATTCTCCTTGCAAGCAGACGTTATCCTCGACGCGATCTGACCGTCGACCAGGTGTGGAACTCCATTTCGCAGAATTGCACCCAACCCAATCTCCAGCATGCTGCGTTCCTCGCGCTGTCGCAGGACCGAGATGGCCCAATCGCGTTCAGTGCTTTTCAGCGCGACGCCATTGGGCACATCCTCGGCCAGTACGGCAAAGATGGTGCAAGTGGTTCAATCGTCTCCGCAGGAACCGGTGCAGGTAAAACCAAGGCATTCTATATCCCAGCCCTTCTGGGATGTATTACTGAACTTCACGCACCGTCGTTCACTAAGGCACTGGCTATCTACCCTCGTACGGTGTTGCTTGCCGATCAGTTTCGCGAACTCATGTCCGAAGCAGCAAAGCTCCGGGACTTACTTCGCGCGAACGGCCTGCGTCCCATTCGTATTGGTGCACTACTCGGGGATACGCCGAAAGCGGACTGGTTCGGAAGTGAATATGGCCGCCGTCGCCTAGACAACGCAGGTTGGCGGCGTGTTGATGGTGGCTACGTCGTTCCCTATCTAAAATCGCCGATCGACCGCAATGCAGAATTGATATGGCGCGACGCAGATCGGAGCGCCGGCCGAACTTGTCTCCATGTGGCCGGTGGTAACACGCCAATCATTCCGGATCGAGAAGTGTCGCTTACTCGGGATCAGATCCGCAACGAGCTGCCGGATTTCCTATTCCTCACGGCAGAGATGCTCAATCGAGAACTTGGCAGCCCGCAATGGGCTCGAACTTTCGGAATCGCAGATTCCTGGAAGCCGAGGCTTCTCCTTCTTGACGAAGTGCATACGTATGAGGGCCTGCCCGGCGCTCAGGTCGCGTGGATTTTGCGACGTTGGCGGTATTGGGCCAAAACTCGGAAGTTCCACGCAGTCGGCCTTTCGGCGACGCTCAAACAGGCCACCACTCACCTCGCAGCAACAGTCGGATTGTCTCCCAATCTGGTCACGGAGTTCAAGCCGGCCGAGGCAGATATGACCGAGGAGGGCATGGAGTACAATCTGGTGTTGAAAGGCGACCCTTCGTCGGGAACGGCGTTGCTTTCAACCGCGATTCAAGCCGGAATGTTGTTGACTCGGTTGCTGACGCCGAGGGCTGCGGCTCCGACGCCAATTGGACGGGCAGTGAAACCGGAGGAGTTCTACAGCCGCAAAGTGTTCGGATTCACCGACAACGTTGACAGCGTTAACAGGTGGTACGCGGACATGAGCAATGCGGAAGCACAACGTCTGGCTCGACTTCGAATTCCTCCGGCTCAAGGCGCCGTTACTCCAGCACAGTTCACCCGCCTTCGGCACGAAGGACAGACTTGGGAACTTCCGCTTGAAATTGGTCATCGCCTACAGCAACCCTTAGTCATTGGGCGATGCACTGCTATGGACGCGACGGGTGGCATGGCCGCAGACTTGATCATTGCGACCAGCAAACTCGAAGTTGGCTTCGACGATCCAGAGGTCGGAGCCGTCTTGCACTACAAGCGGCCAGTGTCAATGTCATCCTTCATTCAGCGAAAGGGAAGAGCAGGCCGTCGTCGCGGCACTCGGCCAATCACCGCAGTAATACTTTCTGATTACGGTCAGGATCGGTGGGCATTCCAGCACGCCCACCGGCTGTTTTTGCCAGAGATCGATAACGTGCGCTTGCCTGTGCAGAACCCGCATGTATTGCGGACTCAAGCAGTCTACTTCCTTGTCGACTGGCTTGGGAGACGGATCGGTGGATACGTCGGTCCGTTTGATTTCCTCTCGCGACCGGTAGCAAGCAATTCTGGTGCACAAGACCGGGCGATTGTTATTCTCCAAGACTTCATTGCGCGCGGATCCCTGTGGACACAATTCCGGCGCGATTTCTCTCGCTTATTTTCGCGGCCGATGATCTCTGGCGAAGCGTCCCTCTCTGAAGCTGATCTTGATGCGATATTGTGGGAAAGTCCGCGTCCGCTCCTCCGTCACGCGGTGCCTGCGTTGCTCAGAAGACTGGAAGCTCGATGGAAGTTCGCTGATCCCAAGCAGAGCGGGGCCCAAGAGGACGCGAAGTTCTTCCGCCCGCTACCCGAGTTTTTGCCGGCGGCAACCTTTTCGGATCTCGAAATCGCCGACGTGCAGGTCGATTGGGTTAATCCACCGTATGACAAGCGCGAGGAAACTCTTAGCGTTTCTCATGGACTCTCAGAAGGATGTCCAGGCCACGTTTCGAAGCGATTCTCGCTTAGATTGAATGAGTCAGGATATTGGAACCCAATATCTTTGCATCTTGCCGGCGGCGACTTGGTATGCAGCGTTCATGAGGTCTTTCCCGACAGCGTGTTTATCGAATCGATCGCTGACGTCCAGGTCTATCAGCCTCAGACCATTCCACTGACGCCACGGCCACCAACTATCCGAGACAGCAGCAATGGCATTTGGACTTGGCAAAGCGCACTAACCGGAATTGGCCAACCTCTACGGCTTCCGGTGTTCTCCACGGGGAGATGGCGGCATGTCATCGATGGATGCGAGGCCTTCCTTCACCGGGACGCAAGACTAGTCCGTCTTCTGCGATACGCCACCGAGGCAGAGTACGAACTCCGAAACGACAGAGGCCAGGGATTCCGCGGAACCCTGCGACTTCAATCGGTCAATTCGAGCGACCAAACAGAGCCGCGGGCAACGCAAGAGGCTATTGGGTTTATCCGAACCGTTGATGGAATTCGTGTTCGAATCAATCGCGCTCACTTAGATGGATTGCCGCCGGTGCAACCCGACATGGAGGCACGACTTCGTGCAGATTTTTTCTTGCATCGATTGAGCACCGATCCCGC
Organism: Planctomycetota bacterium; assembly: GCA_034440595.1. Classification (GTDB taxonomy): domain Bacteria; phylum Planctomycetota; class Planctomycetia; order Pirellulales; family JALHPA01; genus JAWXCH01. Next base: position 2,636 of record JAWXCH010000103.1, on the reverse strand, counting down.
TGTTCGCGGCAGGGTCAACGTGTTCATGGCGGAACTTGTCTGGCGAACCTCGCTGGCTATGTTGACTTCAACTGCAATTCGACAACATGTCCCTCTGCGAGAGGCGCAAGCCTTACTGAACGATCGCGCCGTGGCAGCGCGACACGTAGCTGATCGTGTGTTTGGGATCCAAGGCACTGATCACAATGGCGGCGATGTTGACGGTCGACGCAAAACGGACCTGCTGGACTTGTGGAGCGATCCATTGTTTGTGCAGGAGATTGCCAGACTTGAGCGAATTCTCTGGGAGCCCTTGGATTCCGAGTTCATGGACTGGCTTCGCCGTCGACATGTTGCCACCATTGCTCAAGCATTTCGTATTGCGTGCGTCTCTCGACTATCTGATGTAACCGAGGACGATTTCGCACTGGACGTCGTTTGGGATGAAACGGGAGACGCCTCGCTCTTTCTCACCGAATTGGCCAGCGGAGGCTTAGGGCAAATCGAGTCGGTAGTTTATCAATTACGGGCAGATCCCGAGGCATTCAACGATTCGCTTGAAGATGCCCTTGGGTTTTGTCCCCGCGCTGAATCGAGGCAGTATTCATTCGCAGTAGCAGAAGCGATCCATCAGGCTCGACACCGGGGGAGCGCCGATGACTCACTGGCACTAGCTTTTGACGCGGTGCGAAGTGCGCGCACGTACGCCGACTTCGCTTCGGCACGGGATACTCTTTGCGGGGCTCTCGAAGACATAGGCTTGAGCAATGACCGCTCACACGTCGTGGCGACCGTGAATGAATTCTTGGCACCCGGGAGCTTGCCCGAGACAGATCGCCTTTTGCATTTGCTTAACCGCCAGTGGCGTCGTTGCTGCGATCAAGTTGGTCTCGCGATCGACGCACGGGTCTTCGCATATTTAAGCATCCGCGATAGGTTGTGGTGCGACGTAATCGGTGGAGTGTTTGGCAAAATTGGTGGGGAAATCCCAAGCGCCTCGCAACTGTACGTCCTGGTGCAACGCATGTTGTTTGACGGATGTGAAGATTCGTGCCGCGATTGTCTCGACCAGCCCAATCGCTACAACGCATTCGGAAAGCCGTCTCGTGCTCTAACCGCATTTTGGCTTGCTCTCGGACGAAGCGAGATTGACGCCGACACCGAGGCTAATTGGATGGGCATTCTTGTTGACGAGGTATGTCGATCAGGTTCGGCGCGAGTCATCTCCTCGTCAAAAGACAAGGTCGCCTTGTTGATCCCCACATTACTGGCCCGAGAATTGGAGGCTGGATACCTTCTCCAAGCGATTTCCGTCTCGCGGATCGACAACATTGGCGGTCGATGGGCAACGAACTTCCGGTTACGCGGGGTGATTTCATGAGTAGCCGCGATGTCTGGTCTCACGGAAGCGGCGTGGCGCTACTGGACCTTCTTTCTTCGTCGCTGTTGTCGCTTATCATGGCTCCGCCTGTGCCAGAGCCCGCCTATTTTTGCTCGCCATGGCTATCCAATTTCGTGTTGTTTGATAATCGCCACAGGCAAATGAACGCAGTGTTTCCGCACCAAGCAGATCAAAGCGATATCTGGTTCGCCGACTATCTTGCCGAGTTATCACGACGGATGTCTGTCAGAGTAATAACGGTCCGCAACTCGACTTCAGAAGTATTCTTATCGAATCCTTTGCTCAGGCAATCTGCGGTTAAGCTCAGGTTTGCCCCCGACGAATTCCATGAGAAGGGAATCCTCACGCCGCGATTCTACATCGAGGGTTCTATGAACTTGACGTACAGCGGGGTTTACGTTCGCGGCGAGAAGGTGACATTTCACGCGGCTGACGAAGAAGTCGGGCATCGAAAGATTACTGCCACGATGCTGGAATTCGATCGACAGTGGCACAATCTCGATAGGGGTTCACGATGAAGCTCACGAGTGCGGCTGTTACTCTGCTGAGGCATCTTTCCGCATCATGGCCCGCCGATCGGCCAGCGTTTTCGGGAAGCGATGAAGTGGAAATCGATCCATCGTCACCTTTCGCCGATGAGATTACGGCACTTTTCGGCCATATCCCGTGCTCATTGCCGTACTTTCTGCCATCCGGAGATGCGGTTGCTTGGGTCACCACAGCACCCGACGCCGAGGGGCTCCTTGCCGTCATCGAAGATTTACGCGCCTGGATTATTCCGAGCTTTGGCTGGGACGACCCACGCCGACCGATGGTCTCGCCGGGCACCGTCGACTCTAGCACCGTCGGTCAGACGTTATCCGAGTTGTCGCCCGGAGGGTACTTTCGATGGCGGACCCGACGCGATGATGTTGCGTTTGTGGTGTCAAAGTTGGCGATGCTCCGTGAGAGTTATTTCGCTCGTCCCACGCACGCGGCGGAGAGAATTCCATCTCTGATGGAGATGCGTCAGCAATTCCATACAGCGTCTGCGGCCGGGAATCGCGACGCCGCAAAAGTCGCTATTGATACGATTGATCGTTATCAACTGGACACTGCCTCCAATACGGCATTCATGAGAATTCTGCTCGCCGAAACATTCGGGGAAGTGGATTTCATTGTGTCCGGCGAGCAGACGCGACGAGTGTTTCCGCTGCACCTTCCACGTCGAGTGCGAATTGCGATTCTAAACGCATTCCATCGTGTGCACTTTAAG
>JAWXCH010000102.1:0-3106 GCA_034440595.1 Planctomycetota bacterium | reverse complement strand
TCTGACAGCTTCAAGGCGCCAGTTCCGACGCGAACGCGTCGGGTGGACGTTGCGCATAGTCAGGCGGTCGGGACAGTTTCCGGTTGCGGCAGCTCATGTAAAGCTCCGTGGTCGCCAAGTCCTGGATCGGATACTTGAGCAGTTCGGGCGTGTACTCGATGATCGACTCGGTGCGCAGCGCAACCCTCCAAGGCTCGAAATCGTGAGCCCGCAGTTCGCGTTCGAACTCAGTGACGGTGATCGGATTAAGTTCCTTGTACCACTGCCAATACTCGGCTGGGGTGGCCTCCAGTCCGCTGCGATCCACGCGCTCGGGCGAGCCATTCAGTACCTTGTCGCGCAGCTCGGCTTCGGACATTTTCAAATGAAAGAAGGGCTCGCTGGAAAACTCACCCAGATGATGACCGACGTTGGAAAAGAACAGCCCCGGATTGACGAAGAACAGACCGCCATCGCGCAACACCCGCTTCACTTCGCGCAAGCATTGGCGATAGCCGCCGGCGATGTGTTCCAGCGAGCCCCACGAGATCACCACGTCAAAGCTATCGTCGGGAAACGGCAGCTGATTACCGTCGTGGCCAACAAAGCGCAGTGAGGGCGGCACCGCGTCTCGCGGAACACCATTTTGTTCAAGAATATGGGGTAGTCGCGCAAATCCACGGAACGGGTCCAAACCGACCATCAAGCGTGGCCCGTAGTGCAAGGCAAAGCCCAGATCGGTGATGCCGTCGCCGCAACCCACATCCAGCACATCGCCGCGCAACTGTTCGGAATCGCCAAGAATGTAGCTGCCGATGGTGCGAGCGGCGTGGTCGAAGTGGCGATGAAACCAGTCCCCCAGACCTTTTTGCCAGCTCATTTGACCGATGGGAAAAGTTCCCGGCAGAGCGATTATGGACGCTCCATTCGCCAACGATTTCACAGCATCCATCTCTAGCTCGCTCGCTTCAGCCGAGAACAGCGAACCATCGAAGCGGAGTAGCCTGCACCCCTGGTGACGAATTGACCCGGAAGCACTCACTTGCAACTTATCATCCATTGCACAGTGTAATTCGACACGGACCAGGTATTTTCCCCGGGGTAGCCAAATTGCGTCGATTCGGTCGCGAAACCTCGACGAGCTGGAAAATGCCCCAGATCCGTCACGGATTGTCGTAACGATATCCGGCTCCACAACAATTGCCGAACAAATTTCCAAGCGCAGAAATATGCTGCCAGCTGTTTTGGGATCATGGAAAAAGCTGAGCGATCTCATTGGCACTCGCCCTGCATTAGTTAAAACCTCTGGCCCACGTCGTTCACTTCACTCTCCAATACGACCTTCGGCATTCATGTCACGGCACGGTGCATCGGATCCTTACACTCTTAAACGCTTCCCGCTTCAGATCCCATCAATTCAGAGGTGCGGTATCTCTGAAATTTCTGTTGCCCTTCGAAACTCCATCTCGCAGGAAAGCAATCATTGGGAGAGGCGGGAGCCAGGTTCGGCTCCCACCTCGTACTAGCCTCGACAACGGGGACACTTGTCGCTAATTCAAAGCCTGCACGCAAATACCTCAGGTGACTCGCGTGGCTAATAGTATTGCCAAGTGGTGGAAACGGAATCGATATAAATTGTATAATCAGTTGCGAGTTGGTGCACGGCGTGCGCAGCCGCTATCGAAGCGCCGTTATATTCTGGATGCCATGACTGCACTCCTATCGGTAATTGCAACTCTCGATAGCTCAAAGTCACCCCGTCCTCCGAGCTGATTCTAAGGGTCAATCGCCCATTCGTTTTTGCCGTTACTGCGGCACTGTATCTTGGACCATCGCTCAGTGCCACTCCGCAGGTCTCATTAAATAATCCAATAGAATGAGCTGGAAGCAAATTGAAAACTTCGATACCCGCGTAACATTGAGCCACTTGAGGGTTTTTGCCACTACCGACTGTATATTGTAGCGAGCCAATCGCGGCACCGACCCCAGTGTACCAATAGCCATCTATACTTTGGTCAGTATGGTCGCCTTTTGCATGCAGCATCACGCCGAAATGGTCACTGGCGGCGTAGAGGCCGTAGCTCCTGAAATTAAAATTGACAGTTTGAATTGTGGCTCCCGCAGGGCGATAAACCTCAGGAATGTAAAGCTCACCAAACCCGCCGGCCCTTGCTATGCAACCCCCAGGACATATCTTACTTCTAAAGCCCAACACCACGCCCCCCGAGAGTTTGGGAGTGGCGCGAAAACCACCGCTTCCGTCGGCCACTTCTATGACGTTACTTTCGGTGTAAACGTAACCGGCAATACGGTCGTATTCCCAGCCACTGTTCTGGAGTTGCCACCTTTCGCCTAGTCGGACAGGAGGGAGAGACGAGCCATTACGAGCGACTCCTATATTGTAATATCGAACTCAGGGCACGGAGTCCTGGGGGTCAAATCCGCAAGAGTCTTGAGTGGCTTCAGGGTATACGCAACGGAATAGCGATTAGGTGAGAATGAGTCTTCGATCAAGGACCGAAATCGGATTCGGTCGGGACCATAGCACAAAGCTCAATTTGGCTCAACCGCACCAAGTACGTAGGTGTCAAGTCACGTTTCATCAAAAAAATGCCATGAAACAGGGTCTTTTTCCGCATGGCTGCGTTGCTCGTCGTTGCCATAGAGCCCACTATGACGCTTCCTCGCGCCTTGCCCTGCGAAAAAATCCGTCCGTTTCATTTGGCAAGGTGTTGATGAAACGGACTACTAGTCGAGTGCTAGTTTGTGCACCCGACGACGCCCGGCTCACACCCAATGTCCACTACTTTGCACTGCCTCGGCGCGCTTGCTCTTGAGATCTCTGCAGATGGCCCCGCCGGGTCGCTGACCTTGGAGCGTGAGGTCGCTGACGGTTTGGTCGAATCACTGGGTGACGACCTGCGACGCTTGCTGCCCGGGGTCGAAGCTCTGGATGCAGGCATCGCTTGTGCATTGTTCGACCCTGCCGAACTGCTGCGGCCAAGCTGGCCCGTGCACGCGGCATTGGCCGAGCTCAGTGGCAGCGCGCCGGGCCGGCGCGGCGGGCGAATGATTGCATTCGGCGCGCAGTCTGGTCGCATGCCGGCAGTGGCGTTGCAGCCGGAGC
>JAWXCH010000101.1:0-4840 GCA_034440595.1 Planctomycetota bacterium | reverse complement strand
CTCGAGTGGGCCATCGTTCAAATCACCGATAATTCCAAAAAACCGCAACACGTCTTCGCCCAATTGGGGTTGAACTGACAGTTTGCAAAAGTCCAGTTACTAACTGTACAACTGAATCGCTTTGATGATTTCATCCAGGTCGTTATTCACGGCCACGGCGCGGTTGGCAAATGCGGCGCGTTTTACTCCGCGACTTCCTAGCTCTTTGTTGAATAGCGCTTGGTCGGTGGTGTGGTACGCGACCGTTGCAGTTGGATCCTTCAGTTGATGACCGGTCAGGATGCAGACCACGCGATCGTTGCGACCGATGATCCCCTCGGCGACCAGTTGCTTGGTACCGGCGACACTGGCCGCGCTGGCCGGTTCGCAGCCAAAACCGCCAGCACCGACCTGAGCCTTGGCATCGACAATTTCCTGTTCGGAAACCTCTCGCACAACTCCGTCGCAAACATCCAGCGCCCGCAAGCACTTTGTCAGATTGACCGGCCGATTGATTTCAATGGCGCTGGCAATCGTATTGGCACGACGGCCATCTTCGTCCAGATTCTGATAGTATTTCCCTGAAATCAACGTATCCGGCTGTCCCTCGTTCCAGCGCAATCCGCGGCGGTGATACAGCTCATACAGCGTATTGGCACCCGCCGCGTTGATCACCGCCAGGCGTGGAATGCGATCGATCAGCCCGAGGTGTTTAAGTTCGTAGAATGCCTTTCCAAAGGCGCTACTGTTGCCAAGATTTCCTCCCGGCACGACGATCCAGTCCGGAATCTCCCAGCGCAAGCTCTCCAGCACGCGGAACATGATTGTCTTCTGCCCTTCCAGGCGGAACGGATTGACGCTGTTCACGAGGTAAATGCCTAGTTCCTTGGAAACCTGCTGCACGCGTTGCATGGCGTCGTCAAAGTCGCCCGCGATCTGCACCGTGAGCGCACCGTAGTCTAGCGCCTGCGACAGTTTGCCATAGCTGATCTTGCCAGAACCGATAAAGATCACCGCACGCATCAGCTTGGTCACGCTGCAATACAGCGCCAGTGACGCACTGGTGTTGCCGGTCGAGGCACAGGCCGCGCGACGCGCACCGACAGTGCGTGCATGTGTAAACGCAGCGACCATGCCGTTGTCTTTGAAGCTGCCGGAAGGGTTCAGGCCTTCGTACTGTAAATGTACCTCGCCGCGATCCATACCGACGTACTTACCGACGCCAGGAGACGGCTGGAGCAGCGTCTGACCTTCGCCGATGGTGACGATCTGCTCGGGCTGAGCAAATGGGAGCAACTCGCGAAATCGCCAAACACCACTCAGGCAAAGCGGGTCGTAGCGTCGAGCCCATTTTTGTTCAAAGGAGGCAAGTGACTTGGGAACAGGGAGGTGATCCCAGTCGTACAGGACATCGAGCAAGTGCCCGCAGTCGCAGGCCGTGCGTACTTCACCGATGCTATAAGTCGCTCCGCAACTGGGCGAAATACAACGCTGAAAGGCAACATCGGTCAGAGGCAAAACGCTAATCGAACCACTCCCTACAGATAGGCCGGCCGTTTGCTTGGCGGTGAAGACACGATTGTCCACCGAAGTTCCGCAACTAGCATGCAGTACACTAGTTTAGGTCAATAAGCAGAACGCTTCAAGGCGAAGCTCGCTGGCGAAAAGCGCGCGACAGTCCTCCCATCGCGTCCGCGGGAGGCCGATTTTCAGACAATTGTCCCGCTTTGAGGGTCCACTCCCACACCGCCGGTCAGATCCACCAGTGCGTCCAGAACAAGCAACAGCGCACCAGGGTCCAACATCGCGTCGTCTTCCGGCTCGTTCGCAGTGCTCGCTCCAAGCTGCTCAAAATGCAAGATATCCAACCGTGCATCGCACTCGGGCAACCGGGCCAGTTTTTGTTTCTCGTCCGGCTCGGTTGCATACGGCTTCATTTCCAGCGACAGTTCGACCCCTTGCTCGTTGACCTCTTCGCCGGATAAATAGCTGATGTCCAGTGCGGCGTAGTCCTGTGGCGAGCGGATAGTAACACTTTCAAAACGACCATCGATATCCTCAGTCGGGTTGACCAATTCAAAACGAGGATTCAGCCGCGTCAACGACTTGGTAAGCTTATCCAAGGCAGGTCGACGCGACGAGTCGAACAGCACGAAATAGGTTTCGCGCCATTTGTAATTGTCGTTTTCAAACGTAGACATCCACAAGATCCTCACTGGTCAAGACTGCTGGCTAAAGTCGAGCATTGATCATAATGCCGAGCCACTGGCTGGGGCAACGAAATTAGCAGAAAAATTCGCCCCCTTGCGCCAATTTAACGAAGATTTGCGCAAATAGAATGTCGCGAGTTGCTGGCGAAAACAATGCCTAGCTCTCACCTTCCCACTGATCTTCTTCCGGCCCGACGCCCCCCTGCCAGGTGTCGAGCGCTTCGAGCATGGAATCTCGCTCGATCAGTGTGGCCCAGATCGATTCGCCTTGCTCCAGGCGGACTTCGTACTGTCCCTCGCGTTCGCAATCCTCGGCACCGCAAAAGTGCGGAGTGGCAGCGACCCACATGACCCGATACAGCGGGATGTACTTGTCGTCAATAATGCAGAAGATCGATGACATGGACGAAATCTCACTTGCCCCTATTGCAATAATCAAGAACCTAATTCGATGGAACGCCGTGTGGCCGCTTCGACCGCGCCGATCAATGCCGCACGAAAGCCGCCGTTCTCTAGTACCTGTAAACCGGCGATGGTGGTTCCTCCCGGACTGGCGACACGATCCTTTAGGACTGCCGGATGCTCTTTAGTCTCTAACACCATCATAGCCGCACCGAGCACGGTTTGCGCGGCCAGTGTCGTAGCCGCCTCGCGCGACAGGCCGCATTTCACGCCGCCGTCGCTGAGTGCCTCGATTAGTACAAACACAAACGCCGGCCCAGAGCCGGATAGCCCGGTGACGGCGTCGAGGAGTTTTTCTTCGACTTGCATGGCGCGGCCAACCGCTTCCAGCATGCGCTGAACCAATTCACCATCGGCTGGCGTGGCGTTCTTGCCCAGGGCAAAGGCCGAGGCGCTTTGACCGACCAGGCAAGGTGTGTTGGGCATAACGCGGACAAGTCGTGCGCCGGGGAGTCCCTCGGTCAGTTTGGACAGTCGGATGCCGGCAGCGATCGAGATCACCAGTTTACCGTTGGCGCTAGCGGCGATTTCGCTGAGCACGCCGGCCATCTGCTGCGGCTTGACTGCCAGGAAGACCACGTCCGAGTTTTGCACCACAGCCAGATTGGAGCGAGCCTGAACGGCTTGGGGGATTAAAGCGGAGAACTCACTGGCGGCAGCTTCGATCGGATCGGAAAACGAGATTTTTGACCCAGCGGTCAGTTCCGCGGCGACCAGTCCGCGCGCCAGGGCGCGAGCCATCTGGCCAGAACCGATAAATCCGAGGGTCAGATCAGCCATACGAGTCAAGTTAAATGCGATGCGAAATGTGGAGGAACCCCTGCAATGCTACGCCAAAATAGCGGGATTGGCTAGTGCTATCGTCGGGCGGGTGGCTAGGGGAACCTGCCAGTTTAGGCCGCAAAATCGGCATCGAACCGGTCTGGACGTGACGGAGGGGTTTTGCGACACTTCGCCACGCATTTCATCGAGGCAGGTCAGTTTCCTGGAAGTGCCCTAACTCTCCACTTTTGACGAAACAAATTACTTCGGAACATTCGGCATATGACCATCTCGAGCTCGAATAACATGAAGCGAATCAAAGCACCTTTTCTGCTGTGCTTCTGCTTGCTAATTGTCTTTTCGAGTAGCGGCTGTAACATGTTCGGCAAGCGGAAGTTTGGGCAAAAGGATGAAGGAACGCCCGAGACGCTCAACGACTTCTTCAAGCTAGAGCGCGTCAAACCGTAGTCGACTGCAAAATATCTCTCTGCTAGCGCACAAAGCGCGAATCTCACGCTTTTCTCGCCTGATTCTCGCCATCTGGGATCGATTCGATCCTTGTCCACAGCAAGGTGCCTCGCAATAATGCCTAATTCCCCTTTGGCCTGACGATTTGCCACAATTGCTGACGCGTAGCCCGTTTTAACTGGAGTGACGACCATGGACGATAAGATTTTGCGACAGGGTATTACGTTTGACGATGTGCTGCTGGAGCCTCGTTTTAGTGAGGTGGTCCCGGCCGAGGTCAGTGTCGGCACGCAACTGACGAAGCGGATCAAGCTCAATATCCCGATCCTCAGTTCGCCAATGGACACGGTGACCGAAGCCGATATGGCGATCGCTTTGTCGCAGGAAGGTGGCCTGGGGGTGATTCACAAGAACATGTCGGTCGATCAGCAGGCCGAAGAAGTGGAAAAGGTCAAGCGGACGGCCAACGGCATTATCTTGGACCCGGTCACGCTACCACCGACGGCGACCGTGGCCAAAGCTCGCGAAGTCATGCAGCACAACAACGTGTCGGGCATTCCAATCGTCGATGATAGCAAGCGATTGATCGGAATTATTACGCGACGCGATCTGCGGTTTTTGGAGAACAATGAACTGCGGATTAGCGAGATTATGACGCGTGAGAAGCTAGTAACGGGGACGGGCAGTGTAACGCTTGAGGAAGCTGAAAAGATTTTGATGGCAAATAAGGTCGAGAAATTGCTGCTGGTTGACGAAAAATACTCACTGACGGGACTGATTACGATTAAAGACATTGACATGATGAAGCGGTTTCCGCAAGCCTGCAAAGATAGGCAAGGGAGGCTGCGAGTTGGTGCCGCCGTTGGGGTGCATGACTTCGAACGTGCGGAACGCCTGATTCAAAAGGGTGTCGATGTCCTGGTCGTAGACAGTGCTCATGGCCATTCGGCCAATGTCAT
>JAWXCH010000100.1:0-3560 GCA_034440595.1 Planctomycetota bacterium | reverse complement strand
GGCTTGAGGAGACGAGTTGGCGAATCCATCCAAACATGCGTTTGCTCTCAGGCAGTGCCAGGGGGCACGAGCTTGGTGGTTCGAAACGGCAGACCTTTGCGCTTGGCGGCGTTCTTCACTGCCAGGTAACGATCGGCCGCGATCTGGTCCTGGATCGAGTGCTGCTCGATCTCGCCGCTGTCACCCTTGGCGCGCTTGGGACCGGCGGCGTTCTCGGCGATGGTGTCTTTGAGGTCGTCGGGCATGGTGATCTCGAATCAAAACCGCCGGCGCACGGTGCCTGCCGGACAGAGGTCGAAGTTGGGTTTTGTGGCTTTGTGCCGCTGCTCGTGGCGAACCAGCGCGCGGACAGCGGAGTCGGGCTTGCGGCCTTCCTTATGGGCGACCCATGCGGCCTGAAGCGCATCGTCGCGCAGCCACTGCGGACAATGAGCCATCGCCGAGTAGGTGAGTCCCGGTGGAGACGGAAGCTTGAAAATGCGCGCAAACTGGTCCATCAACCTTTATGGACAGGAAGCAGAGGTGATTTGGTTGTGCGAAGATCGTGCCGTGTGCAGATGATTACACCCGTAGACATGCCATATCAAAATTGGGCGCGGAGATCCCTATCGCAGATGTGCGCACCCGAGCCAACAAATCGACTGATCATTCGATTCGAGGCCATTCGCAACGGTGCGTCTGCTCAACCCTTCTTCGGTTTCGAGGTGCTTTGGCTCTTCACAGAGGGGCTAGAGGCCTTTGGTGCCGAACTCAGGCTATAGGGACTTGACACGGACCGCGCAGCCAGCGATGACGGTGGAACGCATCCTAGCTGACGCAGCGCCGCCGGGTGGTATGGGCTGAAACGACCGTTCGTTGAGTTTGTGTGAGACATCCCTTGAAATCCTTTCTGAGGGCGAGGAACTTCTTGTATCCGTTAAGGACAAGAGCGTCAACTCAATGGTTGCATCATCGGCAGATTTCACTGCAGACCTCGTCATTTCGGGAGGTAGTAATTCCAGAACACGTTTGCCAGGAATCGGTCACCCGTTGCCACGCGAAAAATCGATCCCGTGACGGCTTCCATAAGCAGTAGGTAGCGATTGCCATTGATCTCCTTCGGACAGAGCTTGAAGTCCAACGTGTTTGTCAGCACTTGGCGGATTAGCAGAGCACACTGAGTAGTTGTCCGAGCCACGAGCACTCCGTTGGCAACGCCAGTTTCCAGATGCACCTGAATTCCTAGAGGGTGCGACTCCTTCAGAGTTCGCGCACGCTTATCATAGTGCTCTCGGATGCGATCCCCTAGTTTTTGTTTCGCGGCAGCCAGGTCCATGGCCATCGGATTGGCCACCCAGGTCTTGACCTCGTTGTCGTTCCAAGCCGCCTCGGGGCAGAAGACTCGCATCTGATCGAGCACAATGGCGTGCTCGTCCGCATCGGGTCGTCCTTTCCTGATTATCGCGATCAAAGCATCGATGCAATGATCTTGGCTCTCCTTTGTGATTTCGGGGACGTAGGCGATCACTGGTTTTCCCTGGGCTAAGGTACAGGCAAGCTCGGAGTCCTTGCCGAGCGTGTCACTCTCCTGCGCCAGATAGAGCGTGCAGATTGCCCTTTTCAGCATCAGACCTTCAGCTAGGCCCTTGTCGATGCGATCGACGCAACTAGCCTGCGTAGGATCGAACCAGCGAATTTTTAAACCCACTAATGATTGGTCGGAGAACACTTCATTCACAATCTGACTGATTGCTTGGTACTCGTGTCGTTCACGCATAGAAGTGGCAACATAAACATCCATGTGATCCGACGCGAGATAAGCTTCGTGGTTCCGTTCTCCAACGGCAACGACCTTTGCTCGCTTCTCCAGTAAGTTCTTCGCCTCCAAGTCGCTCGCATTCTTGGCCAGTCGGTCCTTTAGTTCACGTTCCACCAAGTACCCTAATAGATAAGTCTGTTCTCCCGGAATGGGATCAATTGGAATGACAGGATCATGGCGCTTGCTAAAACTTTCAAGTTCAACGGGATCGAGGAGCGACAATTCTAGGTCGAGGCCCTCTTCGTCGAGTACGGACAGGTATTTGAAGGCGAATCTGATATTCCCGAATCTCAATACAGCAAAAGTGCGAAATTGATCAACCCCACTTCTGAGCATCGCCGGAGTTGTGAAAGCACCGCCTTGATAGAACGCCGTTTTGTCAAGTAAGCACTGAAAGAAGGGCTTTTCAATTCGATCATATCCGAGCAGAAGCAGCAATTCATTCAGTTGGCTGTACCCGAGACCGGAGCTATCAAACAGCTTCTGTACCGCTTCTTCATAATCGTTCTCGAATAGTGGAGATTGGCCTGTAAGGTCCACCAAAATGTCTTTTACGGTATCTAGCATGATTGTCGTGATCCGGATTGCGGGAATTGGGGAACAACGAGCTGTGCAGTTAGTCCAATCATGATCCTATCCGATATTCCGTAAATCCAAAGTCGCTTCAAGACACTCGTGATTCTCATGTGCCTAACCACCAATCAACCGCTCCCATGTCGTGATCCGCTTACCGCAATGCCGACATTCACGTCGGCGTACCAATTTGTTTCCGAACCCTCGCCGCGTGTAGACAACATGAAAATGTCGGCAGCCACATTTGGGACAAATGAGTCCTCGGGTTTCGTCTGGCGTGCTGGGGCTAGGAGTCGATGTACTCATGCCCTCCCCCTTTGCACTTCGGAAAGTTTGATGCGTGGCCTGCGCGGCGCTTCCTTCGCTGCCGTGCCGAACAGGATCGCGCCCTGCATCGAAGCGCCCACCGCACTGCCCACCAGACAGTCGAACCAGTGGTTGTCACTGCCGGGGGTGCGGATTTTCCATTCATCAAGCTCGCGGCCGCGACCGCTGGTCTTCACGCGGTATTCCGATGTGAGATGCTCGGAGACGAGCCGGTGATCGGTTCCAGTTCCAGGTGCGAAAAGCGACAGGCAACCGGGATCACCCATCGGCACCGCGAACCGGGCGTGCACAAATGTTTTCCAATAGTTCGTGTCGATCAGCGCATAACGGATGGCGCGATTGCGGGGTGCCTGGATGCCGGGGATGCGCCAGTGAAGGCCGACACGATCACCACGCTTGGGTTTGTATTCACCAAACGGAATGCTGGCGGCACCGACATAACGACCGTGACTGGGCATGAGTACCGCAGCATGCGCGGACTGCCTGCAAAACTGGTAGACCACATCGGTCGAGTTGCCCCAGTTCGCATCGATCAGGCACCGGCTGATCTTCATCTCCGCGCCGTCGTCCCGGCGAAACGAGCGGGCCAGTTGCTGGCCGGTCAGGGATTCCAGCGCTGCATAGATCGCGCCTTCGAGTCCGGTGCCAGGATGGACCTGCTGAATCGTCTGCTTGGCATCACGCAGCGTGAAGTAATGTCGGTGCTGATCAGGATGGACGCCGTAGTCGAGGATGTAGCCCGTAAAATCGTCTTCCCAGCCGCAGATCATGTAGAAGAGCAGCGACGCCTGCACATCGATGAACATCGTCAGGTGGTTGACACCCACCGGCACTTCGCGGCGCTTCATGCCGTTGGTCTTGG
>JAWXCH010000099.1:0-10558 GCA_034440595.1 Planctomycetota bacterium | reverse complement strand
CTAAATGCCAGCCATCAACCAATACGAACAATAGCAGTTTGAACGGTAATGAGATCAGCACCGGTGGGAGCATCATCATCCCCATCGAGATTGTGACGCTGGCGACGACAATGTCGAGAATCAGAAATGGGAGATAAATTTGGAATCCGATGAGAAACGCGGTTTTCAGCTCGCTGAGCATGAAGGCTGGGAGCAGTACCTGAATTGGCACATCATCGAAGGACTCAGGTTCCTTGGTCGCCTCTGGCAGATAGCGATAGAACATCCAGATGTCGGCCAGGTTATCTGTTCTCTGAATTTGTGCGGCCATGAACTGGCGAATCGGAGCCATGCCGGCGGTGCATGCTTCCGAGAAGCCAAGCTGCCGTTGCGTATAAGGCAACACTGCATCGTCGTAGACGCGTTCCCAGACAGGCATCATCAGCAGCAGTGTCAAGAACATCGCAATTGATGTGATAACCTGGCTTGGCGGGAGCTGCTGTGTTCCTAACGCTTGCCGCAGCAGGCCCAGCACCACAATGATGCGCACAAAGCAGGTCGTCATGAGCAGTATCGCAGGGGCGAGGCTGATCACCGTCAGCAGCAGCATCACCTGCAACGCAGAACTGAGTCCCTCGGGGCTGGTCCAGCTCTCTGGCCCACCGGCCAGACCGGCAGGTAGCTCCAGACCAGCAGAATCGTTGATGGAGTTTTCGGCAGTTTTATTGGCGGAAGGCGATTGTGCCAGGACATCGCCTGAGATGACCAGACAGAGAGTCGCCGCGACCAATAGCATCGTCAGACGACGGATGTTGAACGGCCAGACCGCGCGCAACGATGATGCGGAGGGGGTGCTGCCATCACACGATGCTTGCCCGGGCTGACTACGCATCATATGCCTCGCTGCTTGGAGCATGTTTCGGGCGGCGAAACAACGACGAAAAATTCTGCGCAGGTGCAGTCTCGCTGGATCCCTCGTGAGCCGCATTGCTGGATCGACTGCCGTAGCCCGATAGTGCCTGCCGAAATGACGAAGTTGCACTGAACGGGCTGCCCTGTTGGCAGACTCCGGCAATTCGGTCGACTTCGACAGGATCGGTAATTTCACTAATGGTATCGACACTACCGGGCGAGACCGAGACCAGCACTAATTTGTTTCCAAAGCGAATCAGTTGCATCTGTTGGCGTCCCACCAAAGGGGAACGACCAAGAACCTCAACGACATCGCTGGAGAGCGTGCGATTGGCTTTTGGCCCGCCGCGGCGTATGACCCAGGCCAGCACGAGGAATAACCCAATGGCAATTCCCAGGCTACCCAGCACAGTCGTCAGCGAGTTCATGCCGCTCTTGGCAGCACTTGGCTTGGCAGGAAGTTTGGCTTTTGAGTCGAGGCCTTTGTCTGAGCCGGCCGTCAGAGGCAAGGTACGAGGGGCGGCATCGATCGGGCGGGCAACTGGATCCGGTTTTTGCTGAGCTGAATGAGTATCATCCAAGGCGGTACGAGACGCCGGCATTACCGGAAACGCATCGCTTGGCTTATCGTCTGAGGTCGATTCGCTTAATGGTCGGGCGTCGATTTCGCCAGGAATGAGGCGCTGAGGCGCTGTTCTGGCCTCAGCCGACTGTGCGTTGAACTGGTGGTCGCTTTCGGGATTGGAGTGCGGCTGGCGAAGTTCATTGTCAGGCCGTGCGTGGTCACCAGGTGCCGGCCGCGTTGGATTTAAGTGATTGTTTGGAACGGTGGGCGTTGGTCCA
Organism: Planctomycetota bacterium; assembly: GCA_034440595.1. Lineage (GTDB taxonomy): Bacteria > Planctomycetota > Planctomycetia > Pirellulales > JALHPA01 > JAWXCH01. Next base: position 8,824 of record JAWXCH010000099.1, on the reverse strand, counting down.
GCAGATGGTGATGCGTCGAAGTTTGGATCGGGTCTTTGAAACACTTCAGGCGATTGAAAAGCTGTCGGAGATAGATCTGCGGCTCCGCTGCCGAACTGGTCCACGGCTGGTCGTGGCGGATTGGATGCAGGCTGAACGGCCGGTTCGATGGAAGATGGAAAACTGTCCGTCGGATAGTCAACGGCGAGCGCTGCATTGCCAGTGCAAATTGCGAGGCAACTTCCAAACGCGACGATTCTGGAAAATTGAGCGTACATCCATGTACTCCCGAGGTTTGGTGAACTGGAACACCCAGCACACGACTTGCACGTTGCTAGCTTTTAAGTTCGCGGCAGTGGGAAAACCTTGCCGACGGACTTGCCATTTAAGCGGTGGCACTTTCGCCCGCGACCAATTCGGCCACGCGAACGCAAAAATTATCGTTAAGGATCAGTACTTCGCCGCGCGCGATTAGTCGACCGTTGATGAAAATATCGACCGGGTCGCCGGCCAATCGATCCAAAGGAACAACGGCTCCCTTGCTCAGCTTCAATACATCTTCCAGATACATGTGCGTACGACCCAGCTCGATGCGCAGATCTAGCTCGACATCGCGGAGTAAATCCAGCGTGGCGCTATCCGCCGACGCCGTTGCGCCACTGAAGTCGACCAGCTTGAATGGCGCAGCACCAGGTAGGAGCGGTTCTGAATCTTGAATTGAGGCGAGCGCCTGTTCGGCGTGATTGAATAGCAGCTCGATGTCCCCGGGCGCTACTCCACCAGCATGTGCCGGACGATTCTCAGGTCTAGAACTGCGAGGTGCCGGTTCCGATCGGGCGGGACTTCCTTTTTCCGCAGTGGCATTCTGCCGGAGCAAGGCTTCGATCTCCTCCTGACCAAGGGTCGAAGGAGCATCGGCCGCGGCAGGCGGCTTTGGAGGAGGAGCGGAAGACCTGGCCTGCGCTAGGAGCTTCTCAATCTCGTCTTGACCAATTTGTTCAGATTCACCGGCCATAGGAATCCATTCCAAGGTAGCCCACGTTACGGATGCATCGTGCGGCAGACTCTCCGCGTGGATGCGTTATTGATTGCAAATACTTATTGCTGAACGACGGCAAAATCGCTGAAAATCACTTCCTTGAGCAGCGGCTCGCCGAAAAGCGAGTTAGTTTTCGCTAAAATCTGTCTTTTGATCAAGCCCAATGCTGGATCTGACAGGTCGGCCATTCCGGCATTGCGAATGATAATAATGACTTGATCACGGAATCGGTGCTTATTCTGCTGCAGCAGTTTACCAAACCGACTATTGTCCACAGGTTCGGCATCTTTACTTTTTCCGTGGTCACCGTGCCCATTGTCTGCGGCTTCTCCGCTTGCTTGCTGATGTTCGGCCAGAACGGCTCCATACAGGTGGAAGTCGATCAGCATGGTGGTATTGGTACCGACATCAATGGATGTGATGCTGAATTTGCCAAGATCTACCTCGCGCCGTTCTGCTAGCGTGTCATCGATCTCATGTTTGCCGCTGGCGGAACTATGCGATTCTTTTTTTGTTTCGGTCGCAGCCGCCGAATCGTGGCCCGAAGGGAGGAGAAACCATGCTAGCAGACACTGCACGCCAACGATGGCTGCCAGAATCGCGCCGATTTTTATTTTTCCGGAGAACCCGGCCTTCTTGGCAACGGCTGCTTCCGGTTCTTTTCGTGCTGGCGCGGCTTCCGACATAACGTTTTCCTCTGCTTGCTGAGTTCCAAATCGACAGGTTGCCCAAGTCTTAATTCGACGCGTCTGTACCACGCCAACTTCAATCAACCGTAGCTTTTACGGAAGTGCGTGGCAAATGAGCGAGGTTCGATCTACAGGCGAATCGAGTTTCGGCTGTAACGATCGCTCCGATTCGTCCAAAGGAGCGTGTGGTAAGGGCGTTTGAAGCGATTTACCGCCCGAATTCGAATGTAGCGGTGCTAGAAACGAGCAAAGAGTGCTGGTTCGTCAGACGGCAGGACGGTTTTGAGGGAAGCGGCTTTGCTCTGCTGCGTCAGGCGCTGCGTCGACCGAGTGAAAGGGGTGGGATCAGCCATTTGCTCTGCTGATACTCGAGCGAAAGACGTAGCACGTCGTCCATTGATTCCTTGACCACCATCCGATCATTGCTGGTCAGTGTGATATAGGTATCAGGAAGTGACTCCACGTACCGAATCAGTTCGGCGTTGAGTACGAATGGTTCGCCAGAGAGTCGGGTCAGTTTGATCATGCGCTGCAGCAATTCGCAATGAAGCGAAAATAGACAATAGAACTCCGTAAGGCCACGACTACTTCAGATCACACTGGCGGAGCCAGTGGCACACTAAATGAAGCCAGTGGCACACGGTTATCCATGCAAGGTTTACCGACGCAGATTCAACAGTTCGTCGAATAATTGTTGCGAAGTAGTGATCACGCGAGTATTTCCCCGGTACATCGTCGACGCCAGAATCAGGTCGATCAGGTTCTTGCCGATGTCGGTATTCGACAGTTCGGTGGCACCGGCCACGATTCCACCAATTCCTTGCTCACCCGGATTGCCTTCGATCGGCAGACCCGAGTTAACACCGGAAGCAAATAGATTCTCGCCGCGCTGTTCCAAACCAGCCGGGTTGGCGAATCTTGCCAGACGAATCTGGCCCAGCTCGCGCGTGATACCATTGGTGAACACACCGCGCACGATACCATCTTCGCCGACGATGAAGCTGGAGAGAGTACCAGCGCTGGAACCATCCTGACGAGTCGCGGCCAGGGAGCTTTTACTGGTGGCCAGGCCGGAAAGTTGCGAAAAGTCGAGCGTGAACTCGAGCGGCTTGATCGAGGCCACGTTGGCGCGATCAATCGAGGCAGTGTCGTTGGTCACTCCAATGACGTTTCCCTCGCCGTCAAAACGGATGAGGCCCGTGCCGACTTGAATATCGACTCCGGTCTGAGGATCGTTGTCGCCCGAGTCTGCAAACCAGCGATAGGTGGTCGTCGTGGAATCGCGAGACTCCAAGACCGAAGTAACGCGGACATTGAGCGGAATACCGAGCGAGTCAAAAACTTGAAAACTAGCGATGGCCGACTGCCCAACGGCCGCTTGAATCGACTGGAATCCCAGTTGCGGATTGGTCGGGGTGTTGCTGCCTGTTGCCACCATTCGGAAAGCGGAGAGATCGATATCAATCGCGTTCCCTGTGCCGTTATTGCCGACAAACTGCAATCGACCATCGCCGGTGACGGATCCGCCAGGGGAGACAGGTCCACCAGCAGACTCGCTCTGTGGAATCGTGTTCAGCGAATCGTCACCAGTCGCTCGAATACCCAGTGAGTCGTTCATAAAGTTCACCAGATCCTGCGCCGTAGAGGTAGCAGTGATGGTGAATAACTTCGGTGGCTTCAGTTCAGCGCCACCTTTCTTACCGGTAAATTCTAAGCTACCTTCTTCAAACAATGGCAAATAATTCGCGCCGTCCCGCTTGATAATATTGACCAGAATCGTATTGGAATTGATCTTTGGGCCATCGAAATCCAATGCATTGGCTGGATTGACAATTGCGCTGTCGGCATTCGAGTCGACAAAAGTCCGCGGCTCGCCCGGACCAGGATTCACAAAATCTGCCACCTGGTAGAAAGTGCTCGCAGATGCCGACAGATTTCGATATAAACGGACCGAGTAGGGGCCAGAAGTAATATTCGGATCTGTCGATTCTGGAATAGCCCTGACCAGAACGCGGCCATCGTTGACGTTAAACGGCCCAATCAACGGCGAAGGCCTGGATTCAACACCACTAACAGGATTGAAGAAGGTCACATAATAACTGTAGTTGCCATCAATCAACGAGTCATCCAGCTCGTCACGGGTTCCCCAAGTGGCTGTGGTGACATCGTCTGTGAACGATGTGGTCCCCATGGGAATATCGCTCCCTGGAGTACTCACCAGCCGAAATGTGTCTGGGCTGGCCAGTGAGTTGCGGTAGATTCGCAACCCGGCATAGTCGGCTGAGGTAGGTAAGTCATCGAGTAAAACTTCGTTGTTGCCGGCCGTTGTTACGTTGATATTTGTCGAGGCGATGGATTCATTCCCTTCCACATCGACAAAGACAATTTTGTAGGAATAGTTCCCTGCATCGGCTCCGCCCGGCGTCCCTGTGTCCGTGGCCGTTGTTCCGGCCAGCGCAACATTCGGTGCCACGGCATTCTGAGCCACAGCCCCTCCTGGAGGTTGCAAGTAGCTTTCGTCCCCGAGTACGGCGCTCTGAATGATCTCGCCTCTGGTCGCCAGGTCACCGGTCGGCGTGAGTGTTCCTTCAAAGTACACATTCTCAGTTGCTTGAGCGACGGCAGCGGCACCCAGCGGAATCTGAATTGGAATCAGATTGGTCGGCTCAATGTTGTAATCGGCGTCGACGCCATAACCTAAAATGCGATCACCGGAGATTGTAATCAATTCATTTGAACTATTCGTCTTTAGCACGCCGTTACGAGTGTATAATTGCTCTCCCGTGCTTCCTTGCACGATGAAGAAGCCATCGCCTTGAATGGCCAGGTCCGAAGGATTGGAACTGACTTCGATCGTACCTTGGCCAAAGTCAGGGGTGATTTCGGCAACCTGCACACCGAGACCGACCTGTCGTGGGTTGGTACCGCCGGAGTTTCCAGACGGTGCCGAGCCAAGCCCGCGAGTCTGAAGGAACTGCGTAGAGAATTGAGCTTCCGAGGCTTTGAACCCGACGGTGCCGGAGTTCGCTAGATTATTACCGACGACATCGATTGTGGTTTCGGCGGCGGTGAGCCCGGTCAATGCGGTGCTGAGTGCGGATGCTAAACCCATGATAGTCCTCTTGCAGTAACAGGTCGATCAGAATAAAAGATTAATCGGCAGAGCAGGCTGCCGCTGTCCAGTACGTTCCGAGTAAACTTGAACGATCATCGAATTCAGTTGACACTTTCGCTTCCACAAGGGCGCGCATCAGCGCAACCGACGAGCAGAGCGATGCACGTCTTCCTAGAACGATCGATGCAAATTTGTTTTACTAAGCAGCCGGTTTCTCTACCGACCGGACATTCGTCAGCTTGATCGAGGTCTCGCCGATGTGCAGCCGCGGATCGCCGTTTGAAACGGTGACCTTATCCACAATTCCGTTAACGGTTTCACCGGAATCGGTCAACGCATCGATTTGCTGGCCAATCATGGTCGTTGCACTGCTCAAGTTCTGCCCCAGTAGCACAGCGTTCAGTGTGGATGTCATCTGCGTCGAGGCACCGATTTCGCGAATCTGCGAAATCTGTTCCAGAATTTGACTATTCTCCATTGGGCTGAGTGGATCTTGATTCTGCAACCCGCTGATCATCAACTTGAGGAACTGGTCCATCTCCAGGTTGCCCAGCGGATTGTTGTCCTTCGTTTGCGAAGAGGATCCTGTGTTCGATGTACTACCAACCGGTGAAGTTGCCATGTTTGTATCCTCGAAAAGTTAGTTGGTTCGCGATTTGGTTAGACTATTACGTTCAGGTTTCCCAAAGCAGCGCGATTTGCCGGGTTCGTTTCAAGTGGACGAGTGACGGCTGAAGTCGCCGCTGGTGATGCTGGTCTGTTTCGCTGTCGTGCCGGCCGTTGCTGTTCGGCCTGGCCCCATGACTGATCGTTGTTGGGCGAGCGACTTTGGTCGCGTACTTCCACGTCGAACCGTTCGACTTTGATGTTCTGTTCCGCCAGTCGTTCGCGCAATGCCGGTAAGTTTTCCAGTAACACGTTTTTGGCCGCTGCGGTTTCGGTCTCCAGCGACGCAGTCATCACGCCTTCTTGCAATCGCAGTTCTAGTCGCAGTGCTCCCAGTTCGGGCGGGCTAAGTCGCAAACGAATTTCTCCACCCGCTTCGCCGACGTTCTGAAAGGCCTTGGCGACACGTTGCACGAAGCGGACGCGGTCGGCCTCGCTCAGATTCGTTTTTGATGTGGTATCCCCACTGGCTCGCTCGGCTTTGGCTGATGCAGTTTCTTGCTGAGACTCGGCATGCGAGTGGCTTTTTGAACTGGCAGTGTCAGTTTGATCATTTGGAGTCAAAGTTGGCGCGGTTTCGTTTGCAGTATTATTGTCCACGGTGTCTTGTAGCGATACAGTCGGCGACGTTGCCGTCTGCTCCAAGGGCGCGCTACTTATATCCTGTTTTTGTGCGACCTGAGCCGAGGAATCAATCGTAGGGTTGACGCGCGGATCTCCCTTCGCGCGGCGCACACCGTTTGTGGGTTGGTTGCTAGCTTTCTCGTCCGGCTGGCTGGGTGTCGAACGGCTGTTTGCATCGCCTTGTGGATCCGCAGCGGTATCGGCTTGCTGGTTTGTTGAAGCAACAGCCTCGGACACGGCAATATCGGCGTCAGCATCCTGTGCTGCTGGTGTAAGTGCGTTTGGATCTGCGGCGGTGACGATTCTGGAGTTGGCATCTGGATCGACATCGATTTCTATTGCAGTCTGTGCGTTGCTATCTTGCAACTCTGCCACTGCTGCATCGACTTTGACCTCTTTCAAACTCTCGGCAACTACCTCACCTGGCTTAGCGGCTGCATTTGTATCGACGACCGATTGGGTTCCAGACTCGTCGGAGTTATTTATTTGTCCGGCGGCCTTGGCTGACGACTTCTTGCCACCTTTGACTGGTGCGGAGGAATTCGCAGCATCTGCACTTGCGGACTCTTCGTTTGCATCAATGGCAGCCTGATTCGCGGCCTCTGCCTCGATTGCGGCATTTATCTCTGACTGGTTTTGCTGAGCTGCCGCGTGCGCCGCGCCAGGCTGTGCCACTGTAACGGCCGAGACGTCGTCGCTGTATTCGTCTTGCGAAGCATCAAGTGATTCGGTCGTGTCAGCTTCATCTGGTTCAGCACGCTCCGTCTCCATCGACGAACTTGGCGCTGCTGACTCAGCACTGTTTGTTTCAGGTTCTTGTGGAGAGCGTTGATCGGCGGCCATCGATGACGGCTCGGATCTGGGAGGGCTGGACGGCGACTGCGGTGGCGTTGATTGACTGGCGCGATACAGGAACTTGCCAAAGTCGGTGCCGCGATAGTCACCCTCAAGCGGAGCAATGGCCGGAAACAGCGGTTGCGACAATCTCGCAGAAAAATCGGTGGTTACGTCCGACATGGGCATGTTCACAAAACAGGGGTTGAAAGTTAGCGATTGGAAAGTTCAGTCGGGGGCGCAATCTTGGTTGGTCCTTGCCGGATCAGCCGCATGATCTCGTCGAGTTTCTTTTGCTCATCTTCGGATTTGAATTCGCTGACAATTTTTGACTGCTTGTTGATCGGCATTGCAGATAGAATCACAACGACTTGTTCTTTTTCATCGGCGTCGATCATTTTTAGAATCAACTCCTTGGCCAACTTGGGCTTAATATTCTCCCAGATCAGGCGAACATCTTCTTGACCCTTTTTGACCTGACCTGCTTCCGCATCGGCAATCTGTTTGCGATATTCGGCCACAAGCAGTTCAAAAGTCTTTTTCTCTTTCAGCAATTTGTCGCGCTCGGTGGTCACCTGATCCAGCGCGTTCTGAATCGCCTGCTCGCGCAGTTCCAAATGCCGCATCTGCATCGCACGTTTTTGATCAAGCTCCTCAAAGGAACCGATCTGATTCTTGGCCGTGGTGTTGTCCTCGACTTTCGCAGCAACAGACACAAGCTCGTTTCCCTGCGCCACAGCCATGATCTTGGCCACCCGATCCTGCGTCAGCATTCCTTTCGACCAGGCGTACCCCAGCAGAATCGCTTGCGTCAACAACGTGGCAATGCAGAGCAGGCCGGCTATGGTTCCAATTAATCCAAGTATTCTTCCCACGGACTACTCCTTCTCGACCAGGTAGCCACGCCCGGCGACTTCGTCGATCAGTTGATTACTTTTCTTTTCTTCCTCTTGGCGGTGATTTTCCGCCTGCTTGTCGCGCAGCAGTTCCAGAACCTTCACTTCCCGATCACTGGCCAGCAAAGTTTCACGCCGCTTGAGCACCTCTTGCGAAACCACCTGATGCTGTTGTCTGGCATGTGCTTGCTCAAACTTCAACAACATGTCGTATCGCTGAACTTCCATCAAAGCATCCAAGTCCACTACTCCGGGGCTGGCTACTTGCTGCGTCTTTTGCCGCAATTGGTCCAATTCTTGATCGATCTCCGCTAGCCGGTCCAACACAATCTGTTCGGCCCGCTCGGCGTCCGCCAGGTGCGCGCGTTTTTCGTCACGATCTTGCTCTCGCAATCGTTGCAGTGTTGCCAGTCGAAAGCGAAACGTACTCATTTCGTTTAATCTGATCCATTACTTACCGCAGATTTAACCTTTGCGAACGGTCGGGCCATTTGCCGAAGTTCCCGCTGTAGCAGTCGCCGCGCCACCCACTGCCGCCGCACCTGCACCTGCATTGATCGTTCCAGCAGCCGTCAAGGCAGCCTGCCGTGCCTGCACCTTTCGGTAAAGTGCGATGAGTCTCTCACTGGCGTCGTTCGCGGTAACCCGTTCGTCGATGCGTTGTCGCAAGTAAGCGTTGATTTCATCCAGCAGTTCGATAGCGAGATCCACCGTACGATTCGCCCCGCGTCGGTAGGCACCGATCGAGATCAGATCTTCGTGGTCGCGATAAGCGGCTAGCAGCTCGCGGATCCCCTGGGCGGCGTCCTGATGGCCCCGTTCGGTGATGTCAGTCATGAGGCGACTCAGGCTGGCCAGTACGTCGACCGCCGGATAATGGCCTCGTGCGGCAATCTTTCTAGACAACCAGGTGTGCCCGTCGAGTAACCCGCGAACGGTGTCGGCGATCGGCTCTTGTGGATCGTCACCTTCGACAAGTACG
>JAWXCH010000098.1:0-16376 GCA_034440595.1 Planctomycetota bacterium | reverse complement strand
TATGTCGCTGCGCACTGGTCGTAAGCACGGCGAGTTTTCTCGCTTGCATCTCCGGGTGCGCCGGAACCAGTTATTGGAACAATAGCGACGAGCAATCGCTGTCTTCGGACGGCCCGGTCCTCAAGACTGGTAACGACGACCCTCTGAAGTTCCGTGATGAGATTGAAGCGAAACCACCAGAATCGGTGGATCAACTTGCTGCGGATGGTACTCCGAAGAAAGGATCAAGGAAGGCTGCTGACCGATCGCCGGTAGCCGACAACTCTGCGACCGGTGGCTCTGCGGGCGATTCTGCTGCATCAGGGGACCCTTCGCCTCGATCCAGACAAGAGACCGCAGCCAAGATTGCTGCCAGACGTACTACTTCGCCAGATGATGTGCAGTCGCTCCCTGCCGACGCCAGCGAGGAAAGTCTGATGGCGGCCGTGCGTCAGTTAGGACTTGAAAGTCCTGCCGACGAGGCCAAGACCCTGTCAGCGCTAAAAGAGATGAAGCCTGAAGATCGCGCGATGTTGCTGCGGACATTTCAAGTAGGCGCACGAGCAAAAAAACGAATCGAATCGGGAGAATCCGCTGATTCGCAGACACCGATCGACACTCGCTCGACGAACGTGTCAGTTGGAAGTGGAGCCGGTCAGGAGCCTGCATTTTTACCGACGAATCTGGCGGAAGCACGGGCCATGCAAGCTGAAAAAACGCGCCAGCAGATCGCCGCGGTTGGAATCAATCAGAACGGCAATACGCTGCCGACGGTGTTCAAGAACAGCAATCACCTGCCACTAGGCAGTTCGATGAGCCTGAATGACCGTGCGATGAATTCTAATCCCGCCGCAGTCAATCTGGCGCAGTATCAGCAACCGGTTGACTCCGGCACTTATGCCCCGTTGCAGAATGCGGTGTCGGAACTGCCACCGGTTTCTGCCAATCCGAACTCTGTTATCCCTCAGGTTGGGTTGAATACTGGAAATGCGACTGCCCTGCCGCAAGTTCAACTGGCCAGTGGTGCAGTTCCAGCAACCAATGCTGCGGTCGGCTCGGATGCCATGTCGGCCAACTGGCAAGCTGAGTTGAATTCGACGATTGCAATGCTAGAGCAACGGGGACGCGAAAACATCTCGCCAGCCGAGCAGTCGCAGCTACAAACCAAACTTCGGTTGCTGTATCTGCTGGCCGATCGCCGCGAAGATGCACTGAAACCGATTGAAGGCCTGACTACGGAGCAGCAGGAGTTTTGGACAAAGGAACTGTTTGGCCTGGCGACGCTGCTGGATCATCAACGCCTAGCCGACGAGCGGGTGCGAGTGACCGCCGCCGCCGGAGAGCTTCGCGAGGCCGCCAAACGATTGGCCGATAGTGGCAATCTGGTCGTGCAAAACCTGCACTTCTGTAGCGAAGTCAAAGGGTACGGTATTTTTACGAAGTTTGAATCCGACGAGTTCAAACCGGGACAAGAGGTGCTGCTGTATGCCGAGGTGGAGAACTTCCGCAGCCGTTCCACACCTAAGGGATATCACACCGCGCTGAAAGGTTCGTATCAGATCTTCGACAAATCAGGCCGTCGAATTGCCGAGAAGGAACTGGCTATTAAGGAAGAATATTGCCAAAATCAGCGACGGGATTTCTTTGTGCCGTATTTTCTCTGGATTCCTAAGCAAGCCGACGACGGTGAGTACACGCTGAAGCTAACCATTGATGATGTGCAACGTAGCGAAGTTGCCGAATCAACGGTGACTTTCAAGATTAGCAACGGCAAGAAGTAAGGTGGCATGGGCAAGATGCCCCATCCATGTTACGCATTCCAGCCCACGTATTTAAACGTCAAACGCACTTCGTAATCGGTCTGACTGCAGCAGACTACCTGGTATCGTGACAAGCCAATATTGGATGCACGTCGCGTGACCATTCCGACCGAGCCATGCAGACTCTGTTCCAGGCTCGATGTCACGCGATCACCCAGCAGCAAATTACCAAGCAATCGCTGCACAAGTATCCGATCCGAAGCCAATTCCGAATCCGATCGAGCTGTCCGCCCGTCATCTGGTCCGCCAACGATATAAACCACATAGATCACGATTGCATCTCCTGATAACCGGTTAAGGTGCAATTCAAGTGCCGTCAGTCCGTTATGACGATGCGTTCGTAAATTTGCGGGTTTTAATTGGCTGGCTTACAGGTTTGTAACTGCCAAGCGGTTGTTAGTGACCGTCAAAGCTATTCCTCGCTGATTCTATCGATTGCAACCTCGTCACCTGCTGCGCCATTTGCGTTCAGAACGGCACCGGCGACATGAAATGAACCAGCTCGCCTGTCACAGGATGAACGAATTGTAGTTCGTGAGCATGGAGACAAAGGCGAGGAGCCAGACTACGAACCGCCTCGGGCGCATACAAGTTGTCGCCGAGAATGGGGTGGCCAATATGGCTGAGATGAACCCGCAACTGATGCGATCGCCCGGTCTCGGGAATCAGTTCCAGGCGATCGCCATTTTCTGTGGATGACAACACGCGCCAGTGCGTAACGGCAACGCGACCGTGAATGTGGTCGACCTTGTGTCGCGGCGGATTCTCAAAATCCTTGACCAGCGGCAAATCGATCGTGCCCGACTGCGAACCAGTCTGTTTTTGGACCGAACCAAAAACTTCGGCAATGTAGCACTTGGTGACTTCGCGTCGTTCAAACTGAGCGCTGAGATGTCGCTGGCTTTCCAAACCCCGCGCCATGAGTAGCAGCCCCGACGTATCGCGATCCAAGCGATGCACCACCAAGGCATCAGCAAACTGCGCCTGCACTCTTGTGGCCAGGTTGTCGGCGTTCTCCGCACCCTTGCCGGGCACACTCAGCAGACCGCTTGGCTTGTCGAGGAGGATCAGTGCGTCGTCGAGGTGAAGGATGGGGAGTGGAGGGGGCATGCAAAAAAAGCTCCGAACGGCCGGTTTGATCGCTCCTGGAATTTACCATCACAGGCTTCACTACCTTCAAATCAAGAAGCGACCGCCAACCCACAAAAAAAGCCACCGGAACCAAATTGATTCCAAGTGGCTAAAACAACTGGACAGGGGCGGGATCGAACCGCCGACACATGGATTTTCAGTCCATTGCTCTACCAACTGAGCTACCTGTCCGAAGGGTCTTTAACTTTAGCTCATCGACCGGTTTGCGTCGAGGCCCTGCGATGCAGTTTCACCGGCAAATATTGCTGCGGATAATGTGTTCGGCACTACGATCGCACCAGACCACATGCCTGTGAATGGCTCACCGCGAACTGAAGCATCGAGTAGCAGCTTGCCCTACGCCGTCGGCAAGCAAATTCTAAATTCAGGAACAATATGAATCGCGAAAGGTTCGTCAAATCGCTTCTTCTCCCCCCTTTACCTGCCGTTCAAAAGAGGTGAATTTACTCGCTAAATCGAGAATGTCAACCGCTGCTGCGACGGCCGACGAATACAACGGGCGTCACTGAAAGGTCCGCACGATGGCCATGCCCAGCAACATTGCCAGCAAAAAGCCGACTGCGATCAGGGCATAAACGTAACTAGGTGTTCGCCGGCTGGTGGCACATTCACGTAGCGTCAGCGTGCTATTTTGCATGGGTGGTCGTTCGTGCAGGTCTGCCTGACGGATCAGGCTTTCCAGATCCTCCTCGGTGACGGTTTGCGCATAAGCGTTGGGATCCGCCAGGAAAGGAAAATCATTTGAGCTGGCCGGAGTGGTGTTCACGACTCGCTCGCTGAAATGCAGTTCATTGTCGGACGTGTACGGAGCTGCGACTTGCAATGGGCTGCTGCTACTCCCTGAGTCAAAAGCTTCCGTTCGCAAACGACGCGCGGTCTCGGCATCCAGCGGCGAAGAGACCGACTCGCCGGCCCAAGGTGCCAGCCGCAAGATGACATCGGCCGCGGTGGGACAACGTAGGGCCGGATTCTTTTCCAAGAGTGAGGCCATTACATCCACAAATGCCTCGGAAAGCGAAGGGTTCAAAACTCGCGGGTGCAGCGGCGTGTCCGAACAATGCCGAAAAGCCTTTTCACGCGGCCCGCCTCCGGGAAAAGGCACTTTGCCTGTCACTGCGTAGTACAGCGTGCAGCCGAGCGAATAGATATCCGACACCGGGCCAACGCTACTCGGATCCATGATCTGCTCAGGAGCCAAATAATCGGCCGTACCGACAATCTTGTTGGATCGGGAATCTTGCGCGGCATCTTTTAGCCAACCGGATAGTCCCAAATCGGAAACTTTTGTGTGTCCGGCCGGTGTGACCAGCAAGTTTGCAGGTTTCACGTCACGGTGGATCAGGCCTTGTTCGTGGGCATGCTTCAATCCTTCCGCGGCCTGCGAAATGATGGTGGCGGCTTCACCCATACCTAGCGGCCCGCGATCGCGGACGTAACGGCGCAGATCGGCACCCGGTACATATTCAACGACCAGGAAGTAGACGTTGCCATCGTGCCCGGCATCGACGGCACGGACGAGATTGGGGTGGTCGAACTGAGCTTGGGCGCGAATTTCGCGCATAAAATTGGCGATGGACTCCGGCGTGCTTTTTTCGCGCGGGAGCACCTTGATGGCCACGCTCCGCCCAAGGACCGTATGCACCGCGCGAAAGACCTGCCCCATCCCTCCTTGGCCGATGGAATCGACGATCCGATAGGGGCCAAGCGTGAGTTTGCTGTGCCCGGCCAGCAGTTGCCGCGTCTGATAGACGCTGAGTTTATTGGTCGCGATGAGGTGCGCCGCCAAGGCCTGCTCGTCGGTGCGATGGTTGAATGCCGGATGTGCCGCACCCCCGGCTTCAGTGTGGGCTGTGCCGTTGACGGCTCCAAAGTCGGGAGGTTGCGGTGTGCCGTCGACCAGTTCCTGCTGAGCCAGCGCAAGTTCGTCGCTCGTCAATAGCCCGCTGGCTACGATGCACTTTACAAACGACGGTCGATGCAATGCGTCCACGGTATTTTTGGCAGGAGGAAGCCGGGAGCTTTCCGGAATGACCCCCTAAGTATGACTGCTGCGGATGGAATTGGCCATTACCGTCGCAGGGGCGCGAACAGAGGCTTTGTCGAGATAATGGCTCAAGAGGGCGAACGTTAACTGATAATCGACCGCCGGCGATTGAGATAGTCCCAGACTACGTAGCGGTCCAGGTCATTGCCGGCTGTGAAGAAGACACGGCCGCGCGTAGATTCGGCCAGGCGATACGCAAATTGGATGTCTTCCGATGACTGCGACCAACTGGGGAGGAGGAAAATATTGATCGTTACATGCTCTCGCTGGCAGAGCTGCCCTTCGCGCATGGTCGCTTGCTCCGTGCGACTGCTGGGCGGATAGAGCATAAACAGATCGCTTCCCTCAAAGTGTGCCGTAGGCAAGCCGTCCGTGATCAAGATGATTTGCCGGTTGGGCGTGTCTTGTCGCGACAGATGCTGCCGAGCAAGCTGCAAGGCGTGCTGAATGTTCGTGAAATGCGGCGGAATCTGCATCTGGCTGATTTTGGCGTCACTCATATCGGCCTTCAGCCGCACGATTGGGTCAAAGATGGTGACCGGTTTCGGCATAAGCCCGGCGATTTCGCTGGCCGGTTTGGGCACGGCAAAGGTCGCCATTTCGATGAATTGCACAAAATCGCCCGGGTACTCGCTGCGAATCAGGCCTTCCAGAGCCAAGGCCATCCGTTTGACATTGATGTACTGTCCCCCCTGCCGCATCGAGCCGCTCATGTCCATCAGGACCGATGTCGCACATTTGGGAGTGTTGCGCGTGCGGTGGATCTCGATATCTTCGGCCTTCATGCGGATTGGCAGAGTCGACCCGCCACGCAGCATGGCGTTGGTCAATGAGGCCGGTATGTCCATATTGGCGACGGAATCACCGAACTCGTATGGCTTGGTAGCAGGCAACTCAACGGCACCTTCGCCGATGATCGGTCCCTGATGTCGGCCAGTGCGCGAGGCTTCTAGCGAATCGAAGATCTTCTCCAGCAGTTTCCCTTGGAATAGCCGCATTGCCTTGGGAGTGATGCGATATTGCCCGCGGTCACTGCGCTCCAGCCCTTGTTGCTCGGCGACTTCTCGGACGTAGTCCTCGACCTGCTGCCGTAGCGAGTCGAGGTTTGCGATATCCTCTGGCTCAGCGAATTGAGACAGGGCATCCATGTCGATGATGCCAATTTGTGCGTTTTTGGCGGCTTCTTCTAGTTGCTTCAGTAGCCGGTCAATCATCTCCAGTTCGGCTTTGATTTCGATCGCTTGCGGCACCGTCATGGAGGTGCGGCCGGTAAACGAATATTTAGATTCCAACTCGTCGATCTCGTACTTGTCCGTTAGCCGATCCGTTAGCTGGACTAATTGACCGGCGAAGGGGGATGTGTCGTCCTTCTGGGCCAGATATAGCTGCTCCAGGTCGTAGATTTGCTCATCCCGAAATGCCTGGTGAAACCAGTCGCGGAACTTCTTCGGGGGCTGAATTTTCTGGCCAAGGTTTCTGTACTGATTCCTGGCGGACTTTTGAACGGAATCGACCTCATAGGTCTCTAGAATCTTCCGCTTCCGCTCGCGCAGCATGAACATTAACGAATCGAGGCTCGGCCCTAGCCCGGCAATCTGACTGGGGTCCAGGCGGATGGCCCTGGCCAGTTCCTCCTCGCTGAGGTCTCGCATGTTTCCGAACATCAGCATGTGTTCCATGGCCGGCGACACTAGGTCCGCGGGGGGCGTTGTCGGGCTAGGAAATCGGGCCGGATCGTACTTCTGGTACGTATGGACAATTCCGCCGAAGGTTCTTTTTTCTGGCATGGGAGACCGTGAATTCAGGGCGTTTTTTCCCCCGTGATGCAAGGGAAACCAAGTTTCAACGCATGTAACTGTAGGCAGCCAAGCGGAATGAGAAAAGCGATATCGTTTAGAGTAGGGAACTAACGGTTGGGTAAATACCAGCCCTTTGGGTGTATTTTCCCAGGTTCTTGATTATGATGATTAAGACCGGAGTAGCGTCCAAGATGCTAGGGGGCATATGGTAGGGCAATTCTCCGCGACCGGGTGATTGTCGCTTCATCAGGTGAGGGGGCCTTAGACAGGGCGAAGGGCCGATTGATTGCGATCCGAGGGGCAACTGCTCGACTCTTAGACAATCGCGCAGAACCGTTGCGGAACTGAGAACTAACCAAAATTATCACGTTGAAGGTAAGAGCGATGGCATTTCGGAAACGTCGTAAAGAATCGCAGAAGGCTCGGGCATTGCAGTTTGAAGAGTTCGAGCAGCGGCGGATGATGGCCGCGGATCTCGAGCGTTCGGCTCTGGTCACAGTGGGTCAGCAATATCTTGGTCAGCCAACTCCGACGAACAGCCAATCAGCGCCAGATAATTTGCGAATCGACCTCATTCCTCAGGAATACTACACCGATTTTCTGCCAAAGAACCCATCATGGGGTGGGTGGAATCAGTACTTGGAATACGAGTTCATGTTTCCCCCGGAGTTAGAAAGCCTGCCAGGCGCGCAGGAAATGATTTATCTGGATTTCACAGGTCACTACGACATGATCTGGGGGTCGTTCGTTGGTGCGTACTCTGCGCCGTACAATTACAACGACGACGACGTATTCACATATTCGGACGAAGAATACGAGGCGATGTATCAGATCTGGGCACAGGTGGCCGAAGACTATGCCCCCTTTAACATCAATGTGACGACCATCGCGCCGCTGCTGCGGCCGCTGATTCCTCCCCCTCCGCCGCCAGAAGGGGAAGCGCCACCACCAGAGCCAGACTACTACGAAGGAAATTGGACACGTGTTGCCATTGGCGGTAGTGATCGCTGGATGGGAATGTACCCAGCTTCAGGTGGCGTCGCGTATTTGAATACCTACGGTCCAGGGTGGTTCTCTACAACGGCGTACGTTTTCTCCGACAATCTCGCCGGTGGCACTCCAAAATTTGTTGCCGAGGCCGCCTCGCACGAGGCTGCGCACACACTGGGTCTGGAACACCAGAGCCTCTGGATCGATGCAAACTCCTATTACGAGTACAACCCCGGCAATGCCCTGGTTGCTCCGATTATGGGCAATAGTTATCGCGCCGAGCGCGGGCTATGGCAGGCCGGGCCGACACCGTATTCGCCGTACTATGCTCAGGACGACATGTCCATGATTGCCAGCGTGGTTGGCTATCGTGAGGACGAAGCGGGCGGAACGACTGCGACCGCGCTTGCTGTAAGCAGCTTTGGCGGTGAGATTGAGGAATATGGAATTGTCTCGCACATGACGGATCGTGACTACTTCAAGTTCACCACGACCGGCGGTGTCGCGTACTTGGAATTGCTGGTGCCTGAGGGCATTAATAACCTTGACGCGCGGCTGGAATTGCGCGACGCGGCTGGTAATCTGGTGAAAATGTCGGCTCCGACAGATAGCTTCGGTGCGTCGATGATTACGACATTGTCTGCAGGAACCTACTATGCGGTCGTGGCCAGTGAAGGGAACTACGGCGATGTTGGTCAGTACCTTCTCTACGGACAAATCAATGGTACCAGCGGGCTGGTGGACCCGGATCCTCCGGCACCCGCAGCGCCAACCAATCTAGCATTGACTCCGGGTGTTGGCCTTTCTGTCCTACTAAATTGGAAGGACAATTCCGGATTGGAGACCGGTTTTCGTGTTGAACGGCAGACCAGCGATAATCCACAGTGGACGACCATCGCGACACTAAACCCGAACACCATTTCATACACCGATACAAATCTTACCAATGGTATGTCGGTCAATTACCGTGTTGTAGCGGTGAATGGCACTGCGGCGTCGTATTCAAATGTTGTAGGGACTGCGTTTAATTTTCCAATTCCAGCTACTCCGACGAATCTCTCGGTCAGCCCTGGAGCTGGAACGGTGGCTAATCTAACTTGGATTGACAATGCCACGAATGAAACTGGCTTTGAGATTCAGCGCCAAACCAGCTCCAATCCGAATTGGGTCACCGTGGCCAATGTAGGTGCCAACGCAACTAGCTACACCGATTCAAGTATTTCTGGCGGCACATCAGTCAACTATCGGGTGCGCGCCAAGACCGCTGGTTCTGAATCTCCTTTTTCCAACGTCGCCGGCACGGCGTTTTTATTGCTTGCACCAACTACTCCAACCAACTTAGCCGTGACGCCTGGCCCTGGTTTGCAGGCCAATCTTGCATGGAATGACACTTCTGTCGGTGAAACATTCTATCGTATTGAGCGTCAGACCAATACCGATGCGAATTGGGTTATTTACGCGACGATTCCAGCCAATTCGACTTCGTTCATCGATACCAATATCACTCAGGGTATGGCGGTCAATTACCGTGTGCAGTCCATTGAGGGAACACAGTTATCTGGCTATTCCAATATCGCCGGCACCGCATTCCCTGTTCCTCCTCCAGCAATTCCGTCGGCTCCGACCAATCTGGTCGTGACGCCCGCCGCTGGGCCACGAGCCAATCTGACTTGGATGGACACGGCCGGCAATGAAACCGGATTTATCGTTGAGCGACAAACAAGCACCAACCCACAGTGGCTGCAGGTCGCGGTTCTCGGTTCCAATACGATGACTTACTCGGACACCAATGTCAGCATTGGCATGGCGGTGAATTATCGTGTTCGCGCTGTGAACGGTTCGCTTAGTTCTGGCTACTCCAACATTGCCGGGACGGCATTTAACGTCATTACGGTGGCAGCACCGACCAACCTTGTAGTCGTTCAGGGGACAGGCCCGGGCCTCCAGGCAAACGTCAGTTGGATTGATAATGCAACGAATGAAACCGCAATTCGAGTTGAACGTCAAACCAACACCAATGCAAACTGGGTATTGGTTGCCACGCTGGGAGCGAATGCCACCACGTATGTTGATACGAACGTCGCTGTCAACATGTCGGTGAGCTACCGCGTTCAGGCTGTGAGTGGTTCGGCCGTTTCCGGCTATTCCAATATCGCTGGCACGTCGTTCTCAAATGCGACGTTAGCCGCACCGACTAACCTATCTGTCACGAGTGGCCCTGGAGTTCAAGCCAACTTGTTCTGGGCAGATAACTCCACTGGCGAGACCAATTTCCGGATTGAGCGCCAGACAGGTGGCACCGGTGTCTGGAACTCCATTGCTACTGTCCCGGCCAATACGACTTCGTATGTCGATACGAATGTGACTATCGGACAGGTTGTGAATTACCGTGTTCAGGCGTACAACGCGACGACTGCGTCACCGTATTCAGTGCCAGCAGGCACCACGATTACGCCAACTCCAGTGGCTGCGCCGTCTAATTTGGTGGTCACTGCTGGACCAGGATTGCAGGCTAACCTGACCTGGGTCGATAACGCCACCAACGAAACGGCAATCCGCGTCGAGCGCCAGACGAACACTAATGCGAACTGGGTTCTGGTCGCCACGCTCGGCGCAAATGCCACTGCTTACACAGACACCAATATCACCACCGGCATGTCGGTCAATTACCGCGTGCAGGCGGTCAATACGACAGCCGTCTCCGCGTACTCCAATATCGCCGGAACCGCCTTCTCGTCGAATACGCTGAACGCTCCGTCCAATCTGGCGGTAACTGCTGGTCCAGGACTGCAGGCCAATCTGAGTTGGACCGACAATTCTAGCGTTGAAACAGCTTTCCGCATCGAACGGCAAACCAGCACCAACGGCCAATGGGCGGTGCTTGCGACAATCGCGGCCAATTCAACCACCTATGTCGATACCAATCTTGTCGCTGGTATTTCCGTCAACTACCGTGTGCAAGCGTTGACTCAGACGCAACAGTCGGCGTTCTCCAATATTGCTGGCACGACATTTGTCGTCACGGTGGCGGCACCTTCCAATTTGGTGGTGAATCCTGCCGCTGGACCGCAGGCCAACCTGACCTGGGTTGACAACGCTTCCAACGAAACTGCGGTTCGCGTGGAGCGACAAACCAGCACCAACCCGCAGTGGGTCGTCATTGCGACGCTTGGTGCGAACGCCACTTCGTATGTGGATACCAATGTCTCTATTGGCATGTCCGCCAACTACCGAATTCAGGCGGTGAGTGGTTCAACGGTTTCGTCGTATTCCAATATCGCCGGAACCACATTTACTCTTGGTAACCAAGGCCTGGCAGCGCCCTCCAATTTGGCCGTGACTGCCGGTCCGGGATTGCAGGCCAACGTGACCTGGATTGACAATGCTGCGACCGAGACGGGCATCCAGGTCGAACGGCAGACCAGCGCCAGCCCGCAATGGTTCCTGGTGGCCACGCTTGGTCCCAATGCGACTTCGTACACCGATACGAATGTCACCACTGGAATCGCGTTTAACTACCGCGTCCGCGCGGTGAATGGTGGCACTGCATCCGCCTTCTCCAACATCGCCGGGACTGCGTTTAATTCGTCCACGGTTGCGGCTCCATCCAATCTGGTTGTGACACCTGGTGCTGGTCCAAGGTCGAATTTGGTCTGGGTGGACAACTCCACCAACGAGACCGGCTTCCGCATCGAACGTCAAACCAATACCAGCCCGCAATGGACTGTGCTTGCGACGGTTGGCGCAAATGTCACGTCGTACGCTGATACCGCCGTCATTGCTGGCATTGCCGTGAATTACCGCGTGCAGGCACTGAGCGGTTCACTGACTTCGGCATACTCCAACATCGCGGGCACGGCGTTCTCGGCCTCGCTAGCATCATCGGCAAGTACGTTTGCCTCGACCGGCGGAAATATTAACGGTATATCGTCCGGACTGACTGGTGCCGTTCCAAATGCTCCGAGTAATCTGCGCGGATCGGTGGTTTCGTCGCGACAAGTGAAGCTTTCCTGGAACGATAATTCTGCCAACGACACAGGATTCATCCTGCAGCGTTCGCTAGACAACGGCACGACCTGGACGACCTTTGCATCAGTGGACTCGACCGTGACTAGCATCATCGACAACACGTTAGTTCCTGAGTGGTCTTACCTGTTCCGGGTAATGGCCAAGAACGGCTCAGGATGGTCGGCTTCATCGAACGTGATCCAAGGATCCACGCTGGGATTCTTGGTTTAGACGAACGTGAGATAGTGAAGAACCCTTTTCTACCCGACGCGCCAGCGAGGAAAATAGCCAACCGATGACTATCGTGTGCCACTGGCTCCGCCAGTGCGCATGGGCTTGCTCTACTGAGAATCTACGCCAGCACCGCGCGAATCGCCTGCTGCGGCGTTCCGCCAGTCACGTGAACCCTCCCCTGCTCGTCAATGAACACATTGACCTCGCTGCGCATGCCATATTCTGGCAGATAGATGCCTGGCTCGATGGAGAAGCACGTCCCGCGTAATAGCCGCCGCTGATCGTGTGTTTCCATATTGTCGATGTGCGCACCATTGCCGTGGTCTTCGGTGCCGATATTGTGCCCGGTGCGATGGATGAAGTATTCGCCGTAACCGGCCTGCTCGATGACAGTGCGACAAGCGTCGTCGATTTCCCACCCGCACACGGCACGATTCGTAGCGAACGCATCCTGCACCGCCCGAATCCCCGCATCGCGCGCTGCGGCTAAGATGCCAAACATCTGAGCGTACTTCTCCGGCACCTGCGTGCCGACGTAACCCATCTGCGTCAGATCGCTATAGACCGCGTTCGGCTGGTGTAGCTTGGCCCAGAGATCGATCAGTACCAGATCCCCCTCGGCGATTGGCAAATTGGAGGATTCCGTCGGCTCGTAATGTGGATCGCCGCTGTGCGCACCGACGGCCACAATCGGCGGATGATCAAAGACCATTTGTTTTTCATGCAGAAAGGCAATGATCTGCTGCTGCACGTCAAGTTCAGTCGTATTGCCGCTCGACCGTACTCGGTCGGAAATATACTGCCAGGCCACTTCAAACGCCTGCGCGGTCCATTTTGCTGCCTGCTGATGCATCTGCCACTGCGCTGCACTCCAAGTGGCTTCAAACTGCTGCACCAAGTCGCCGCTGCTGACGATCTCGACTCCTAGCGAGCGAACAAACTCAATCGTCCCGGCATCCACGCGGGACAAATACGGATTGGAAACGCCCGGAGCATATTCCATCGCGATGCGCAGCCCGGCTATTCCGTTTTTGATGTCGCTCAAGGTCCAGCGGACGCCTTCCTCCAGTTCCTGCCAGCGCAGGTAGACATGCCGCTCCCCTGGTAAGTGGTCCAGCGCCGCCGATTCAATTCTGTGTACCAGTTTTCTTGGAGTACCTGTGGCAGGAATAAAGTAGAACCATCGCCGAGTGCTCATCGTCTGCGGATCGAATCCCAGGACACGCCTAGCCAGCGGGTTGGTGCCGCGAAAATCGTACAGCAGCCAGCCATCGATGCCTGCACTGCGCAATTCCGATTGAATGGCCTGCAAATCCAGTTTGGTCATGTTACTCATCGCATTGTTCCCGTTCTTAATTCATCATTCTTGCAGGCAACTCAGCAAGCATCTTTCCCAACAGTTCCATCGGCAGCCCAACGACATTGGACTCGCTGCCATCAACGATGTGGACCCAGTCCAAACCGTCCTGATAGCCAAACGCGCCCGCCTTTCCTTCCCATTGATACGTGGCCAGATATGCTTCCAACTGTGCATCATCAATTGGGTCCATGACCAATCGGGTCACAGCCAATCGGACATCCGGCGCATGATCGGGAACATTCCATACGCACAGCCCGCTCAGAACGCGGTGCTCGCAGCCGCGCAGCATCCGTAACATCCGCCGGGCGGTCGCTTCACTATCCGGCTTACCAAGGACTTGCCCGTCGATTTCGGCAACCGTATCACAACCGACCACAACTCCCCGACCAACTTGTCGTGCCACATCGGCTGCCTTTTGCATCGCCAATCGCATCACAGTTCGCGCCGGGCTCTCGCGACTGCAACTCCCGCACTCGTCGGCTGACTCAGGCATCACAATGCGAAACGGATAGCCAGCCTCGCTCAGCAATTGCTGTCGGCGTGGTGAACGGCTGGCCAGGATGAGTTCTTGTGTGAACATGAACGGATTGAGTTAGAATGGCGACTTGCTGACTGCGATTGATTCTAAGTTGCCCCTGTTGTTGATGGTAGGCTGACATGCTGGATGTTTTGTACGAAGACAATCACCTGTTGGTCGTCAACAAGCCCGCCGGGCTGGCCACGATGGGAGTGCAAGCCGACGAAGCGAGCATGGTGACAGTTGCGCGGCAGTATCTCAAGCAGAAATACGACAAGCCGGGCAACGTCTACATCGGCGTGGTCAGCCGGCTGGATGCGATGGTCAGCGGCGCGCTGATTCTGGCTCGTACATCCAAGGGAGCCGCTCGCTTGAGTCAGCAACTGGTCGCCGGTTCAGTGGCGAAGGTCTACCTGGCCTGGCTGGAGGGAGTCATCGAACCGGCCGCGGCGCAGTGGACCGATTGGCTCATCAAAGATGAGCAGCAGCATCGGATGCAAACGATCCATCCGAACCGCGCCGCACAATTGCCGGATGCCCGCGAGGCCCGACTGAGCTACCGTCGCTTGCAGACTGTCGATGACCGTAGTCTGGTGGAAATCCACCTGGACACCGGCCGCAAACATCAGATCCGGGTGCAGTTTTCAGCCCACGGCTTTCCGATCTATGGCGACAGTAAATACGGCGGCCATCAGCGGCTCAGGTCGGGAATTGGGCTGCATGCCCGGCAACTGTCGTTTGATCACCCTACCACAAAAGAGCGAATCACGATCACGGCACCCTTGCCGCCAGTTTGGAAGAAGGCGTTTGGTTGAGCCTCATGGGACGGAATAGCCACCGCTCTCAAATACCCTAAAAACCAGCAATACACCCGACTGGGTTCGAACCAGTAACCTTCGGTTCCGTAGACCGATGCTCTATCCAATTGAGCTACGGGTGCAAGGAGAAATCCGCCTTGCAGTAGGATCACTCGCAGTGCCCAATTCTGACTGGCAGGTTGGGATGCAAGTCCTCACTAGCCGTCAAGTTATCAAGATTATCAGGTATTGCAAGCCCCGCTGAAGCGAGACCTGCTTTCGCGGCGGAACTTGCTCTGCTACCCCTGCGTTTTGGCCGAATTCTTAACTCGATGGCGATCTGTCTATAGGACAACTTTGCTGCCCATGCGGTTCACAGCCGGTTTTACCAGGCAGAAGGCAAATCCATGTAGTTGCTAACGTACAACCTTCAGGAAATTTGTTCTGAGATGCATTCTCAACTTGTCATCGTAGCAGTTGCTCAGTCTGGTTGGCGAATTGCCGGATGAGTTACTCGCTGCTTGAAACCGGCGAATGATTTAGATGCGGCTTGCGCAATTGAACTGGTGAATATTTGTCGCCGGTCAAAATTCTGAGGATTAGACGGACTTATCGAAATCTTGTGATATGTCGCTCGTGGCAAATCGCAGTCCGATGAATGTCACTGGAAAATCAAGAACTAACGAAAAGAAGCATCGGATGCAGTCTGGAGGTCCTAGGCGAGTGGCGGTGCTGCGCGGTATAACTTTGCAATCACGCGTGCTGGACAGAGCAACTTCAGTCCATTCAAGAACCGCTCAAAAGAGTGGCAGTCGAAGTAAATGGAAGTTAGTAGATTGGTTATGTTAGTGTTCGCGTGTTTGATTGCAGGAACTTGATCGACTATGCCGCAGGCATTTCATCGCAGCATGAACGCGTTTTCGCGTGCCACCATTTTTGGCGCGTTGTTCGTGCTGGCCGGGATTGGTTGGATGTTGTCCATCTATTTCCGGTCATCTTATGCGACGCAAAAGGGTGTCTTCCGAGATCAGCCCGTGCAGTTCAGTCACGAGCATCACGTCGCCGGTCTTGGGATCGACTGCCGCTTCTGTCACACAACGGTTGAGACTGGCCCGTTTGCCGGAATTCCTCCGACACAGACCTGCATGCAGTGCCATTCGCAAGTTTGGAAAGATAGTCCGAAGCTTGCTCCAGTGCGCGACAGCTACGCCAGCGGAAAGTCCATACCCTGGACGCGCGTCTACGATCTGCCCGACTTCGCATATTTCAATCACAGCATTCATGTGCAAAAGGGTGTGGCCTGCGTCACCTGTCACGGTCGCGTCGATAAGATGCCGTTGACATATAAAGCGCACACAATGCAGATGGAGTGGTGTCTGGAGTGTCATCGCAATCCGCAGGATTTTATCGGGCCGCGCGACAAGGTGTTTGCCACGGATTGGACTCCGGCCATGGACCATACGACGCAAGCCGAGCTGGGAATGAAGCTGGTCGATAAGTATCACGTCAATTCATTGACGAATTGTTCGACCTGCCATCGTTAGGAGAGTTTTGTGGAACCGCTGACATTATCCACCGTTCGCCAGAAACTGGCAGAGTCGCAAGGGCCGCGATTCTGGCGGAGTTTTGAAGAACTTGCGCAGACCGACGAGTTCAATGAGTTTCTGCATCGCGAG
>JAWXCH010000097.1:0-3821 GCA_034440595.1 Planctomycetota bacterium | reverse complement strand
CTCGAGTGGGCCATCGTTCAAATCACCGATAATTCCAAAAAACCGCAACACGTCTTCGCCCAATTGGGGTTGAACTGACAGTTTGCAAAAGTCCAGTTGTTAACAAAAAAGCAAAAGACTTTTCGCATTTAACCACCACTGACGAGGTACCACCAGTGAGGGACCTCCGTCCGCGTGTAGCGGAGCAACATTGCAAAAAATTTATTTCTTCGCTCGCCGCGCGAAAGCCAAACTTCCCGCGATAGCAAGGCAGCACAGCACCAATGTCGATGGCTCAGGAACCGGGGCAACGTCTGGCGCAGTCCCTTGTCCCCAGCCAGAGAGCACCTGATTCAGATCCCCTTGGCCAACCGAGCCACTTCCGTCTGGATCCGCCATCGGATCACCGGGTGGAACTGCTTGCCCCCAGTTACCAAGTATGAGGTTCAGGTCGCTCTGGCCAACAAACCCGTCACCGTCCAGGTCGCCTTCGATTGGTGGCGCAACTTCTTCGATCAATTCCAGCTTCCAGCTTTGGATGTAGCGGTCATTGGCACCCCATCCGGACTGATGATTTCCAAACGCGATGCCGCCGATCCTATCCAACGCCGGATTGGAACCCGCGATTGGAAGTACGAATTCTGCTCCATCAATGTAAAATTGGTATGCGTTTTCCGCAGTGCCCGCCTTGGAAGCTGTGTACTGTAGAATAACTTCGTGAAACTCTCCGAAGCCGTCGTACTGACCTGGGTTATATCCGTCACCTGGAAAGGGAGTATTCACTTCGCCAGCCGGAGCAAAATGCTTTAGAATGGTATCTTCGATCACAATCGGGTTACCAAAACCGTAGTAGGCTGGCTGATTCTTATCCGCAAAACCAAACGCGAAGCGGTTCCAGCCAGGAGAATTGTTTGGATCGTCTGGCATACTGCCACCCGCATTGCTCGTGAGTCGAACTGTATATCGCAGAATATCGTTCGCCTGCAGCGTGTATTGGTAGGGCACGACGACGACGCGGTTGGGACCTCCATCCGATTGCAGCTTGAGGGTCGGGCCAGTATCGGGGATCTCGGGATTGAACGGATACGTAAAGTTGTCGATTTTCAATTCCCAGTCGTTGACTCCATGATTGTA
The DNA here is from genome assembly GCA_034440595.1 of Planctomycetota bacterium. Classification (GTDB taxonomy): domain Bacteria; phylum Planctomycetota; class Planctomycetia; order Pirellulales; family JALHPA01; genus JAWXCH01. Next base: position 2,708 of record JAWXCH010000097.1, on the reverse strand, counting down.
ATAGACTGACTGGAGCGTCGCGGGAGGCTCTCCGCCACCAGGATAATTTGGATTTGGATTCGGGCCGTTGTCGATGTCGATGTTTGGCGCACTACCGAGAATTCCCGAGTTCAGCGGACGGAGGCTGAAATTTTCCTCCATCAAGATTTCAGCGCGCGCCGTGTTCGCAATGCAGATTCCAATGACGATTAAGAACACCGCGGACGGGAATCGCAACTTCATAGAATCCTCGCGACAATTGGCTATTGCCCCACCAATGAGAGAAACGGTGGACTTGACACAGAATTGCGTTTTCGTTTTTCCGACGACACCCCGAGGACGTGGAACCGAAACGAGAACGCTAGCGACGGCAAAACGCCGCAAAAAGCACGGCCCATCTAGGTAACTGGAGCCGCCCACCGCATACGCCACACAATAACCAAGGGGCGAGTTGAATGCAAGAATATTTCGTGAATTCTATAGTTTTCTGCTGGCTCTTTACGCGATGATCGACTTGATGGGCGAGCCGTGGTCGATGTCCAGACGCTTGCGACCAGGGATCTCCAGCTTGCGGGAATCGAGGCCTAGCTGGTGCAGAATGGTCGCATGAATGTCCGTCACAAAATGCCGGTCTTCGATCGCATGAAAACCGAGCGCGTCGGTGCGACCATGGGTCAGCCCCCCTTTCAAGCCTCCTCCGGCCATCACCACGGAAAAAGCAAACGGGTGATGATCGCGGCCATCGACTCCCTGCGTGCCGGGGGTGCGACCGAACTCGGTGCCGATAACCACCAGTGTTTCGTCCAACAGCCCGGTCCGTTTGAGATCCTTAATCAGGGCGGCAATCGGCTGGTCGATTTGGTTGGAGAGGGTCGAGTGACGTGCATTCAATTTGCGGTGAGCATCCCAGCCCCCTGCACCGCCGTTGCTGCCGTGAAATAACTGCACGAAGCGAACCCCTTTTTCGACCAGCCGGCGTGCGGCCAGACATTGTCGAGCAAAGACACGGGTTTCCTTGCGGTCAAAGCCGTACAATTGTCGTGTTTCCTTCGTCTCTTGGTCAGAATTCATCACACTCGGCAGTGCGCTTTGCATGCGAAACGCCAGCTCGTAAGAGCGGATCCGCGCGCTAAGCGTGGCATCCTCGGGGTATTCAACCGCAGAAATGTCGTGCAGCTTGCTGAGTAGCTCGAATTCCTTGCGTTGTTCCTCGCGGTAAATGCCACCCTGCGGAAACGAGAATGGTAGCGGATTCTTAGGATCTACGCCGAGCTGCACTCCGCTATGTTCTGGCCCGAGATAGTTGGCACCATGGGCACCGATGCCGCCACAGCAATCGGCGATTGGCTGGCCGAGTACAACAAAGCTTGGAAGACTTTCGTTCTCGGTTGCCAGTCCATAATTGATCCAGGAGCCGATCGTGGGAAACTGGCCATCTAGAATATGGCGCCCGGTGTGAAATTGAAGCTGCGCACCGTGATTGTTGTCGGTGGTCCAGACGGAGCGAACAATCGCCAGGTCGTCGGCACACTGTCCGATATGGCTAAACCAGTCGCTGATTTCCAGGCCGCTCTGGCCGTATTTTTTGAAACCAACCTGCGTCGGATACAGCGTGTTGCGCATGCGACCGTTGGCGTCATTCGGAACGACAATGCGTACGTTGCCATTGAAACTGGCGTTTAGCACGTCACGATGCGGCGTCTGACTGATATCTAAACCGGCGTACTTCGTGATCTCGGGCTTGTGATCAAAGCTCTCCAGGTGACTAAGACCACCGGTCAGAAAGATCCAGATAACGCTCTTGGCCTTCGGAGGGAAATGCGGTTGACCCGGCAGATGTTCGGATGCAACGTGCGAGGATTCAGCCGCCAATGCCGAGTTGCGAAGCCCCTCCTTGGAGAACATTGAACCCAGGACCAGGCCGGTGAACCCCATGCCGACGTCGCTCAGGAATGTGCGACGCGATGCAAAACCGGGGTTTCCGTCGTGATTACAGGCCATAGCAGTAAAGACTCAAAGAATCGTTGGAAAACGTTGTTGTGCAGCCCGTGGATCTGCCTAGGCGATGATCCCCTTAATCGGCTCGCCGTGGTCAATATCGAGCCGCTTGCGGCCGGGGATTTCCAGTTTGCGCGAGTCCAGACCCAATTGGTGCAGCACGGTGGCATGGATGTCGGTGACGTAGTGGCGATCTTCGATTGCATGAAAGCCGAGTGCGTCGGTGCGACCATGCGCGATGCCACCCTTTAAGCCGCCGCCGGCCATTACGACCGAGAAAGCAAACGGGTGATGGTCGCGGCCATCGACCCCCTGAGTCCCTGGGGTACGACCGAACTCAGTGCCAATCACGACGAGTGTTTCGTCCAAGAGGCCGGTTCGCTTGAGATCCTTGATCAACGCTCCGATCGGCTGGTCGACCTGACCGCACAGTTTGCTGTGGTTATTTTTTATTGCGGAGTGCGCGTCCCAACTTCCGGCACCGCCGTCGGTACCATGGAACAGTTGCACAAAACGAACCCCTTGCTCGACAAGTCGCCGCGCGGCCAGACATTGCCGGCCAAAGGTGGCGGTTTCTTTGTTGTGCATGCCGTACAGATCCTGCGTCTCTTTCGTTTCTTTCTCGCAGTCCATGACACGTGGCAGGGCGCTCTGCATGCGGAATGCCAGCTCGTAGGAGCGAATGCGGGCGTTGAGCGTGGAATCATGCGGGTACTCGACCGAAGCAATAT
>JAWXCH010000096.1:0-18794 GCA_034440595.1 Planctomycetota bacterium | reverse complement strand
TCCAGCAACTCCAGGCCGGCACGATTCGACTCGGGCGTAACAAATTTGGCATTCCCTGCGGCGCGCAGATGTGAAAACGGTTCGTCGCCGGCTGTGTTGACAATCGATGCCTGATGTTCGACGGACAGGAAGCCGGAGGTGAAGTTCCCCTTTTGGTTGTACGGCAAACCGCGACGGTCGGGCAGCGCGACGAATGTCGGCAAATTGTCCGTTAAGCTTCCCAGGGCGTAGCTGATCCAGCTCCCCATGCTGGGAAAACCGGGGAGCAAGAAGCCGGTGTTCATCAGGTAGCTGCTCGGGCCATGCACGCTGCTGCGCCCTTGCATGGCGGAGAAGAACGCCAACTCGTCGACATGCTTTGCCAAATGCGGCAGCAAGTCGCTCACGAATCGCCCGCACTCGCCGTGCTGACGAATCGGCTTGAACGGTTTGAGGATCGTGCCCGGCTCACTGGTCGAGGCTTCAACACGTTCCCCTTTGCCGGGATCGAACTTCTGGCCATGCCGTTTTTCCAGCGCTGGCTTGTAGTCGAAAAGGTCGCACTGGCTGGCACCCCCATTCATGAACAGTTGGATGACTCGCTTGACCTTGGCCGGGTGATGCAAGCCGCCGTTCAAGTCAGCGCGTGGCACATCGGCCAGTGCGCCGTTTTGCGCAAGGATATCCCACAACGCGACGGATCCAAATCCGCCACCCAGCGATTGCAGGAAATTTCGACGCGTTAACATAACTTTACTTACTCAACGTACAAGAACTCATTGGTATTCAGCAGCACTCGGCAGAGATTCGGCAGACCATGCTGCGTGACAAACTCGCTCCATTCGCGCTGTTCGACTTCCGTTGGCGCGCGCAGGTAAATCAACCGCGCAGCCAGAGCAATCTGCTCATCGACGGTTTTTGCATCGCGCTGCAAGCGCTTGGCCAGTTCATTCGAGTTCTGCAGGATGAACTGGTCGTTCCACATCGCCAGCGCTTGTTGAACGGTGACCGTATTCAACCGCACCGGGGTGAACAAATCCCCTGATGGACAGTCCAGCGCCGACATAAATGGATCAGGCAGAGTGCGAAACAGAAAGCGATAGATGCTACGTCGTCGACCGGCTGGGCCAAGCACATCGAAATTGTCGTAGTTAATATCCGGCGTAATGTGGACCCCTTTCTTCAGCGCAAACTGCCGATCGGATGGGCCGCCCATCCGCAGGTCCAGTCGATCGACAAACAGCAGGATCGCGTCGTGGACGCATTCGGCGTCCAGTCGCGTGCGATTCATCCGCCACAACAGTCGATTGTCCCGATCAACCGCTTGAGCCGCAGCGACGGCGGTTGCATCCAGTGCTTCGATTTTTGATATCTGCTGATAGGTTTGACTGGTCACCAGCAGCCGATGCAGCTTTTTGAGTGAGCCACCTTGACTGCGAAATTCATACGCCAGCCAATTCAATAATTCGGCGTGGGACGGCGTATCCCCCAACTGGCCAAAGTCATTGAGCGTGCGAACCAGCCCAGCACCAAAATGGTGATGCCAGACGCGATTGACTATCGATCGCCACGTCAGTGGATTGGCATCAGCCGTCAGCCAACGGGCCAACGCCGCACGGCGCTCCGCCTCATTTTCGCGGTTGATGTTTTCAAAGCGAGCAGGAATCCCATTGATCGCAGTCAACGCACCAGGAACAGCTTCCTGCCGTGGATCCGAAATCTCCCCACGATGGAGCATGTGAACAGCCCGTGGCCTTTCGGCAGGCCGAAAGCTATTCTGCGGCTTGAAATCGTTGGACGCCGCATAGACCATAATCGGATCGGGCAAGCTCTTCAGTTCGCGTTCGATCCATTGCAGGCCCGCATAGATCGCGAGGTCGCGCTGCTCTTCGACGGTTCGATTGTCAGCAGGAGTATCAACGATCTTCGCCAAATGAGCAGGGAGCAAATCTCGCGCAGGGTCCGCATCGGTCACCGACAGGCGGAACTTGCCAACCAGATGTTTGTCACCACGCTGCTGCCGGAGTATTACATGCAGTTTTTTTGCGCGTGCTCCCTGCAACGACTCTGTCAGGCGAAAAGTGGCCGTATGCGGCTTGCCAACTTCAGGGAATATACCCCAAGAGGTTTTGTGGTCGTTGTCGATTGCCTTTGTGATCTCGAAACCGGTTTCCTGAAAGTCGGCCAGCGCCGCGTCTAGTTTGACCAGGTGCTCATACTTTTCGAGATACACCTCAAACTCCGAAAGGTGTAAATTGCCGTTTGGCTGCCGGCCAGGGCCACGCTGCGGCAGCGAGTCGTCAGGCAAGACCTCCAATCGGACGGCAGTTATTCGTTCGAGGGGAATCTCACACGTCACGGTGTAGTTGGCGACTTCCGGGAGTGCGCCGCTCGACAAGATGGATCCGTCGGGCTGACTATTCAGCTTCACTTCACCATCGGCATGCAATTGTGCGGCTGTAAGAATGGTCCAGTTGGTTGTGCCACCGGTAACGCGCTGCTCAAACTCGGCAGTTGTTTTCTGCCAATCGGGCGTTCCGATGAGCGCGATCCCTTCGCTGGTGCGTCCTTCCAGCCACCGCTTTTGCCGGAGGAGCAATTTTCGCCGATCACGCACTTCGGCGGAAGTTTCAATTTCGCGATTCGCGCGATCCACGCCCGCAAAGACCGCCTGCAATGAATAATAGTCTTCTTGCGAGATCGGATCAAATTTGTGGTCGTGACATCGCGCACATTGCACGGTCATGCTGACCACATTGTTCATCACTGTGCCCAGCATATCGTCCCGGTCGATGTACCGGCCAATCTCGCGGTCGAGCGTTTTTTCTTGCGTATCCTTTAGCGAGCTTTCATCCCACGGTCCGGCGGCGATCATGCCCAGGCCAATCGCTGCCTGTGGATCGCTGGAAAGCGTATCTCCGGCCACCTGTTCTTGAATGAACTGTGTGTAGGGCTTGTCCGAGTTGAAAGACTGGATCAGAAAATCGCGATACCGCCAGGCGTGTTCGCGAACCGAGTCCTGACCGTGCCCATGCGTTTCGGCGAAGTGGACGGCGTCGATCCAATGCCGTGCCCAGCGTTCGCCATAGCGTGGAGAAGCCAGCAGCCGGTCGACGATTTTTTCGTAAGCCCGTGGATCTGTGTCGGCGACAAATGCCGCGACCTCGGCGGGAGTTGGTGGTAAACCGATCAGATCATAATAGAGTCGACGAATGAGCGTGGTTCGATCGGCCCGTGGGGCAGGGGCCAGCTTTTGCTCGGCCAGCTTGGTGCGAATGAAACGATCGACCGGGTGGTCACCGCTTGTGCTAGTCGCAGTTGGAACCTCAGGACGAGTGAGTGGCTGCAATGACCACCACTCTTCCGCACGTTTGGTCTTTTCGCTGACTTCACCGGCCAATTCATTTGGCCAACCGGCACCGCTGTCGATCCACTGCTTGAGCAGTTCAATCTCCGCCGCGCTCAATCGCTCCCCATCGGGTGGCATGCGGGTGTCGTCGGTCGCGCTGACGAACTCGATCAGCGAACTTTCGCCACTCTTGTGTGGCACAATATTCGGCGCGTAGTTTTCGCCACCCTTCAGCGCCACATTTCGCACATCGAGCCGGTACCCACTCTTTTGTTTCTCGGGTCCATGACAGCGATAGCAGGCACGTTGAAAGATTGGCAGAATGTCGAGCTGGTAGTTGACATCGCCCGGCTTCTTTTCATCCACCGGCAGCGCCGGCTTATTGCCAGACTCGATCGCGGCCTGCGCCGGTGCCGGTTTCGCAGGCTCGGCATGCAATGAACGCTGCACAAACAGCCCTATTGCCAGCAATAGGCACAGCGCCGCGGCGCTGCGTTCAGTTGTATGTGAGTTTCGCTGCATCAGTCTCTTCCTGATGTGTGCGGCCGGAGAACCGGTGTTGTGGATGCGCGGGGGGGAGAATCATGGGGCGAGCGGGCAACGCTGCAACATGTTTTTATATCGGAGGGGGACGGAGAAGTCAAAGTTGCCCCCGATTTTAACGCGAAAAAGGCGAGTTTTCTCGTGCAGGCGGGCAATTTCGACCGAAGCCAAGACCCGGTGCATTGCTACCGCACCCAATGAAACTGGCTGGCGACAATCCAGATCAGCAGGATCAGGCCGATGATCACCACCGCCGGCAGGCCGTACTTCATTCGCTGCGCAATAACGAGAACGATGTGCTGAATAGCAGCGGCATGACGATCAATCCGATTATTCCAATTGAGGTATGAGCGGTCGATTTCGACGCTCGGCCAGCGGTGCTCAGGTGTGCGAAATCCGCCTGTTTGCTGTCAATATCTTCGGGCATTTCCGCGTTAATTCCAATCTACATGCTAAGAAACCTTAGGTCGAAAATGTCTGCGCCCTCCCCCCCTTGGACGTGACGTACGCCGGCACTGTTCGTCCCCCCACCCAATATAGTTTGCGAGAGATCGCTAATAGAACTGCCCCGCTTTGTGACCTTGCCCTACAGAAAATAATTCGCGATCCACTCGCGAGTGAGACCCGAGCTTTGATCATTCGCTGCGATGAGGCCACATGCCGCTGCGCATAGTGTGCAGATGTGTGCCAATCGTTACGCATACGGATTCGTCAAAGTTGGTTTGCGCCGATCGCCGATTGTATCGATGCGGATTACCGCAAAGTTGTTTTTGCATCGACGCTTGCCTTGCCGCTGCTGATTGCCGGGGCCATTGAAATCGCGATTTAATTGACCGCCGTAGGAACTTCATGATTGTCATCGTTGGTAGCCTGGTTGTGCTGGGTGCCGTGTTGGCCGGTTTTATCGGCTCGGGCGGGCACGTCGGCGCGTTGATTCACCCCTTTGAGTTGGTGACGATCGGCGGCTGCGCAATAGGCGCAATGATCATCATGTCGCCGAGGAAGGTGCTGGTGGATCTGTTTCGCGGCATGGTTCAATCGCTCAAAGGTTCTCCCTATAACAAACGTGCTTACACCGAGTTGTTTCAGGTGATGTACGATTTGCTGCGTGCGGCACGACGCGAAGGGCTGATGATCCTGGAATCGCATGTTTCGGATCCGCACCATAGTGAGATCTTTCGAAAATACCCCGGCATCATGAAAAACCACCACGTAACCGAGTTCATCTGTGGCGGTCTGTCCCCGATTATTGAAGGGATTGCCAAGCCCGAGCAAATGCCCGCCTTGCTCGACGCCGAGATTAAAGTGATCGAGGAAGAGCACCATGCGCCGGTGGGCGTGCTGTCAAAAACGGCCGATGCACTACCCGGCTTTGGAATCGTGGCGGCGGTGCTCGGCATCGTGATCACGATGGGTGCCATCGACGGCCCGGTCGAAGAAATTGGCCACAAGGTCGGTGCCGCGCTCGTCGGTACGTTTCTGGGAATCTTAATGTCCTACGGGTTCATCGGCCCCTTGGTAGGTCGCATGGAGTTTCTCGGTTCGGCCGAGTTGGCCTATTATCGAACCACCGCCAATGTGATTATCGCGTTTGTGAATGATGTCCCTCCCAAGGTGGCGATCGAACAAGCGCGGCGCAGCGTCGGCACCGAGATGCGACCCTCCCGCAAAGAACTAGACGAAATGTTCAAGCAGGTCGACGCCTTGGCGACATAATCGCTCGCCGCGAGAATCCTGAACAACGCCAATACGACGAGACTCATTGAATGGCTGGCAAAGGTGGTGGTGGAGCTTGGAAGGTCGCCTACGCGGACTTTGTGACCGCGATGATGGCGTTCTTTCTGGTCATGTGGATCGTCGCACAGAACAAGCCAGTTCGCGAAGCGGTGGCGCAGTACTTCAACGACCCAAGCGGCGCTTCTTCGGGCAGAAAAACGGGGGGCAGTGGCGGATCGGTGCTGCCATTGCGTAAGCACGGCGGCGACCTCGGTGCAAAAATCATCACCAAGGGACAACGCACACGCGGCAAAGGGCCAGGACCAGGTGCCCCGCTGCATTCCAGTACCGATCCCAGCGAACTGACTTCTTCGGCGGCGCGCAGGGCAAATCTGCTGGTGCTGCACGATGGCGACAGCTCGACCGTTGGAACCACCGTGCCATTTACCAACGACGCCGTCGAATTGGACGCCACCGGCAAAGAACGACTGAGCGAACTCGTCTCGACACTGCGTGGCAAGCCCAACAAAATCGAAATCCGCGGGCACGCCACCGCGCAGTCCAAGCAATCGGACACAGTCTCCCCCGATGCCTGGCAACTCTCTTATGCACGCTGCCAGGCGACGATGCGGTTTTTGGAATCGAAGGGGATTGAGCCGGAAAGATTCCGCCTCAGTCAAGCTGGCTCCTTTGAGCCGCACACGCTCAAGCTAGAACCGGGCTGGCGCGCCGAGAACTCGCGCGTCGAGGTCTATATGCTGGGCGAATTTGTCGACAGCTTTAAAGGGACACGCAAGGAACGCGAACAGCGACCGGGCGTCAGCGACGAAACGCCGATCTCCACCAGCGAGAACGCGCAGCACTGAGTTGCAGACAATACACTGCTACTCAGTTGCCAGAAACTCGCGGATCCTGTTTGCAATCAGATCGCGAACGCGTGCAAAGCCCGCTTGGCGCTCGCTTTCGCTACCGGCAAAATCGGCCGGGTCTTTAAACGGCCAGTGCAGCATCGTAGTCGCCTGCGGAAAAATGGGGCAGGCCTCTTGCGCATTGTCACAAACCGTTACCACTAGCTCGAACGGTTGATTTGCAAACTGATCGACGTGCTTGCTGACTGCGCCGCTTAAATCGATGTTCAGATCTTGCATTGCCGTTATGGCCAAGGGGTGAACGTACCCGGCCGGTTTTGACCCGGCAGAGAATGCCTCCCACTTTCCAGCGGCCAGATGATTCCACAGCGCCTCGGCCATTTGTGAGCGACACGAGTTACCGGTACACAGAATCAAAACGCGCTTCACGGTGGCCGCATCACTCTGCATGGCCCATTCCCTTCACTGCCGTTCCTTTCACTGCAGCTCCCTTCACTGCCAGTACCTTCACACTGGCCGCAAACTCGTTTACGTCGTAACGCGTCAGCAGATCCTGCAGATCGGCATGGATGCTAGAGGCCACACTTGTTGTCGCTGCAATTGAGCTGTCCCCGGTGCCGCCACAGCAACTACCGCCTGATTTCTTCGTGCTATCTGTTGCGGTTTTCTCAGCACCGCCAGACGAACCGCAGCAACTTGCCAGCACTTCCAATCCGCCGGTCGTTGTTGGTGTGGCGGCAATCGGCGTCATGTCCGGGGTGCAGCAGGCACTTTGTCCTTCGACATTGCCATAGGCATTCAAGTCCGCGCCGCTGTCCTGGGTCTCGACCGCCGAGAAGCCGGCCGCTAGCAAGCCCGCACGGTATTCGTCGATTTGAATGGCACCGGCAATACACCCGACATAGGCCATCAGGTTTTTGCTCAGGTCATCCGGGAGCCGTTTCTTGATGGCGATGTCGCTGATCGCCAGCCGTCCGCCGGGCTTCAGCACGCGAGCCATCTCGGCAAAGACTTTGGTCTTATCCGGGGCCAGATTGATTACGCAGTTGCTGACAATGCAATCGACCGAGGCATCGGGCAAGGGCAACTGATCGATTGTCGCCAGGTGAAACTCGATATTCGCGGGGGGCTGACCTCCGCCCACCCGTGCGGCATTTTTGCGAGCCAGATCGATCATATCGGCAGTCATATCGATGCCGATTGCCCGCCCGGTGGGGCCGACACTTTTTGCGGCCAGAAACACATCCAGCCCGCCCCCCGAGCCGAGATCGACCACCACCTCCCCCGGACGCAGGCCCGCAAACGCGGTAGGATTGCCACACGATAACCCCATATTTGCTTCGGCAGGAATGGAGCTTAGCTCGTCCGTCGAATAGCCAAACGCTTCGGCCACCGACCGGACGCCAGTTTGTTGACTAGAGAGGCCGCTGCGTGCGACCTGCCCGTACTTGTCCTGAATGATTTGCTTGATGGAGTTGGACATCTAAGTATTCCTCCTGGTGCTGTGCTACAGCTAAAAATAGGGATTGGACAAATCAGCCGCATGGCGCTAGCCACCGGTTTTTACCGCTCCAACCGTGGGCTAGCGCCCAACGGCTAATACAACAATGAAGCGGTGACAAAGCAGTAGTTTGAGCTTCTCGGATAGTTAGCGGACAGCGGTTTGTTTGGAGCGTTTTTTCTTTTCGCCGCAGCAGGAGGATCCCGAGCTGTCACACAGTTCGGGGCGTCCCTGGCAGCAATCTTCGGTCAGAAACTGCATCAGCTCGCGCATGGTGTTGACGACCAGCGTGTAACGGATCGAGCGGCCGAAGCGCTGCGGTGCGATCAGGCCGGCGTGTACCAGTTCCTTGAGATGAAACGTGAGCGTGGCGGGGGGAATGGCAAGTTGTTCCGCGATTTCGCCAGCGGCGAGTCCCTCTGCCCCGGCGACGACCAGCAGTCGAAAGACCTTAAGCCGGGATTCCTGAGCGATAGCGGCGAGCGCGGTAACGGCCTGAGCTGTTTTCATATTTTTATAATAGTCGAAATATGGAAATAGTCAAGGGGGAATTCGGGCAGAGCTGGTCCATAGCAAATAATCTAACTGGCAATTCACTCTTCGGTAGCCAATCGCTGCCTCCGTCGGCTAGGATAATCGGCTGACTTTGTCGGAAATCGTTCCGGCCTTCTCAACAACTGTTCTATTGCCAGGAATTGAACGCCATGAAACGAATTGCCGCACTACTGCTGTCTGCCATCTGTTGCTTCTCTGGGCACTGCTATGGAGAGCTAATCGCGTATGATGGCTTTGATTACACGTCGGTTGGCAATGATTTGCATGGACTTAGTGGCGGATTCGGTTGGACCGGTTCCTGGACTGGCAACACCATTTTTGACATTGCGACCGGTTCGCTGCCTGACCCGAATGGCTGGAGCACGACGACTGGCAATCGCGTTTACTCGCCAGCTTCTGGGTCAAACAAGGACATTCACCGGATGCTCGCTTCCCCAATTGGCATGCCAGGGACTTCACTGTATTTCAGTTTCCTGATCCGGCCAGAGGGGACTGTCGGCGTAGGCTACTCCAACGGGTGGATGGCACTGCTCGTCAGCAGCCTGACAAATATCAACAATGATCTGGTCATTGGTCGACCTGGCGCTGTTGGCGGAGCAGGGAATGATCGCTGGGTATTGGAAACCGCCGGCGGAGGTAGTGCCGCTCCGACCACCATCGCACCCATCTCGGGAACAACTGTTCGCCTCGTTGTACGTGCCGACTTTGCCGCTGGGCCTGATGCGTTTCGCCTCTACGTCAATCCTCCAAGCAACGGTATCGAACCCTTCGTGCCAGATGCACTGAAGAATAATCTAGATGTCGGTACCGTCTCCCGATTGTTCATCACCGGCCCCGGCGAATTCAGCTTTGATGAGCTGCGCGTGGCGACGACCTATGCGGAAGTGATTCCGGAACCGAGCACGCTAGTGCTGGGAGGAGTTGGAATGGTGGTGATTGGCTTGGCAGCGTGGCGAAGAAGGTTCGCTATCTCTCATCAAATCTGAATGTTTCACCTGTTTTCGGGTAAAATTGGTCCGGCTTGGCCTCAAAAACGGTTGATAGACCTATTCGCGAGGTTTAGAATCAGTGGCGAACAAAAATCGTGTCCGCAGACGGCGCGAATGGGGGCAGGTTTCTTTAATCCCCCACTCCGCTGCTTGAGAGTGCCGCGTTAATCAATCTCGAAAGGGAGGCAGAGAGATGGTCCGTTCAGTGAAGTCTTCGCGATTCCCAATAGCGAGAATATTCTTGGCATGCGCACTTGCGGCCTTGTTGCCGGCAACCGTTCATGGTGATACGGCAGTGTGGACGAATACGGCAGGAGGTCCGTTTAGTCTGCCGTATAACTGGCTGGGGGATACATTCCTGGAGCTGCCGACACCGCACTTTTCAATCTACCGGGGCAGACCTTCTCAGTAACGGTGCCAACTGCGATTTACAACGATTCCCTGCACGTTCGCAACGGGCACGTGATGTTTAACATCACCGGTGCGCAGTACGAAATGACGAACAGCCTTGGAGATACGGACCCGAGAGGCATACTCGTTGGAATCGAAGCAGGTGACGATGCGAAAGTGACAGTCACTCATGGCATATTATATGGGAGACTACCAGCAGAAATTGGGGTTGTCGCTGGTTCAACAGGTCAGGTGACCGTCAGCGGATCAGAATCTAGCTGGAGAGGGTCGAATCCGGTCTACATTGGAAAAGAAGGACAGGGTACGCTGCAAATTGAGAATGCGGCACTGTTTTCGGTGTTCGATGGAGTCCAAATTGGATACGCAAGCAGCGGAGAAGGTACTGCCATTGTCACAGGTGCCGACTCCCTATTCTCATACCGCAACGGTTACATTGGATTCGAAGGTAAAGGAACTTTGCGCGTGGAGAACGGTGCCAAGGCGAGTAGCAGCGTCGGCTTTGGGTATATAGGCGAGAAAGCGGGCAGCGAAGGAGAGATCATCGTAACTGGAGCCGGTTCGGTGCTCGAAGGGACAGGAGGTAACTCATACGTTGGCAACTATGGAAAAGGAACCCTCAAGATCATAGATGGCGCAAGTGCGGTCGTTTCGGGTCAGTCGCTTGGTAAACGACCTGGCGGTGAGGGATATGTCATCGTTTCGGGAGAGAATTCGCTTTTGGAAACTGAATTGAGCCTGAATATCGGTTACGAGGGAAAAGGAGATCTTAAGATTGAAAACGGTGGAAAAGTAGCATCAGAGCGTGTCTTTGTTGCACGTCAATCGGATTCTGAAGGTGCGTTGACGATTACCGGGCCAGGATCAAGCCTTTCGACTATAGCGGAATGTAATATCGGAATCTCCGGAGCGGGAATGGCGTTGATTGAAAACGGTGGCAGAGTCACCGTTCGCACGTTTGGAATCGGCTCTGGATCCGGCAGCGAAGGAAATGTCACGGTTCGTGGGAGCAATTCACGTATTGACAGCTTGGAGAGTTTCGCAGTCGGATCGAACGGTTATGGCATATTGAATATTCAAGCCGGCGGCAGAGTATCCTCGGGCACAGGTAACGTGGGTCAACGAGATGGAACTGGCGAGGTAACCGTAACCGGGGTTGGTTCAATGTGGGAGATTGCGAACGACCTTGTGCTTGGTGGAACAACTATCGTCAATGCTTCTGAGGGTGCCGCACTGCTCAGAGTCGAAAACCGCGGTCGAGTCGACGCCGATGGAACACTTATGGTGCATCCCGGCGGAACCATCACCGGGCACGCAGGCACCATCGTTGGCAACATCATCAACAACGGCAACATCTCCCCCGGCAACTCACCTGGCTTACTAACATTTGGCGGCAGCTACACGCAAAGCGCCGGTGGTGCCTTAAATATTGAGCTCGGCGGCCTGCTACAAGGAACCGAGTATGACCGGCTATCCATATTCGGCACCGCGCAGTTAGGCGGCTCGCTCAACGTCTCGCTGTTCGATGATTTTGTGTTGGGAGACAATCAGTCGTTTGAGATTCTCACCGCGACCGGCGGCGTCAGCGGAAGCTTCGCCGGGCTGGCCGACGGTGCCATCGTCGGCACATTTGGCGGCTATCATCTGCACGTCGACTACGGAATCAACAACGTCAGGCTCGTGACGCAGCCCGTGCCAGAACCAACTACCGTAGCGCTCTTGCTGACCGGAGCGTTTCTGGTATCGGGCAGTCGTCGTGTCTTTCGTCGTACCGTCTAATGCGACGTGAGAACTAAGGACTATCTTTCAATATCTCCACCAACTTCGGCTTCTGCTCCTTTAACCACGCACCCAGTTTTTCAAAGCTGGCCAGTTCCGCTTCGGTCAGATCCTGATTCTTGGTGCCATACTTCGTCAGCTTATGCAGCACCAGCCATTTGCCATCACGCTTGACCATGTACATTGGGTCGAGGTCGATCCGCGCAAGCGCAGTCCGTTTGTGTTCGCGGAAAACGACCACCGCCGCAATGTCGGTTTGCAAGTGTGCCACTGTTTCTGTCTTCGCGACCGGTGTCGCGCGCGAAAGCATTTGTTCATACGTCTGCTTCACGGCACCATCGGGCAGCCCCTTGGTCGGTGCGGTAAGTTTAACCAGACCATCAACATCCTTCGCCTGCATCGCCACAAAAAACTGGTTGGCGACTTCAACGGAACTGGTGGGACTGGCCGGTGCTGCCGCACATACAAAATGACATGCGGACGCAACAATGAACAGCGAAGCGAGCTGAACTAATGAACGGCAAAACATATTGGCCCCTCTTGGCTAATTGACAGATTGAACAGAAACGAACCGGAAACAATCAATTCGCAACGGGCTACTGCTAGATGCGCATGACAATGGATGCGGTGACAGTAATATGCCGGAATGCGCCACTAGTGCAGAGTCACGCCTTAATTTTCGGGTTGCAATCGCCGTCAGTTCAAAGCACTGCTGGGCAAGCCCCCCGCCTTCGCGAGGGCAGGCAGCAGTGGCACCCGAATTCCTGTTCGTGACGATGCACTAGACAATGCGCACTCTGCGTCGCATTGCGAGCAGTCCCACTCCTGCCAGGCACATCAGCAGCCAAGTTGTTGGTTCTGGCACAGCTTCGACCAGTGGTGTCCCTTGCCCCCAATTACCGAGAACTTGATTGAGGTCATCTTGTCCAACAAACCCATCGCCGCTGGGATCGCCTAGTACCCAGTTCCCGCTGCTGACGTTTGTTCCCCAGCGCGCAAGCACTTTGTTCAGATCATTCTGGCCGACGAAACCATCGCCATCGAGATCGCCGTACAATAGCTCCGGGGCCATCGCACTGAGATCTCCATTGGGATTAAACGAGACCACATCCCAGAACAGGATCGTATCGACGTTCTTATTCGACGTGACCCATAAGCTGTCGATTGTCACGTTGCTGGCATCGATCTGGCCATTTCCACCGCTGAAGCTGTTCCAAAAACTCGCGTCAGCCAGATTCCATTGATACAAGTGCCAGCCCCCGTCCATAATGACGTCGAGCGAAGTTCCTTGCTCCATTGCACTGCCATCGTCCATCAGCAGCGAGACCTTGATATCACCCGGTGTAAGACCGGTGTCCAACGCCTTCATCATAAAACCAACGTAACCGCTCGATGGTATCGATACATTGCTGGCTGGCGTTCCACTACTGGACAAATGGCGTACTCCCCAGCCGGGGGTGGAATTGCTGAGCGACTGAATCGCCAGACGCTGTGAGCCGTTGGCATGATAATTCTCGTTCAACACTCGATCGATTGTCGAGCTAGTCGAGGATATGCCAAAGGTTGAACCGGACGCCGTAGGTCCACCAGTAAAACGTCCCTCGGTCAAATCAAATCCGTCAGCAATTTGGATCCCGCCTCCTGGCGTTAGGATGGACGTGTGCGGCGTATAGTATGGATTCGCCTGCGCATAAACACCGAGATTGGCACCGACGGCACGCTCACTAGAAACATTGCTTGGACCCCCTGGCGAATTCACCAACTGCGTCACACGACTGGCCCCGGTCGACGTGGTATCGCCATAGTAGTTCATGGCCATCGTCGTCGATCCACCCCCGTCCAGGTTGATCGCGTTGGTCGCGCCATAGCTCTGCATCAGATTGGCCAGCTCAACTAGATTGACCCCTTCGCTAAATCCATTCTGCCGGCCATCGACCGTCATCATGATCAGCTTGTTATTGCTGGTCACGCCGACCGCCGTGCGTGGGTGGATCTGCGTTAAATTATCTGACGACGGCGGGGCGGCCACGTTCGTGCCATTGTTCAATAGACGATGGCTACCGGTCACAGTGTTGTACAGTGGCACAGTGGGATTGGTTTCAAACCCGGTCGGAATACTTCCCGGCATGGTAACAATCGCCGCTTGATTCGATGAAGTGATATTCAGAGCATCATCAAAGCCGACATCCCACGGCGGTTGCCAGGGAGAGTACTTGTCGCCATTCGATGCTGTGAGGCCGAGATTATTTGCCCAGCCCGCCAGCTCGGCAGAAAAGAACGAGGTGTTGATCGCCACTTGCATACCCTGTTGATCGGCAAAGGCGCGCGTCGTTTGCAACTGCGTCTCTTGAAGCTGGCCACCGACATCGGGTTGCGGGGCAGGGCCGCGCGGCGTCACCTTGAAGCTGAGGCCCGGCGCGCTCAGGTCGATCTCGACCACATTGATAAACAACGGGCGTGGCGAAATGAGTACCTCTTGATAATGACGAACACCGATAAATGGCTCTTCCATCGTTTGAGAGGCAGCAGCAGTTCCCACTGAACTAACCGCCGCAGTCATCAACAACAAGGCGATCCAGAGTACTCTTCGATTATTAGCCATCAGTGACCACCCTTGTTTGCATTGGTCGTGTTGCAGCAACGGACAAGCGCACTGTGTCGCAAATACGACTTCATTTATACTGAGCGAAATTCGCGACGGCAGGCGCAGTCCGACTATGAATCCCCCGGCCTTGTCATGATACTCCGTTTTTTCAGAACTCGCGAGCAGTTTGTTGAGTTTTTTTGCATGACCATTTCGGGAGTTTCGCAGAAAGCGGCACAAATCGCCGTCCATTTGGCGTTAATTCCTTTGTGGGCTAAAAACACCTCTGGCCCGATATCCTGGTGATTTTGCCGGTCGAGGTGAAATAACTAGCCTCACCAATCAAGTCGCACAGTACGGCTCGACACAACGAAGTCGCGGAGCTAGCACGGCGGAAATGCGTGGATCCCTTTGCAGGGGCAAACCATCCTGATGGCACGGGACCAAGGTTGCGTTGTGAAGTGGCCCGCTCAGAACGAAAGAACGAAGGGGGAATCATCCGTCTGAATCGAATAGTGAATGGCATCCTTTTGGCAGCCATAAGTACCATTCTGGTAAAGTACAAAGTCGTTGAATGATTCCCGATTTGACATGACTGGACAAGCTAGCTATATTCCCTGACTGGTTGTGTGTTGGTGATTCGACCCCCTTTGTCTGGTGGTCGGAAAACAGGGAACTTCGGTGCGGTAAAGGAACTTTTCGTTCCTGAACCTATTCCGAGACGGCCCCGCCGCTGTAACCGAGTGTTAATGAATCGGCCCTTCTAGTTGGCCATTGTTCGGCAAGTTGCTGATCTTCGGATCGCTGGCAGATTGCTCGAATGAGAAGGCCTGGTCGATTCAGCTCGGGAGTCAGAAGACCTACCAACGCACCGTGGATGCAGTGCTCTGCGAGGGTTCAGAGCCTGGTCGGTTGCTGTTTTGACACCTGTGTTTGACACTTAAGTGTGGCTCGAATCGGCTTGATCGCTGCGCCATCATGCGCGCTCGACCTGTCAGTTTGAGCTTGCCGCGGATTGCCAGGCACAGTCGTTGTGAACAGTTAGCTGCGAAGTGGATTTGCTGATTCATACGTGTACTGCCGTTGGCATTTGCACGTACCGCGCAAACTAACTTGACTTCCAAAACATGACGCACACTCACTTCCAGCCTGAGCTATCAACACTGCGAAGTCGCGCTGCGCTAACCGCGCGGGGCTTTACACTGGTCGAACTGCTGGTGGTGATTGCGATTATTGGCATCTTGATCTCGCTGCTGTTGCCGGCCGTCCAAACTGCACGTGCGGCGGCGCGACGAACAGCTTGCCAGAACAATCTGCGGCAGATCGGCATCGCCCTGCACGCTTACCACCATGTTCATAAGCAGTTTCCTGTCGGTTGCACCGAGTGGCGACCGGGGAGCGACACGGCATTTCGACAATTGGCCTGGTCAGCCTGGATTTTGCCGCAACTGGAAGAGTCGACGCTATTCAACCAGCTCGACCTGAACACAGCATTTGATAGCACGGCCAATGCGACCGCCGCCACGACTGTACTACCGGTCTATCGTTGCCCCGGTTCGACGCGCGAATCGTCTCTGCTGCAAGGGCGCGGCGTCTGCGACTACGGGGGGATCAACGGCGAATCGATCCGCAGTCCCAATACTCCGGAAAAAGGGATCATGATCCACGATAAAGCGATCACAATTTCCCAGATTCGTGACGGCTTGTCCAAGACATTGATCGTGGCCGAAGACACCTTCTTTTACGACGCACAGTGGATCAACGGTAGAAATCTGTTTGACCAGGCGTATGCGATCAATGCGGCACAAGGAACCGACAACGAAATCGGCAGCGCCCACACCGGCGGCGCGCAAGGGGTGATGGCCGATGGCTCGGTTCATTTTCTTTCCGAAGAATTGAATAAGCAAATCCTCGCGGCGCTGTGTACTCGAGCCAGAGGGGAAGTCGTGAATGGCCTGTGACACGATTTCACGAAGAACCTCTCCGGTTATTTTACTGCGGCAAATGATCAGCACTCAACCAAATAACACACTCGTTTTTAAAACACGGAGTATTAACATGCGTATCGTGTGGACAACTGCGGCAGCCTTGGCCCTTGGCATGTTGGCCTCCGCGGCCTCGGCAGCAAACATTGATTTCGAAGAGCTGACGTTTCCCGAAGGAATAAACCATGTAAATGGTACCCCACCACCGGATGCCCCCGTGGGCACTTATCCCAGCTCATTTGTCTCCGGGGGAGCGACGTTCAAAAACGAACACGTGATTGAGCAGTTCGGTGAATTCTTCTACCGATCATGGAACGGCTGGGCCTACTCCCGTGATACCGATACCACCACCCCCGAGTTCACCAATGAGTTCAGTGCCTTCGCCGGCAGTGGTGCGGGCGGATCTTCCAACTACGCCATCGCCTTTGGAACCATCGGCACCTCGCGTGCTTTGGAGTTGCCGCCGGGCACGTCGCCGATCTCGGTGAAGATTACGAACAACACTTATGCAGCACTCACGATGCTCAATGGAAATCAGTTTTCCAGGCCATTTGGTGACAATCCTGAGACCGAACCGGTGGAGACCAACTATCCCGATTTCTTCAAGCTCACCATCGCCGGGCTGGATGCAACCGATAGCCCAGCCGGCACGCCCGTTGATTTCTATCTGGCCGACTACCGCTTCACCGAAGACAACGATGATTACGTCCGCGACACTTGGGAAACAGTCGACCTCCAGTCGTTGGCAGTTGCCCGCAAGTTAGTCTTCTCGTTCACCTCCAGCGATAATGGGACGTTTGGGATGAACACGCCCGCTTACTTTGCCCTGGACGATTTGCTGCTTACCGATGCGCCGCTTGCTGGTGATCTCGATGGTAATGGCTTTGTCGGCCAAGACGATTTGAACATTATCCTTGGTCATTGGGGGGAGGATGTCACCGAAGGGGACTGGACATTTGGAGATCCAAGCGGTGACGGCTTTGTTGGGCAGGATGATCTGAATGCAGTGCTCGGCGGCTGGGGTCAAGGCACCGCGCCGGTTCCGATACCGGAACCAGCGACGTTCGTGCTACTCGGTCTGGCAGGAGCGGGGCTACTTGCGATGCGACGGCGACAGACAAAGTAGCAGGCACGGTCCCCGTGCCGCAGCCGCGGGCGAGCTGAGGTGATGGAACAAGTCCGGCTAGGTTCTTAAGGTTAGCTTGACCGGGAATACAAACCGCAGCGTATCGGAGTGTTGCAATTCAAACTCAGACATTGTTTAACGGCACGGGGACCGTGCCTACTACGTAACATGTACACTCCTTTCCCTGCGGGCCAGTTTTGTTTAGCTTGGCTCGCAGGGAATTTTTTGTTTCGATTGCAAAGCTCATGTCACATCTCGACCAAAACCGCCGTGCCTGGGACACTTTTGTCCGGCAGCAACAACGGCATACCAAACCAGCACGCGATGAGGACTTTTGCAGCCCACTCGGGGCGATCAATAACGACGGTTGGATCGGCAATATCTCTGGGCTACAGGTGCTTTGCCTGGCCGCCGGCGGTGGTCGACAGAGCGCACTCTACGCGGCGGCCGGTGCCATCGTTACCGTGGTCGATCTCAGTCCTGAGATGCTGGCGCTCGATCGGCAAGTGGCGACCGAACGGCAGTTAAATATCCATGCGGTCGAGACTTCGATGGATGATCTATCGATGCTCGGCACCGCGCAGTTCGACCTGGTCGTGCAGCCGGTGAGTACTTGCTATGTGCCCGACATTGCCAAGGTCTATCGCGAAGTTGCTCGGGTCATGCGATCTGGTGGAATCTACATCAGTCAGCACAAACAGCCAGCTAGCTTGCAGGCTGACACTCGTGCCGCCGTGCAAGGGTACGAACTAATCGAGCCATACTATCGCAGCGGCCCGTTGCCTCCGGTCGTCGGCAGCCAGCACCGCGAGCCGGGCACACTCGAGTTCTTACACCGGTGGGAAGAACTAGTCGGGCACCTCTGCCGTAGCGGATTTGTGATCGAGGATCTGAGCGAACCGCTGCATGCCAAGGAGGATGCAGCCGTTGGGACATTTGCTCACCGCAGTCAGTTCGTCGCCCCGTACGTTAGGATCAAAGCACGACGAATTGGAGGTGCCACGGAAACCGAGCCGCGTTCAGCGAGGCTTTGGACGCCAGAGACGTGACCGTGCAAAACGGATCACTAAGAAGCATGCCGTGTGCCACTGGCTCCGCCCATAAGTATCTACACATCTTTGCTAGCTTGCAGATTGCCACAAATACGCCGAAAGCGTTTAACACCGCAGCCCCAGGTCGCGCAGCGCACCAGGGGTTAGCATCTCATCCAACCGGTTACCACGAAGTGGTTATATTCCTGCCGGAGTTTGTGCAAAACGATATCCTAGCTACTTGTGTAACCGCTTCGCGGTAACCGATTTATTTCTTTGTAAACCCAGGGTGCGCCGCTGCGCGTCGACCCTGGGCTGTGGTATGGAACGCCTTCGGCGTACATTGCAAGTTTACGCACCCGGCCATACCATTGCCTTCT
>JAWXCH010000095.1:0-9139 GCA_034440595.1 Planctomycetota bacterium | reverse complement strand
GTATGAAGCTGCAATTACGCAGCAGGGAGATGCGACCAAGGGGGCCTTGCTGTTCAGCCAGAACTGCATTGTCTGTCATCAGATGCGCGGCACAGGGGCACAAGTTGGACCCGAACTGTCGGGCATTGCCAGCCGGCCAAAAGGGACTTTACTGGTCGACATACTCAATCCGAGCAAGGAAGTCTCGCCCGACTTTCACAACTATGTGGCCATCACTCAGCAGGGTCAGGTGTTCACCGGGCTATTGGTTGCAGATACGGAGCACTCCATTCGCTTGCGTCGACAGGCCGGCGCGGAAGATACGATCTTGCGAAAAGACCTGGATGAACTGCGACGCAATGGCCAGTCGGTCATGCCTGAAGGCTTTGAAGAGAAGCTGGCCGTGCAAGACATGGCCAACTTGCTGGAGTTTTTGCAGCATCCCGTTCCGCTGCCGGAGGCACAGACCGTACCTGCGGTGAAGTAATTATGTTGCAGGGTAAACGCTTAGTACATTCACCTCTCTCGCTTGCGGGAGAGGTCGTCGCCCCAGCGACGGGTGAGGATCGGACAGAGAGTTGAGATGTGAAAGTAGAAGCATCGATTCGTGCCGAATTCGATTTCTCTACTTTCTACTTTCACCGTTCTACTCACTCGCCGGCCCTCACCCCCGACCCCTCTCCCCGAATGCGCTAAGCGTGAAATCTTCGCTTGATGCGCGGAGAGGGGAGATTCGTTACCTCGCAGGTCTAGCACTCTTTCGCGGAGCGAAAGGCGACTAAGGAGTCAACCCTTTGGCCAGTTGTTCCTTCCAGCCCGATGGTAAACTCTCGCGCGTGTCGCGTAGAATCTCCAGTATCGCTTGACGATCCTCGGCTGATAAATGCTCGTACTTTGTATCCGTCGACTGATACGTCAGAACTGAATGTAGCTTCTGCCATAGATACTCCTGCATTTCAACCGGCAACGCGCGGAACGGCTCGGAGTAAATCAAATAACTGCATGGGTATTTGAACATTCGTGTTGTCATGTCGAGGTCGCGGAGTGAGCGCCCCTGCTTGTCGTGCGGGCCAGCTTTGACAAACTCTTCGGAGAAGCCCGACGTTCCTTTGAGCGGATCGGTCAGCTTGGCCTCGTCCACCATCAGAATCGCCTCCAGTAGCGCATCGCCAGCGGCGTGAATCCGCCGGGTGGTGCTTTCCTGCCGCTTATTTTCCGGATCGCCTAGGGCGCGGTTTAGCTCAACTTCATAGTGCAGCGATTGGCGCGTTTCAAACGATGCCTTGGTGATGCAATTGTGGACCAGTGCCTGATGTTCCATGATCATCAGTGCCACGATATCGCTATGTTCAGTCGGGTACGCTTCAGTAAAGAAACGGTCCTTGACCGACAGAACATTGTGGCCGGCCAAGTTATCCAGCGGTTCAGGCACCTCGCGCTCTTTGATCAGCAGGTTGCCCAGATGCGTCTGTTTGCCATGCTGACCGGTGACGTACCAGCCTCCCCAGCGTTGTTCAATTGGCGTCGTGTGATCGACCGAGTAACTGCCGGCCGAGTAGAGTGGCTGGCCGCGCGGGTTCACAAACAGTGAACGGACCACATGCCCGGGCACACCACCCGTTCGCGAAGAACTGTGGCAGACCAGGCAGCTTTCGGTCTGACGAGTCAGTTTGGCACCTTCGGTATTGCGCTGATCCAGCGTATAAAACACCGTACCAAGCCTATTGTCGCTGGTTGAGATTTCGATCACGTCCCCCGACTTGCAGTAGCCGATATACGTGTTGTCGTTGAAGTAGATTGCACGTGGGGTTTCTGGCGAGATCCGCTGCGTTTGCAAGCTGGTTTTGGAATAGACTAGTGTCTGTGATTTATCCGAGATCTTTAGCGCTGCCAGAAGAGCCGGCAGGTAACCTTGCTTTTCCTGATACGCAAGCGATTTTTCACCACGCTCCAGTTGCTGCTTTAACCGATAGACGGCATTGTTTGGCTCAGCCTGGCTGTAGCGAATCGGCGGCAACTCAAATTCATCTCCCGCGTACAAGCGATCGGCCAGCGCGCAACACAGGACGATCAGCAACAGACGCCGCCAAAATGTTCCAGGTTGCATACTTAACTCGTTGGTTGAGTTTTGGTGCCGAAGCTTGATATGTGATTGCAACTTACCGCTGCACTGCACCTGCGTGCTTCTTAAAGTAGGGAGCGTCAATCGACAAGTCGGTCGATTTCGTTTGTTCTACAGTCGGCGGTGCGGTTAGCTCTTGATTCGGCCCAAAGAACTCAAAATGCAATCGCGAATCGTCGACCCCGGCTTGCAGCAGTCCCTGGTACACTCCAATCATAAACGGCTTCGGCCCGCAGAAGTAGAATTCCGCGTCTAGATCCGGCACAAACTGCTTTAACAGGGCGATATCGACGATGCCCGTGCTGTGGCACCGTTCTTCTGAAACATCGTTCGCTTCAGGCGCATCGTAGCGATAGTGTACCCGTACGTTGGAATTCGCGGCGGCAATCTTCTGCACCTCTTTGGCAAAGGCATGCTGTCGACTATTGCGTGCTCCATGGATAAAGGTAATCGGCGTTTGCGATCTGTGATGGATCAGACTTTTTAACATGGACAGCAGCGGCGTAACACCGATTCCACCTGAAATCAGCACAATCGGCCGCTGCTGTTCCACCGTTGGCTCCAAGAAGAAATGTCCACAGGGCGGTCCGACCTCCAGGACATCACCTTCGCAAATTTCATCGTGCAGATAGTTGGAGATCAATCCGACTGGGGCATTGGCGGCCAGACTCGGCTCGCGCTTGACGCTAATGCGGTAGTGACCGGCGTCGGGATGGTCGGACAAGCTGTAATTTCGCGGCGTGGTGGGAACTTTTGGATTAGCGACCTTGACCGTGATGTACTGACCCGGCTTGAATGATCGGATCGGCCGGCCGTCCACCGGTTGCAGCACGAACGAAGTGACGATCTCGCTTTCCATGATCTTATGCTGCACAAAAAACTGTCTGTACCCGCGCCAGCCACCTGCGGCGGATTCGTGCGAGCCGTAGATTTCCGCCTCGCGCTGGATAAAGATATCGGCGAGCAGACCATAAGCCTCCGCCCAGGCGGCAATGACTTCGTCGGTGGCTGCATCCCCCAGGACATCCTTAATGGCGACTAGCAGGTGCGTGCCAACGATCGGATAATGCTCTGGCAAGATACCGAGCGAGCAATGTTTTTGAGCAATTAGCTCGACCGCCGAGCCGAGAGCCGCTAAGTTGTCGATGTTTGCGGCATAGGCACAGATCGCCGCGGCCAAGGCTCGCTGTTGTCCGCCAGTATATTGATGCGCCGGGTTAAAATAGGCCTGCACTTCGGGGTTGCCAGCGAACATCAGTTGATAGAATCGCCGCGTGATGGTCTCGGCGTGTGGTGCAACCGCGGCGGCGGTCGCTTTGACAATCTGTAGACTTTTTTCGCTGAGCATACGTATCAATCCTCATTCAAGAGTCTGCTGCAATAACGCAGCCGGATCGACAATGGAAAATCGGCGCGAACCAGTGTGGTAATCAACTGTCAGACTACGGGCAGCTAGTGCCGCAAATCGCGGTAGGGACTATTGGCAGGCAGGAAATTCACGTGCAGGGGGTTGCTGTCGGATCGATTCCCCCGAACCGAACTGACATCCTCAAACTATAACCATTGAATACTGCATGTCAATGTGTAGAATTAGGATGACGCAAAAATAATTCGGAAATAATGCATGCTATCTAAAACGGCTGAATACGCACTGCGCGCTACGGTATGGTTGGCGCAAGCACCTGGGGAACCGGCTTCGGCCGATCAATTGTCCGAGGTGACTAAGGTGCCACGGAGGTACTTGCACAAGGTGCTGCAGGATCTGGTGCGCGGAAAATTACTCCGTTCGCACCCTGGCCCTGGTGGTGGATACGCGCTCTTGCGCTCGCCGGAACAGATCACGATTCTTGATGTCGTGAACGCTGTGGCGCCACTGGAGCGCATTACCAAATGCCCGCTCGGTTTGACTTCGCACACCCGGCTTTGTCCATTGCACAAGCAGCTCGATCAGGCCTATGCTGCCACCGAAGCCGCATTGAAGGCAGTCACGCTGGAAGAGCTGCGCCGCTCCAAGAGCGCCATCGTGCCACTGTGTGAAAGCCTCGGCTAAATTCAATTCATTCTCACTAGCGAGTCCGATCGTGCATTCCGATACTGCTCGAAAATTCCAGATGTACCCGCAAGGGGAAGCCACTGCGCTGTTGCCGACAACGGACAAGCATCAGCCAATCACCGTTATCGGCACCGAGGCCATCCGCGCCACGATGGATGATCTTTGCTTGCAACAAGCGGTCAATTCGCGAGTTGCACCGGGCGTCACCGAACTGGTACTCAATCCCGATGCCCATTGCGGGTACGGTGCCCCGATTGGCTGCGTGATGGTATCGCCCACGCACATCTATCCCGGCCCAGTCGGCGTGGATATCAAGTGCTCGATGAGTCTGCTGCAAACGTCGCTCCCTGCCGATTCAATTATTGACCGCCCAACGCGCCGCGCACTGATCAACGCCATCTGCGAGCGCACCCCGACCGGTGCGGGTCGTGGGCAGCGAAACGCCACCAAGTCCCGGCATGTTAGTGAGGAAATTGGACGCCGCGTGTTGGTCGAGGGGGCGTCAGTCGGAGTTTGTGAAGCACTGGGAATCCCACCAGAGTGGGCCAGTCGCTGCGAGGACTCTGCGCACTTTGGCCATGACGATACAGCGGCCGCACTGGCAGATCGGCTCGATCGACTGCTGCCGCAGTTCTACATGTTCAAGGAGAAACTCACGCAGCTTGGCTCGTACGGCGGTGGCAACCACTTTGGCGAATGCGAAGTCGTGCATGTTGAGCAAAACGACCGCGCGCTCGAGGCAGCACGCGTGTTCGGCCTGGTCGACAATGGCGTCGCGTTTTTGTCGCACTGCGGTTCGCGCGGCATCGGTTACCAACTGGCCAGCAGTCAGTTCAAGACGTTGCAGGCGAAGTTTGAGAAGTGGAAAATTCCACTGCCCGGTGGCGATCGAGAACTGGTCTATGCGCCGCTCGGTTCGCCAGAGGCTAATGCATATCTGGATGATATGGCGTTGGGTGCAAACTTTGCCACGGTCAATCACTTGCTGATCAATGCGCTGGTCCTGGAAGCATTCCAACAAGTGCTCCCCGGCGTTACCGGCCAGTTGGTCTATTTCATAAGTCATAACATTGCCCGGAAGGAAATCGTCAAAAACCAATTCGCTTGGGTGCATCGCAAAGGTGCGACTCGCGCCTGGCCCGCCGGTCACCACGGCCTGCGTGGCACGCCGTTTGAGCAGACCGGTCATCCGATCCTGTTGCCGGGAAACCCGCAAGCCGGTTCTGCGGTGATGGTGGCCGATCCCGGAGCCAGCCTGAGTTGCTACAGCGTGAATCACGGCGCTGGCCGGCAACTAGGGCGCAAGGCGGCTAAGCGCGCGCTGGTACAGGCGGATGTCGATCAGTCGTTCAACGATGCAGACATCTTGTCGAACTGCCGCGCGTACCCTGTGGATGAAGCGCCGGCCGTCTACAAGGATTTTGAAGAGGTGCTCCGCTCAGTAAAGCTAGCCGGGCTGGCCACCGAAGTAGCGCGCCTGAAAGCCAAGTTCGTGATCAAGGATGGCGATCAGGCGGACGATTAACCGCTGGAAGTGTGCCACTGCCTCGAACGTACTACGCCTCGCTAGCGCTTCGGGTTACTATGGTAAGACAACTCGCACAGACACTGGCGGAGCCAATGGCACACATGCAAAACTTCTCACGGGGCCACAGCCGCCCCCGACCAGCGCGGGGCCATCATCACAACCACCGCCAATAGAATCAATGCAAACGCGATCCAGTCGCTCCACCGGACAGGATCCTTTAGTATCCACGCATTGAAGGCCACGAAGGCCGAGATCGAAATCACTTCTTGGATGATCTTGAGTTGCGGGCCGGTAATCCCGCTGGCGTGCCCGATCCGATTGGCTGGAACCTGAAAGATGTACTCTGGCAAGGCAATCAGCCAACTCACCAAGATGACCGGCACGATTTTGGCCATCGGGAACTTCAAGTGGCCGTACCAGGCAATCGTCATAAACAGGTTCGAGAAGATCAGCAGAATTACGGTCGTCATCGGTATGTGTTGATCAGTGGTGGAGCGAAGTTTTATTGGAATATTCCACAGAATCGGATATTTTCCTAACCCGCCAAAAGTTATTCGCAGACTATTGCTGAACTGGAATCTTCTAACCTCCAAGACATTCGGCGCAGCGATTGCACTATATAAAACTGAAAATTATTTCAGTAACAAAGTGTCGCGTTTTACGCTTTAGCGCCGCGAATTTGACGACACACTGCCATTTGAGGGACGTTGTCATGCATGTCTTCCGACCATATCGAACGATTGTGGCTCTGATCAGTGTTGTCGCAATAGCTGGTTATTTCTCCATTTTATCGGCTCAGGTGCCAGCCCCCCCCAAACCGGCGGGCATCTTCAATGAGCCCGAACAGGGGCCGGTGCTTCCGACGACTCCTTCCAGCCAGCCCGCCGCAGGGGACGCAGCGCCGGCGCTGTCTGACGATATGGAATTCGAGACGCGTGGGCCGGTTCACGAGGCCTTCGCCGTGCCGGTGACCCCCAACGCGCAGGCAACCGTCGTCATTAAAAACAAGCCGCCGGAGCCGGTTGAGGAACTGCCTCCAGAGGACAAACCGGTTGGCGATAACGTCATCTGGATTCCTGGTTATTTTGCCTGGGACGACGAACGGAGCGACTTTATCTGGATCAGCGGCCTGTGGCGCGATGTTCCGCCCGGCCAGACCTGGGTCAGCGGTTACTGGACCAATGCCGAAAATGGCTGGCAATGGGTCTCCGGTTTTTGGACTGCCGCCGATCAACCAGAAGTTGAGTACTTGCCAGAACCGCCGGCCAGCTTGGAACAGGGCCCGTCTGTCGCGCAGCCTTCGGAAGATCATTTTTGGGTGCCCGGCGTTTGGCGCTGGCAGACGAATCGATATGCCTGGAGCACCGGTTACTGGAGCAGAGCACAAACAGATTGGGTGTGGGTGCCCGCGCATTACAACTGGTGTCCAAACGGCTATGTCTACGTGAATGGCTACTGGGACTATTTATTCGCCTACCGCGGAGTGTTGTTTGCACCGACCTATTTTCGACCGGCGTACTATCAGCGACGGACATTTTTTACGCCAAGCATTGTGATCTCGACGAACATTTTGCAAATGCATTTGTTCTCACGGCCGAGCTACGGCCACTATTACTTTGGAGATTGGTACGCAGACCGGTATATCGGCTTCGGAATTCAGCCTTGGTATTCGGTCGGCCTGGTGGGACGTTATCACTACGATCCGATTTTCAGCTATTACCGCTGGCAAAATCGCGGTGGCGATTGGTACGGCGATATGCGCGGCAGATACGACTATTATCGCCGCAATCCCGATTTTCGACCGCCGCATTCGTACCGCAATCAGCAGCAGTTCGTCCAACAGCACGGGCGCAACAACGTGAATATCCAAAATTCGGTCATCGCCGCGCCACTGACGCAGGTGGTCAACGTCACCAACAATAACATCAATATCAATAACACAAACATCGACCGCCGTGGCGGTGGAGGTCGCGGCGGAAATGTCGGTACGCCGTTTCGTTTTGATCGAGTGAGTCAACAACAGCGCGAGCAAAGCGCACGGCAGGCCGATCAATTGCGTAGCGTCGTGAACACGCGCCGCGAACTCGAAACGCCTCAGAATTTGGCGCGCTTGGATCGAGGCGCACGAGCTGCGGATGGACAACCGCGAGGCTCAACAGGAGCTGATCGCGGCAATCGCGCCGCGCGATCGTTGAATGTGTCTGAGCTGGCCCGAGTTACGAATCCTGGTGACGCAGGTGCAACACGTGGTCCGGGTGGACGCGGGCAAGGTGGGCGCGGCCCAGGTGGTCAAGCTGGAGTGCAACCAGGTGGATCGGATGTTGGCCAACCCGGTCGCGGTCCCGGTCGAGACGCAACCAAGGGCGGAGCAGGGCGTGGCGATGCCATCGTCGGTCCAAGCCTTGGCAATCCGGCAGGCGAAACCGATGTTGGTAACGCAACCGGACGCGGCGCTGGTCGTGGACGAGATGGTAGCTCAGTCGGTCGCACGCTCCCTGGAACGGAGACCCCCGACAACTTGACGGATGGTGGTCGGGACGGTAACGTCACAAATGGGAATGCGACGGGTGGTCGTGGTACCTCAGGTAGAAGTACCGTTGGCCGAGATACCACAGGCCGTGAACCGGTTGTCGGCCCAACTGTCGACGGAAGTAACCCTGCCAATACTGCTATCCGCGGTCGCGACATTCGCGACGGCGTAGACAGTGGAACAGGTCGCGGAGTTGGAAGTGGCTCCGGCTTCAACCGGTCTGGCGGAGGATCCTCGCGACCGGGAATCGGTGGCACCGACGGAAATCCAACCATTCCATCCCTGGGTAATCCGTCAACTCGAAACCCGAGCTTGCCAAATACGCGCACACCGCGAACTTTGCCGGGAGTCGACCAAGCGGATTCGGGCTTCCCTGGCCGTGGCACACCAAATACGAGCGTGCCGGGTGGAAGTACTTTTCGCGAACGCGGATCCTCTGGTATCACGCAGCCTCCACGTTCCAACACGACTCGTGTCGGGCCAAGTATCGATTCCGGCGCCCCTGGTGCAGGCATTAGCGGACGCACTGGTTCGGGAGGTTTCAGCGGCGGCAACCTAACCGCTCCGCGCGGAAGTGATGGATCGAATCGAGTGCCTAGAACGAATCCTGGAGTTTCTTCGCCGAATATTTCCACACCGCCAGGAAGCGCTCCAGCAGGCCGTGTACCAAGAAGTTCCTTCAATCCAGGCGGATCGAATCCCGGTGGATCAACACAGCGATCAGTTGTGCCGCGCACTTCCGGTTCACCATCTGGCGCAGGCATTCCTGGCAGCTTGGGTTCACGTAGTAGTGCCCCACGCACTACGCCTCCGGCCACGTTTGCCCCGCGGTCGTTGCCGTCGGGAGGCAACCCGGCGATATCATCGCCTCCTTCGCGCGGCGCGGTCGGCGGCGGAGGAGCACCATCGGTTCGCGCACCGTCAGTT
>JAWXCH010000094.1:0-28568 GCA_034440595.1 Planctomycetota bacterium | reverse complement strand
GCTTCGCAAAAGAACCGCTACCCGTACGGACAGAGGCAAACCCGATTACGTTTATCCATACGCTTGACTTGCCTAGAAAAGGCACGGTCCCCGTGCCGTAGCCGATGGCGAGTTGAGGCTGTTTAGCAAGTGCAGGCGATTCTCGCGACAACAATGCAGCTTTGCGGCTTGGCGTCTTTGCGCGCCACTCCTTTTCATCTAGTTCTCACGCAAAGACGCGAAGGCGCAAAGGACGACAATTCCCGAACCGTTACGGTGCAATCGCCGGCGTGAGTTCGACGCGATTGGAGGCAGGCCCGTCTTTTGCATTGATCGTGCTACTCGATTCCTTGCTGACTGGCTCTTTACTCGCGGGATCCTCAATTACCGTGCGGCTTCCTTTGCAGTGGTTTCATCCTTCTTTGGCGCAGGATCGACGGTCGGGGTATTGAGAATGTAGCTATCCGGTTGTAAGGAAGCTCTCAACGGATCATGAGACAGTATTAACTTTGGCGAATACTCGGGATTGAATTGCAGGCCACCAGTAGCAGGCTCTAGCTTCGGCGTCCCAAGTTCAAGCAATGTAGGCAAAGCACTTGAATCTGGCGACAGGTCAATCTTCGCCGGGGGCAGTGGTTCAAAATTGGCCGGTGCAGCCGGATCGGTCAGAGGGAACTCTTCATACTCCAACACGAAGCCTGTGCCGGTTCCTATTGCCGGTTGTCCAACTATGTCACTCTTGGTCAAGATGAATTCCTGCCCCGTCAGTTCCTTCTGACCGGGCTTAATTTCAATCGACCTGGTGATCTGCGAACTCGTGGGCGTGAGATAGATACTGACGTTTGACTTACCGGGCAGAGCATGCAGCTCGAACTCCCCTGCGGCATTTGTGGTGACGGTTTTCCCACCCGTTTCGCTTGTGTGAGTCGACAAGGTAGCCCCCGCAATGGGCTTTTTCTCTTCATTCAGAACACGCCCGCGAACGGGAATGCCAGCTTGCATTGTCAGATTAACCGTAGCCGCCACACCGCTCGTCAGTTTGTATTCGTGCGTATGCTTATATATCCCGCGCGATTGTGGGTCATAGAATTGAAACTCAACGGTTTCTGCAGGCAGGTGGCTCAATGTGAACCGTCCGGATTTGTCGGTATAAGCCCTGACGAACAGTTGCGGCTCGTGACCGTTGGGTATCACATTTGGAGGACGCCAGCTTACGGACGCGTGGATTCCTTCCGCCGGGGTGCCATCGGGCATAAGGACGGTACCTGAAATGGTAGCTTCGCGGGTCAAGCTGACTTGAATAGGTTCTGGTTGGAACGGAGCTTCAACATTGTGTCTCTCCTGAAGCCACTGTACCTTAGTCAGACCATTGGCGGTAAATTCCAAAATGCCAGTTTTGAGTTGCTCGGGAATATCAACTTGAATCTTTCCCTGCTTATCAGGGTGAATTTGCAATAGAGCAGCCAGCGCACTCGCCGCTGCGGGGTGCAGGGTTCGCTCCGGTGCGCTTCCCCACTGGAAAAACAAGTAAGTGATGTTTACTTTGGTCGGATCAAACCCAGCCGGCACGGAGACGGTTCCCTTCAACTGCGTGACGGGTAGCAAAGTAACCTCATACGTCAGTGGCTTTTCAACGTTCTCCGCGAAGTGACGACTGGTGATACCAAGCCCCTTGCCGGGGAGACGGGCAAAGAGAGTGACGATTGGAATTTGTGCCGAGTCTTTTAGCGGCGTGAAACTACACTCGACGTACCCGCGAGCATCCGTTCGGAACGGGCCGTAGGGGAAGAATTGTGGATATGGGCTTGGCGATTGGCCGTTCTTGTACCCGACCAGCAAGTACACCTCCGCCCCCACAGCCGGCTTTCCGAGGGAGTCGACGCACTGGACGAGGACTTTCTTTGCCAATGGTTTTGCAGGAGGAGGTTTAGGCTTGTCATCCTCTCCGGCCGGTGCGAGCACCAAACTGACAGTTGCTGGTTCGGCTACTGCTGCACCTTTAGCACCAACAGGATCGGACGATTTCTTTTCTACTGGCTTCTTTTCGCTCTCCTTCGCTTTCGCCGGATCCGATTTCTTCAGCACAAAGTCCAAGTTCTTGACCTCTGGCTGGTTTGGCTTCAGGTCGAGTTGTTTGGTGGATTCTTCATTGGTCGCAGCATAGCCTTTCACTGGCATGCAGCGCAGTACTACTCTTTTGGGAGCAAAGCTGTATTGATATTTGCCATCCTGATCGGTCTCAAAGTAACCTGCACCGTGGAAGATTTTGACCTTCGGTATCGGTTTTCCGTTTGAGTCTTTCACTTGTCCGCTTACTTTGATACCTGGCTTCAAGCGGAAGTTGCGCTCGGTTGGCGTCTGCGAATTCACGGTCAAATCTGCCGCGTCGTGAAGTCCACGCAATTGGGGATCGTTGACATGAAGTGTATACCTGCCGAGTGGCGTATCGGCCGAGAGTCCGCGGAAACGGTACTCCCCCTTCGAGTCTGTTTTCACTGTTCTCGGGTATTCTGGCTCAAGCGAGATGACTGGCTTTACAGCTCCCATCGGTATTGCATGTGCCATCACGTTCGCCCCATCGAGCGGCCTGCCGTCATCGGTGGTAACGCGTCCTTTCAGGACTGCCTCGGACGGCATTGTGATCTTCACCGGGGCAGTCAATTTGGCAACATTCGTTGCGGACGTGGTGTTCGACCATATCGTATCGGCCAGGCCAGTTCCGGTTGCCAGCAGAGTCAAGTTGGCAACTTGCGGAACATTGCTGATCAGATAATTCCCGCTGGCGTCTTTCTGAGCCTTGAAGAGTTGCGGGGCGGCGGCAGTACTCACGGCTGTGATCTCAGCCCCCTGTCCCGCCTTTGCCTCGTCCGCAGTCCCATTGCTGACCAGAATGCTCCGCACACGTGCCGTTACGTTTGCGGGATCGAAACCCTTCGGCACGCTCAATTTCACTTCCACAGAAGTTGACGGGCGTAGCGTCACACGGTTTTCAGGATTCTGTGGAACGTGCCCGGCCGATTCGCTGCTGTTGGCAATGCCGACCAGTTTGTCCGGTATGCGGGCATAGATCGTCCGTGCGTATTTGGTAGGACCGGGAAGGTGGATCTCGTCCACGCACTCTGCTACGCCAGCGGCATTGCTTTTGAATGGCCCCGAGAAGGCGATTTTTCGGTCTAGTGAATACCGATCACTGTACTGCATCTGGAACAGATAGACCTCCGCTCCCTCGACTGGCTTGCCGGCTTCGTCAACGCACTGGACGGCGATCTTTTTTGGTGCGTCGCGTGGTTTTTCTTTGGGTGGGTTACCAAAGTACAGATCGCCGCTCCAACTCGGCATTTCCGGTTTTTCGCCGGGAGCCAATGGCTGCAGTACAATATCCTGCCCGGTCAGTTCGGTTTGTCCTGCCTTGACTGTTACCTCTTTCACACCTGGGTTGCGATAGCCCGTTAGCGGTAATGAAACCATAACTTTTCCCGCGCCCGGTCGCATCCGGACCTGATAGCGACCGTCAGCAGCGCTCACTCCGCCAGTTCCATAGCTTGTATCGACTTTTACCCCCTCTACAGCTTTGTTCTTGTCATCCAACACGCGGCCACTAACGACCACGCCGGGTTCCAATGTGAAGTTAAGTTCATTCTTTTTGCCTCCCACTACCGGATGCTCACTCGCAGCTACCGGCAGCCCGCGATGTTTCAAGTCATGAATCATGACGCGGATTTTGCCCGGTGGCACGCCACGCAGCTCATAGTTGCCAGAATCATCTGCGGTAAGCGTGTAGCTCTTCCATCCGAAGTTATTCGCTTCGCCATTCGGAGCCGCCGCATCGGTGGTGATGTACATTTCCGCGCCATCGGCGGGCTTGCCATCCGGCAAAGTTACCTTGCCGGTCACAACTGCCTCGGGACGCATGGCAAATTTGACCGGTTTCAGGTCTAGCTTGCTCTGCTCCGGCACGCTCTGGTGACCCCATCGAACATCCGTTAATCCGTCACCCTGAATGTTGAGAATTCCCACTGTGAGATCACGTGGAAAGTCAATCTGAAAATCCCCCTGCGAGTTGGGATGGAACTGCAAAAATTTCCCCAGTGCGTTTGTCTCGTCCTCTTGAAGCCAACCGGATTTATCCGCACTGAGGAGCGAATACCTCAGCACCACCTTGCTGGGATCAAAACCGGCGGGCACAGATAGCGTCCCGATGAGTGGCTTTGACGGCAGCATCGCTAATTTTAGGGTGGCAGGCAGTTGTTGTCCTGGCGCGTAGCGATCGTATGTCATGCCGATAGACTTCCCGTCAACCCGACCAAAAAATTTGAGCCTGGTATTTAGCTTGGGATCGAATGGCCCAGGCAACTCGATCACAGCATTTCCCTTAGCATCCGAACGGACAGGGCCGACTGCATGAACTTCCGATGGTTGGTGTACAATCACATTCGGCTCAGACTGCTCCGCCATCACATACACCTCCGCCCCGGCGACCGGTTTGCCAGCGGCGTCTACGCACTGGACGGTGAGTTGCTTGGTGGCGACTTTTGCGGCAGCGGCAGTTTTGGGCTCAACCTTTTCCGCTGGCGTACCCGGCGGAGCTGCTGCGACGGTTTCTGCTGGAGCTGGCGGTGATGTTGATGTGCCAGTTTTGTCCGCCGGTTTCTTTTCTTCGATATTCAACGGCAACGAGAAATTCAAATCGGTAATCGGTGCCTGACCCGGTTTGAGATCGAGTTCCTTTTTGAGATTCTCGGATTTGCCGGTCTGTGAATTTGGAATTGTGACATGCAGGGTTACCTTGGTGGCTGGCAAACGCAAATTGAATTGGCCTTTTTCGCCGAGTCCACCCGCCATTCGGCTGCCGGGTGAGCTGTAGATAAACGCTCCCGCTACCGGCTTTCCTGCGGCATCCAGCACGCGACCGCTCACTTGAACTGTTGGTAGCACTTGTAGCTTCACGATTCGTGGTGCTGCCGGATAGGTACTTACTTCCATTGGCTGGACTATAGCCCAATTGTTAGGAACTTCGTCTAGCTCTAGACGGTAGTTCCCAGTAGGTAAATTTCTCAATGAGAATGCTCCGCTCTTGTCGGTCGTAGCTTCAAAGCTTTGCAGTGCGGGGACCTGGTTCCAATGGATGAAAACATTGTCGCTCGAATCCCTTCGATTGGCGAAAACAACAACGTCAGACAAGGGCTTGCCATCCGGGGCAACTACCCGTCCCGAGATGACAGATTCCTTTTGCATGGAGATGCCAATTGGGTTGTCAAAGTTATCTTTTGGCGCACTACCATCGACCAGGGTCGTGTTGGACCATTTCGTCGCAGCCAGACCAGGAGCGGTCGCGACCAGCACCATAAATCCGTACGCCGGCACATCCTTAATAGCGACTTTCCCATCGCCATCTGGTTGAAAAGTAAAGAATTGCGGTAACAAGTTGGTAAGCGTACGGTCTAACAATGTATCATCTTCAGCACCGCCGCCGTTGCTGACCTGAAGCGCGTCCACAATTACCGTCGCCTTGGCCGGGTCAAAGCCCGTTGGCACTTTCACCGTTCCTTCCACCGATCGAGAAACGTGCATGCTTACCTGGTGTTTCGGATTGGTCACGGGTATGCCATCATAGTTTGCACTCACGGCCACACCCACTAGCTTCCCAGCAACACGTGCATAGATCGTGCGCGAATACTTTCCGTTCTCGTTGAGGAATATTGCATCGCCACAAGCTGCCAAGCCAGCTTTGTTACTCTTGAACGGGCCAGACAATTGCGGCACCCAGTTATTGTCCGACGTGGATTTGCTCTTCCCTTGTTTCATTTGGAACAAGTAAACTTCCGCGCCTTCAACGGGCAGGCCAGTTGCATCCACTCAAAGAACAGTGACCTTCTCTGCGACGAATTTCTTAGTACCTGGCTCGTCGGGCGTCTTTGTCCCCTCCGCACCGTCACCTTCACCAACCGCCACTTCGCTCTCACCACTCTTCCCCTTCCCATCCGTTGCTTGCAGCATGGCCAGTGTGGCGGTGGAGAGGACTCCGATCAGCAGTGCGGCGATGACGACTCGTGTGGAGGTCGCCGCGCGGTTGACGCGGTCGCTGAGGATGGCCCGCAGCCGTGCCTCCAATTCGCAGCGCCGCAGCATCCCCACTGCCCCGCTGGGGAGCTGCCGCTGTGAAAGTAAACTGAGCAGATCCTGTGCGTAGTCCGACGCTTTGGTGCCAGTCCGCAGGACGAGGTCGTCGCAAGCCCGTTCGCGCTCGATCCCCATCCGCCACTTGGCAATCCAAACCAACGGGTTGATCCAGTACACCGCACAGACCACCTGTGAGAGCACATGTGTGACCGTGTCGTAGTTCTTGATGTGTGCCAGTTCGTGCAACAGGACCGTCTGCCGGCGGCGGGAATCCCAGTTCAGCGCTTCGACCGGCAGCAGCAATCGCGGGCGTAAAATCCCCCAGGTCATCGGCGTGATCCGCTGCGAACTGGTATAGACCGCGATGGGTCGAGTGAGCGAGAGTGTTTTGGTGATGGCGGCGACTTCGGCGGCGACCTGCCCGTCGTGGACTTGCTTTGCGGAGCGCAGGACGCGCTGCAAGATGAGGCGGCTCAGGAGGATGCGACAGAGCAGTAGCACGGTTCCGCCAGCCCAGACGATGAGGAGCACGCCGGGCCAGCGAGCCGGGGCTGGCTCTTCCGCAGGAATCTCAACAACTGGCTCAATGGTGGACATGATCTCGACCGGCTGTGCTGGCGGAAGCTGCGCGGCGATATCGTTCGCGCCAGGAAACTGCAACGGTTGAACGGCGCGTGGATCGAGCGGTGGCGTGGCAACGCGAGGTTTTGGTGGCTCTACCTCCACTGGTGCGACGGCGACCGCCGGTTCGGCCAAGATCGCGCCGAGCCAGTCGGGCAGGACCTGCCACTTTGGTACGGCAAGCGACAGAATCGGCAGCAGCAAGCAAGCGAAGAGCGCGACTCCCCAGATGAGATGTCGCACTGCGGCGGAAGCGCGCAGCTGTAATACGGCTGCGACTGCGGCGACGGCAACCACCAGACAGGACTTGGCGGTGGCATCGAGCAGCACCGGCAGCGCGCCGGCACTGACGGCCGCTACAGTGGTGAGTGTGGTGGTGAGTGTGGTGGTGATTGCAAGCAGTGGATTGGATACTGAACTGGCCATGCCTTACCTGCCTTTCTGGCGTGCGTCTTGGATCAAATCGAGCATCCGCGTGAGTTGCTCGTCGGAGATATTCGAATTCTTGGTGCCGAGATGAACGGCAAAGGCCTCGTCGATCGCCCCGTTAAAGAACGTATCGAGCAGCCGTTGCAGCGACTGCACGGCGGCACGCTTCCGCGATTGCACCGGGCGGTACTGAAACTCACGCCCGACCTTGCGACGCTGGACATATCCTTTTTCTTCCAGGATTTGCAGCATCCGTCGGACGGCTTTGTCCGAAGGGGCTTTGGGGAGCTTGGCCACGACCTGCATCACGGTGGCCGCTTCATCAGCGAAGAGGATCTCCATGATTTGGCGTTCGCGGCGGCTGAGATTGGTAAGGTCGGTCATGAGGTCTCCTGGCGGTCCGTCTGCGATCACTCCACTGGCGTGGGAGTGGTTCCTGAACACTAATAATTTAGTGTCTGAGTGACAGATTACTGACTGGGGCAAACCGCGTCAAGCTTTTGGCACTAAAATTTTAGTGCTAGCCGAGAATCACCGTATTTCCCGATGATTTAGGCTATTTCATTCACCGCAGAGGACGCGAAGAGCGCCGAGTTACGCGCAGAGGGGGAAGTGTTCACCGCAAAGGTCGCCAAGAGCGCGAAGGAAGAAAAGACCAGGCTCTGAATTAACATTATCCTGTGTATCCTGTTCATCCTTGTTGAATAAACAGAAGTACAAAAGACAGTATTAACAAGGATGAACGGGATGAACTGGATGGGGGGCAAGCTTCTTCTCTGCGCGCTCTCTGTGCCCTCCGCGGTAAAATTTAAACGGTGTGACCGCCAATGACCGGCGCAATAAAAAACCTCCGCCAAACTCGCACTTGCGAATCTGACGGAGGTTGAATTGTTAAACATCTATTGCTAATTGCAATGCAGAAAACGCATTTAGGACTTTTTCTGATTCAGCGCCGCCTGAGCAGCGGCCAAGCGAGCGATTGGCACGCGGAACGGTGAGCAGCTCACGTAGTCGAGGCCGACTTTGTTGCAGAAGGCGATCGACAACGGGTCACCACCATGCTCGCCGCAGATGCCGCACTTCAGCTTATCGCGGGTCTGGCGACCTTTGACCACTGCCATGTCGACCAACTGGCCCACGCCACTGACATCGAGCGTTTGGAACGGGTCACGCAGCAGCAGTTCTTGACGGAGGTAATCCGGCAAGAAGGTGTTAATGTCGTCGCGGCTAAAGCCAAACGTCATCTGCGTCAGGTCGTTCGTGCCAAAGCTAAAGAAGTCGGCGTGCTTGGCCACTTCGTCGGCGGTCAATGCAGCACGTGGAATCTCGATCATCGTTCCGACCGGGATGTCCAGCTTGCCGCTGTACTTCTTGTCCTTGATGACCTTTTCAATCGTCTGCAGAGTCAGCTCGCGGAGCACTTCCAGCTCCTTGGCAGCGCCAACCAGCGGGATCATGATCTCCGGCATGGCGTCGATCTTCTTGTTCTTGCAGTTGATCGCCGCTTCGACAATCGCCGTGACCTGCATCTCCAATATCTCTGGATAGGTGACCGCCAAGCGGCAACCACGGTGACCCAGCATCGGGTTCGCCTCGTGCAATTGACTCACACGCTGCTTCACCTTGGCCGGTGATACGCCCAGACGAGTTGCCATTTCTTTCTGGCTCTTCTCGTCGTGCGGCAGGAACTCGTGCAATGGCGGGTCGAGTAAGCGAATCGTGACCGGCAAACCCTTCATCGCCTTGAAGATTCCTTCAAAGTCGCTCCGTTGGAACGGCAGTAGCTTCTTCAGAGCGTCCTTACGGGCGTCCTTAGTCTCGGCCAGGATCATCTCACGCATCGCCTGGATCCGGTCCCCTTCAAAGAACATGTGCTCGGTGCGGCAGAGGCCGATCCCCTCGGCACCAAATTCACGGGCACGAGCCGCATCCTCCGGGGTGTCCGCATTTGTGCGAATTTTCATGGTGCGATACTTGTCCGCCAGCTTCATGACCGTGGTAAAATCGCCCGATAGCTTCGGCTCTTGTGTGGCGATGTTGCCCACCATGACCTCGCCTGTCGAGCCGTCAATGCTTAGCGTGTCCTTGCCCGTGAAGGTCTTTCCGTTGACGGTGATCTTCTTGGCCTTTTCGTCGATGGTGATCTCGCCCGCCCCGGCAACGCAGCAGCGTCCCCAGCCGCGAGCAACCACTGCCGCATGGCTCGTCATACCGCCGGTGCTGGTCAAAATACCAGCGGCCAAATGCATGCCGTCAATATCTTCTGGGTTGGTCTCTTTACGAACCAACAGCACCGTCTCACCGGCGTTGGTCCGATCAACCGCCTCGGCGGCCGTGAAGGCCAGCTTGCCGAATGCAGCACCCGGCGAAGCGGGCAGACCGATGGTCAGCACCTCCGCCTTCTTCTTGGCGGCGGGGTCAAAGCTCGGCAGTAAGAGCTGCGTCAAGTCGCTGGCTGGAATGCGCTTCACAGCGGTGACTTCGTCGATCAGCTTTTCCTTCACCATTTCGCAAGCGATACGCACCGCCGCCGCACCGGTCCGCTTGCCGTTGCGAGTTTGCAGCATATACAGAGTTCCCTTTTCAATGGTGAACTCAATATCTTGCACGTCGCGATAATGCTGCTCCAGTGTCTTCTTGATCTCCAGCAGTTGCGAGTGAACTTTTTTGTTCCACTTCGGCATCTGGTCGACCGGCAGCGGGGTACGAATACCAGCCACCACGTCTTCTCCCTGGGCATTGACCAGGAATTCGCCGTAAAACTTGTTCTCGCCGGTCGATGGGTTACGCGTGAACGCGACGCCGGTGCCGCTATCGTCACCCATGTTTCCATACACCATCGATTGGATGTTGACAGCGGTGCCAACCAGCCCGGTGATGTTTTCGACCTGACGGTACTTGACCGCACGTGGCTGCATCCAGCTCTTGAAGACCGCTTCAATCGACAGTTCCAGTTGCTCGAGCGGATCCTGTGGGAATGGCTTGCCATAGTGATGCTCGTAGACCTTCTTATAGGCGTCGCACAATTCGACCAGCCCCTGCTCGGGCACATCGGTATCCAGCTTGGCCTTATATTTGCGCTTGATCTTGTCAAAAGCCTCTTCAAAATGCTCGTGATCCACGCCGACCACCACATCGCCAAACATATTGATGACGCGGCGATACGAGTCATAGGCGAACCGAACATTACCGGTCGCGGCGGCCAGGCCAGCGACACTGACATCGTTCAGGCCGAGATTCAAAATCGTATTCATCATGCCCGGCATGCTGGCCGCGGCACCCGAACGAACCGAGACGAGCAGCGGGTTCTTGTTATCGCCAAACTTCTTGCCGAGTTCCTTTTCAAGCGTGGCCACGTTCTTGCGAACTTCGTCCATCAGCCCGGCGGGCAGCTTGCCGCCGTTCTTGTAGTACAGCTCGCACGAGGTGGTGGTGATGGTGAAGCCGGGAGGGACCGGCAGGCCGATGCTGGTCATGTCGGCCAGGTTGGCCCCCTTGCCACCGAGCAGCATTTTTTGGCTGGCGCGACCGTCGGTACGTGTCTGGCCGAAGTAGTAAATCAGTTTGTCGGAACCTTTTTTTGTGGTGCCGTTGGTGTCTGAACTTTTGCCAGCTCGCTTGGTCACGGTAGCCATTCGGTACAATCCCTCAGTAAATATGACTCTGTTTAATACAACTCTTGAATTTCGCTCAGTATGAATAACTGCCCCCTCTCCTGCTCGACTGTTCACCTGCTCCACTCTCTCGCGCAGCGTACCTCTACCGCTTGCGGGAGAGGTCGACGCCCCAGCGTCGGGTGAGGGCAATATGTCGCCCAAAAATGCTCGCACAGCACTCCCGCCCAGTCGCAATCGATGGCGACTTTTGCCGAAAATAACGGCGAAAACGAATCTGAAAATGTACCGGTTAGGGGGAACAGCGTCAAGGAGAGCGTAGGCTACGCCAGCAGTTCCCCCGTGCTGCCAATCAAGCGGGGTACTCTCCAAAAACTGCTCGGAAAGAGCCAAAACGGGACAATTTCCGCGGTATTCTGGTCCACCAAAATGCGCAACAGCGTGGTCGAAGTGCCAATTCGACCACGCTGTGCGTTGATTACAAGCTACAAAGCAGTTGCTTATTGATTGACAACTCTATGTGGCGCGGCGGTTGCGAACACGCACCGCCAGCAGTCCAACACCGGCCAGCCCGAGCAGCACAAAGGTTGCTGGTTCTGGAACGGCGGCAACATTCGGCGGCGGAGTGCCTTGACCCCAGCCACTGAGAACCAAGTTCAGGTCCCCCTGGCCGACTGATCCGCTGGCGTCTCCATCGGCCAAAGGATTGGCTGGAGGTACGTCTTGTCCCCAGTTTCCGAGGATTAAGTTGAGATCGGACTGGCCGACGAATCCGTCAGAATCCAGGTCACCGTCGAGTGGCTCTTCTAACAACAGAAACTTGCCCGGGTTGCCAACGAGCGCCGCATTGCCGGCAGCGGCGAAAGAGCCGTACTCGTCATCGATGGCAGAATTTACCCAGAGGTAGTTGGTGTTCTGACCCAAGACGTCCAATGTAGTGGGATTGCGGGTCACACCACTTGCCGCACCGCCCCCCTGAGGAACCTCGGCCGAGCCAGCGGGGTTGGAACTGTACCACAAACGGTCAGCGTAATCAGTGGTGCCAACCAGGGCATCTGGACCAAACAGGTTGATCTCGTCTCCGCCGCTGCTCAGGTTGTCGTTGCTGTACGGTCCAATGATTTTCAGATCGACCGGTGCCGCTTCAACGCTCCCCCACCAGTAGATGCGAAACGCGTCAGGCATGGCTTCGGTAAAGATGGCCGATTCGCCGGGCTGCAATTCGCCGAACGCAGTCAGCACGTGCCCCGCACCTTGAATATCGCGGTCGCTGTCGCTTTCGCTCCAGCCAGTCATATCGATTGGAGCGGCGCTAACGTTGGTGAATTCGACGAACTCATAGTCTTGGCCGTCGCCACTATTCGAATTGAACTCGGTAATCCAGACACCTGGGTTGGGCGTGACCGCCATTGCTGAATTGGTCGCCAGCGTGGCAACTGCCAACATGGCCAGAAAAGTAAGCTTCTTCGTCATGGGAAATAGATCCTTCTAAATTGCGTGGACAGGAAATTTTGTTTCGATCAAGCGGATCTGTTGGACGTATGCCGTTGTGGGACACGACATGCTTGCACCCGCCAAGCGAGATCGTATCTCCCCAGGCCAAATGCTGAAACGGTTTGGTCATCGCCTGAGGAACGACGAAGATCGCCGCGCAATTGTTGCAACCAAAGAAGGTGTACGCTGTTATGAAACAAGCTCACAACCGCCACACAGAAAGCTCACAAAAGAATCATGCCTGCCACATGAATCGCTAACCTTTCAATCACCAGAAAAACATGGCGCTGGTAGTTGACAGCGGTGGGAGATCGCGAATGCAACGCGGCACCGATTGCAACCACTACCGCGCTGAGACAATGTGTGGGTTGAGAGCTTCGCCACGGAGGCACCGAGGACACGGAGATGTCACTGCTCTATTGCACTTGCAGGTGTGCCGGAGCGCGAGCAATTCAGCGAGTGCTTGCTCAGTGGTGCAATCCCTTCTGCGATGAGTGAACGAATTCAGTCAGTCTGTTGTTGACGACGACGGGTCAATCGGACGTGAGACGTCACTAGGCCGACACCCGCCAGGCCAAGTAGCAAGAGGGTCGTTGGCTCTGGCACTGCCTCAACCAGCGGGTCTCCCTGGCCCCAACCACCGAGGACCTCATTTAGATCATCTTGCCCGACGAAGCCGCTGCCATCGGGATCGGCCAACGGATCTCCTGGAGGGACGCTTTGTCCCCAGTTGCTGAGAATTAAATTCAGATCATCCTGCCCGACGAATCCGTCGCTGTTCAAATCGCCCATCAGCGGCTCGGAGGCTTCG
The DNA here is from genome assembly GCA_034440595.1 of Planctomycetota bacterium. Classification (GTDB taxonomy): domain Bacteria; phylum Planctomycetota; class Planctomycetia; order Pirellulales; family JALHPA01; genus JAWXCH01. The sequence goes on along the minus strand of JAWXCH010000094.1, from coordinate 15,500 downwards.
GTGTAGTTGATCGTGAGAACTGGATATCTGCTGAAGTTCAGTCCATCGATGGCAAACCAGTCGATATTGGCGGGCGAAGTCAGCCCTAGTGACAGCACATTGTCCGTCAGGTCGACTTGCGGATCAAACGCATTGACATCCAGTGCCCAGGTATAAAACGTGAACTGGCTGGGCGTTGCCAGGTCGGGAGCAAGTAACTCGTCAATCCCCGGATAGAGGTCGGTCGTCGTGCTGGACCAATTGTCGTTGTTCGTTCGATATACATTAGTCACCTGAGGACCAGTGAATGGGTTCAAGTATGTGGACATTCGGAGCGACATGCTGTCGATCGTTGAACCATCGGGAATCGCCGTCAGATCGAACTTCATGTAGGCGACATGCATATTGAACGCGATGTTCCGCTCCCACGAATAGATGTAACTTTTTGAATTGTAGTTGTGGTCCTGAAATGGCTTGATCGAGTCCGCATCCGTCAGAGTGAGTTGAACCTCAATGGCACCGGCAGTAGAAACGGCCAGGCAAACAGCAGCCAGAAAAGCGGCCGAGAATGGGAAGAGCCTAAACATCATGGCACCTATAGCGTTGGTGTGACGAACGATCGCCCTGGCGATTAAGATAGTGCTCCCCCCCACAAAAGTCAATCATATTTCAGAAGCAAGTGAATTAATGGGCTTCGCAGTTGAGCGATGACTGCTCGTATCTAGGCTGTCGGGCTATCGCTGAGAATACTTTTCGGCACATTGCCCTCAGGCACGTGGTTTGCGGAGGGTTCTGGTAGCCAAAACGGCGGTCTGAGCGATCAACGCATGAGTTATTTTGCACGCCGCAGCCGGCACCGCATTGCGAGTAAGCCAATTCCAGCCAGGCCCATCAATAAGAAGGTTGCTGGTTCCGGCACAGGAGTAACCGATGGCGGCGTGCCTTGCCCCCAAGTACTCAGCACGCGGTTGAGATCATCTTGACCGACAAACCCATCGCCACTGGGGTCGCCGAGCGTCCAACTTCCTGTGGTGACGGTTTGTCCCCACGTGTTCAAGATGGCGTTGAGATCATCCTGACCGACAAAGCCGTCATTGTTGAGGTCACCCGCGAGCGGTGCGGCGAGGACACTGATCGAACCATCCGTGGCAAAGCTGCTCGTGTCCCAAACAAGCCCGGCGGGGCCAGCGAAGTTGAAGGCAAAATTGCTGCCGAGGGAAAGACTGCCGAAGTCGAGCAGGTTGAAAGTGTCCCCGACGGTCGGCAGATAGCCGCCAGCGAGACCGACTTCTAGCGATCCGTTGAGAGTCACGGCTCCCCCAACATTTAATCTGTCATAGCTACTTGGACTAGCAAGCTCAAACGCAAGAACGCCAGTGCTATTTAGACTGCTGTCAATGGTCATCAGGCCGGTCGCGAGTGCAATATTATCCGAACTGCCGGGCGCAATTCGCCCTTGATTGCTGACACTCCCTAGCACTGTTCCCGTACCGGCAATGATGCCGTTGGTTGGGACAGTCAGGCTCCCTGTCACGTTGCCACTGAAGGCGAGCGTACCGGAGCTAATGGTAAACGTGCCGGGACTTGGATTGAAATGGTGTACTTTGAGCATTCCCCCATTCAGTTTTAGCTGACCAGAGTTCCAGACTCGAAGAGTGTCTGAAACATCAACGATTCCCCCGGTCTCCACTTTTAGAAGGCCCGATCCCGCAGTTCCATTGCCGTCGCCACCGATATAGAGTTCACCGGCTGCCCATTTGGAGCCAGCACCACCAATGGTAACTGTGCCGGTCACATTCGGCCGTACTCCTAGATAACCAAAAGCACTGCTAACGAGCCCACCGTTTTGCACGTACAGTTCGCCACCGCTGTAATCTCCAACAGTCAGGCTATTGCTGTTGCTCCAGGTAGAGCCAGCACCCGTGATCGTTGCCACGCTGGAACCGGGCCATATACCAATGCGTCCGAAGACATTAGAAACGCTGCCTCCTGCTTCGACCAACAACTTGCCCTGGGTACTGACAGTTAGATCACCGCTACTGATCCATTTTGAATTGGCACCGGTGACCGTTACTTCGCCGCTGGCACCATTGCGATTGCCGATAATGCCATGGTTGGTGGTGACGGTTCCCGAATCTTCGATACGAAGCTTGCCGTTTCCCATATACCCGACGTGAATTCTGCCGTTATTGTTCCACGCAGAATTTGCACCTGATACGGTTGCCTCGCTGGTCGATTGCAAGAAATACCCAACAAACCCATCGGTGTTAGAAACTGTTCCGCCGGCGGTGACAAATAGTTTTCCGTTTCCAATGTACCCGACATTGAACTCGCCGGTGTTAATCCAGGAGGAGCCAGCTCCGGTCACGGTTGCTTCGCCGCTTGAGCCGCCATAATACCCGATGAACCCGTAGCCGCTATCGAGGAAAGGAGGCCCCTGATCCGAATTCGTCAGAACGCTTCCGCCGTTAATCAGCAACCGCCCTTTGCTGCCACTTCCATCACCGACATAAACTTGCTGAATACCCGCCGTCGTGGCGCCATTAGTCAAAGTTAGTAAAGGACCAAATGGAGGGTTATTGCTGTCATGGGAGATTTTCAGCTGAGTGTAAACGTTCACATATACACCACCGTCTTGAGTCGTGTTCTGGGTGACTTGCGTGGCAGAGCAGTAGTTGGACATAAGCCAACTGCTTAGCAGCACTGCGATGCATTGCAGACAGAATCGTCGAATTGCGGACATTTCGCTTTTACCCGCGGTTTGCTAAGTACATTGGCCAATGAATAGCCGCAAAAAGTGGTGGGCGCACTTCAGATGCTCCCGAGGCACACTGCATCCTACTTGCCCGCCTCTGGCCCGTCAATTTTAGAAAAAAGCCAACAGCAAATTCTGGCAGGATTAATTTGATGCCAAGGAATGGGGATTTAACCCCTGGCACGGCTTCCAGACAACGCTTGCCGTGCGTGGTAGAATAGAGTACCGGTTACGCTTCCTGTCTCGCCCTGCCTACCATACATGCTCGCTGGTATTTCCGTATTCTGCTTTGCCGCCAGCTACGCCGTGGCGCTGCTGCTGGAAGCGACACGCCCGTTCTTTCGCAGCGGGCTGCGCGGAATACTGATGCTCGGCTTCACCGGGGCAGGACTTCTGGCACATACGCTATTCCTTGGCTATCGCGCATTCACGGCGGAGAGTGCGCCGCTCTCCAGCCCGTTCGATTGGTATCTGCTGGCGGCCTGGACGCTAGTTTGCGTGTACTTGATCTCGATTTATTCCTATCCAAAGGTTCCACTGGGGCTATTTATATTGCCGCTGGTGCTGGGGCTGATAGGGATGGCCGAGTATTCCAGTCGGCAGCCGTTTGCTCAGCACCCGGCGGCGCAAGTCTGGGGACCGGTGCATGGCGTTTTCTTGCTGCTGGGGTACGTCGCCGTGATCGTCGGCTTCGTGGCCGGGCTGATGTATTTACTGCAATCACGACGATTGAAACGAAAAGTGTTGCCGAGCAATGGGCTGAAGTTGCCTAGCCTGGAACGGCTGGAGCGGATCAATAGCCGCGCGATAGTATTGTCGGCGTTGTTTGTCGGTTTAGGCTTCGTCTCTGGAATTGTGCTCAATGCCGTCAGTCGTGGACGAGGTTTGGATTCGGTGCCTTGGACCGATCCGGTCATCTGGCGATTGGGAAGCATGCTGTTGTGGCTCTGTGCCGCGGCGCTGTTCAGTTCGTTTTACAAGCCCGCTCAGCGAGGGCGGAAGGTCGCCTATCTGACCGTGGCCAGCTTCTGTTTTCTGGCGGTGTCAGTGCTGTTGTTTCGTGCATTGCTGGATTCGGAACACGATCAAAAAGTTGATCGAGCGGTCAGCCAACAAACGGACATTGTCCAAGATAGGTTTCGATCGGTGGAGGTCCGCCGATGAAACTGCAAATGGTTGGGTGCAGTCACCACAACGCACCGCTAGAAATTCGCGAACGACTAGCGTTCAATACGGCACAAGCGGCCGAGGCACTGGAGCGGTGGCGTCAAGAGTTTCCGCAAACCGAGGCAGTATTACTGTCCACCTGTAATAGAGTCGAAGTCTACACTGCCACCGACAACAGTCAGACCGGACCTTCGCACCACCAGATGGTGGAGTTTCTGGCACAATGTCATGGGCTGGATCTGACGACTGTATTTGATGATTTGTTTGAACAGTCGGGCGAGGGGATGATTCGGCATTTGTTCACCGTTGCCGCCAGCCTGGATAGCATGGTGGTCGGTGAACCGCAGATCCTGTCACAGGTCAAGCAGGCGTATCGTATGGCGCTGGAGCATCGCAGTGCCGGCGCGCTATCGCACGAGATTTTTCAAGCGGCGTTGCATGTGGCCAAGCGAGTTGCCAACGAGACGGCAATCAACGAACATCGAGTCAGTATTCCGAGCGTGGCGGTGGCGGATTTTGCACGCGAGATTTTTGAGCGTTTTGACGACAAGAAGGTGCTGGTGATTGGTGCCGGTGAAATGGCCGAAGAGACACTGCGTTACCTCAAGGACGAAGGGGCCAACGATATTACGGTGATCAATCACAACAATGAACGTGCGGTCGCGCTTTCAGAGAAAATCGGTGGCAGGGCGGCAGGGTGGGATCAACTGGAAGAATTGCTTGTCGCTGCCGACCTGGTTGTCAGCACCACGGGGGCCAGCCGCCCGGTGATTACACAGGCGCGTTTCAAGCAGATTGAGGACGAGCGTTATCAGCGGCCGCTATTCATATTGGACCTGGCGGTGCCGCGAGATTTTGATCCGGCGATTTCTGATTCGTTAGGTGTCTATCTGTATTCGATTGATGATCTGGAACGAGCCTGCCAAAAGAACCGCCAGCATCGTGACAAGGAGTTGCCGGTGGCACTCGAGATTGTTGAAGAGGAGACGCAGCGGTTCATGTCGCTGTTGCATCATCGAGCGGCCGGCCCGATCATTCAGCGCCTGCGACAAGGTTGGCAATCGCTGCGCGATCAGGAATTGAAGCGATTGTTCAATAAGCTACCAGAGTTGGACGACCGGGAGCGGAGCGAAATTGAACAGTCGTTCGATCGCTATGTGAATAAGCTGCTACATCCGCCGCTGGAATCACTGCGAGACGAGTCGCAGCATGGGACGCCGCACGGGCTGATCGATGCACTGAAGCGACTGTTTCATTTGAAGGATTAGGAAAGTAGCAGGCATCGTCCCGATGCCGTAGCCGCGGGCGAGTTGAGGTGATTGAACGAGATTGGTTAGTTTACGAGGTTGCCTTGACCGATAACATAAGTGGAAGCGTATCTGAGTACTGCAAGCCGCATTACAAGCGCGGTTTAACGGCACGGGGACCTTGCCCACTACGTGTGCCAACCTACTTTCCAACACTGCGTAGCCGGTTGATCGGGAACATTTTGATTAGCTTTTTCAAACGGCGGCGGTAGCTGAAGTGCTCGACCTCCAGCCGATGTCGCGGAGAGGCCAGGTAGCGAATGCCCGCACTCAGATCGGGCTTGTGCTGTGATTTGAGTTGACGAAAGCGTTCCGCGGCTTTCTGATCCTCACGCATTGCTACCGCATAGCGCGCAATCAACTGCGCCTGATAATCGACTAGTCCCCATTGGCCGCTGTCTGGCTGAATCAGTCCCGCGATGAATAGCGTATCGTCATCGGGGTGAAAAACATTCAGGTACAGGTCGGGTGCCCCGTCACGCCAGTTCAGCAAGCTTTGATCGATAAATGGAAAGCTGATCGCAAATCCGGTTGCATAGACAATGACATCGACCGGATCGATCCGCCCATCGACAAAGCGAACATTGTCTCCACATAGTTCGGCAATGTCCCCGCGCGGCTCGATGTCGCCGTGGCCAACGTAATACAGCATCTGCGAATTGATGATCGGGTGTGTTTCCAAAAAGCGATGATCTGGTTTGGGTAGACCATAGTCCTGCGGCCTGCCGAGCGTATAGCCGACCATTCGACCGATCAAGAATCGGCGGAGCCAGAGGGGAACTCGCCACCGCAGGAGTCGCTCGCCCGCTTCGTCGATGGGACGCCCGCGAAGGAATTTGGGAATGTAGTGATATCCGCGGCGACTGCTGTGCAGGGTGTTCGCCGCGTGCTGTGCCGATTCGACTGCGATATCGCAACCCGAATTGCCCGCCCCGACGACCAGAACGCGTTTTCTGGTTAGGATGTCGGGCGTCTTATATTGGGAAGAATGCAGGACAACGCCATTGAAGTGGCCAGGATACTGCGGCCAGCGCGGATCCCAATTATGGCCATTGGCGATGATCAGGCCACGGTACTGGCGAACGTCGTCATTTTGCAAGGTGACAACCCAGCCGGCCGCTGAGCGCTCGACCTTTGCGACCGATGTATTGAACTGGGCATGTTCGTACAGGCCAAAGTGTCGGGCGTAGTCGCGCAGGTATTGCAACGCCAGTTGGTGAGAGGGGAAGGGGGGCCAGTCGGCCGGCATCGGAAAGTCGTCGAATTCGGTCAGTTTCTTGGACGAGATCAGGTGTGTGGAACCACAGACACTGCTGCCCGGTTTGCCGAAATACCAGTTGCCGCCAAAATCGTCCTCGCGTTCCAGCAGTTCAAAAGGAACTCCCGCCTGTGAGAGGTTCTTGGCCACGGCCAGACCAGACGGACCCCCTCCAATTACGCAGTAGCGCGCTGGTCGATCGGCATTGTTGCTAAGCATGTTCAATCCGGCGGTACGTTCGCGCTGCGTAAAAATACTGCGTAATAACTTTGACGGATTATAGAATGCTAATCGTTGCGACATGATTTGGACACGTTGAAGGCAGCCGCATTACGGGCGAGAGCCAAGTGTCGGTATTCATTCTATGATGATGAGAATTATCCCTAGAGAGGGGGCTAAGCTCGATTCGGGAATTTTTTGAAAGCCGCATAAAAGGGCCACTGTTGGGGGGATTGGTGGAGCCGGATTATTGGTTCTAGGGGAAGAGAAGCTAAATTTCCAGAGTATTGTGCTGTTAAGCAAACATTCGGAACTTGACGAATTTCAATTGAGACGGAAAATAGTTGCATGGATAGGTAGCAATTTCCTGATTTTATTGTACAGTTTCATTTCGGTTGTTGCGTGTCATCAAAAGAGGATCGACCTCTCCGTGTACCAACAAACGACTGCGGCTCGCAACCGCCAGCCACGCGACTTATCGTCCAGTTTAGTTTCCGCCCCTGCCATACTTCATCGCGACTACAACACCCGTCACCATCAAAAGTGGCTTATCGGTAGTTGTGCAATGCGAGGATTTTGAGTGCTGAACTTCGCATTGCCAACTTGTGTAATGCTAAGTTTCAAGGGACCGAGCGAAATTCATTCTGGTTTTGCTGCTTTATAAATTGTCACGATTGAACCCGTAGGTTTTTCCCTTCGACGAGCGGCGTTTTGGGGGCCGTTTCCGATTGTCGAACAGATCAAAAGGCTTGTAATGAAACGGACCATCTCTGTAGAAGATCACAAACTGAACGCCGCATTTGCCGTCCTTCAGGAAACCTTTCGCGAAGCACGACTGGCCGACCGACTCGATAAGCCGCTGGCTTTTTGGGCGCTTCCCACCGATCGGCGATTGCCGATGGCTTTGCTGGGGCACACGTTGCGGCAGTTGCTAAACAGCGACTTGGATGACCTGGCGTCTACGCCGGGAATTGGCCGCAAGAAGCTGAACTCCTTGATTAAGCTGCTCTCCAGAGCCACCAAGGAACAGTCGCAGGCGTTGCCAGGGGAAAACGAGCCAGCCAGCAATGGCAAAAAGCGCGGACGCAAAGGCGAAGGTGGCTTTGATCCTTCCACGGTTTCTGAAGTGATCTGGGAACAGTGGCAACAATCGGTTCGTCGTGCCGGAGCTGGCAAGGAACCGCTCGGACGACTGGCACCGACATTGCAACACCTGCCAACGGTTATTTGGCACACTCCGCTGGAAGTCTATTTCGATCAAACATTGGCTTCGATTCGCCGTTTGAAGACGCATGGCGAAAAACGAGTTCGCGCCATCTTGGAAGTTTTCTACAGTGTGCATTCGATGTTTGCCGCCGCGCCCGCCGGGGGACACCTGCATTTTCGGATGTCGCCACGCTTCACCGTTCCAATCGAGCAATGGATTGAACGCGCTTTGCAGCGGACTCAACGAATCTCGAAAGAGGACATTCGCGATCACATCGCCGTGCCGCTGCTCGAACAATTGAAGATCGACACCAGCCCTGTGATTCATCGCTTGTCCGAAGAACGACTCGGCGTGCGCTCTGAACCGCACCGTGTGCAGAATCAGGCCAATCGGCTGGGCGTGACACGGGCACGCGTCTATCAACTGCTAGAAACGTGTGCCGAAGTGATGAAGGTCCGCTGGCCCGAGGGGCGAGCATTGCTCACCAAGTTGCTGAAGCATCTAGAAAGCTCAGACAAGCCCGCCGGTGCCGAGGCACTCAAGCCGGTAATCGAGCTGTTCTTTCCAGAGGATGCGGCGGCCGAGGTTTTGAAACCTGCCACCAAGACTGCTTCCAAGCGGAAAATACTGAACGTGGCCGCCAAGGGTCGCAAGACCGGCCGCTCGGTTGCCAAGCGGTAGTCAACTTTTGGCCATGAAGTTCGCGATGGGCTAAATTTTTGCTCTTAGCCGTGCGTGCGGACCGCCGTTTCAACATTGTCGTGGCTAGATGATACTGCTGGATGGGTCGAGTCGATGCGAATGTGCATCGGCCGACCTGCCCTCAGCAGTGCCGCACCGGCACGCTGGACATCTTGCAGCCATTGATGATGTGCCCGGTAGTTCCCGATCTGGCAACAGCCAAGTGCTCGCCCTAACAGGCGAAGGACTGACTTTGGTCGCGGCAAGTTCATGACGAACTCACCCAGTACTGACCAAGGGTGTACCAGTATGGACTTGCCCCAGCCGACCACCGGTACGGTTCGCCAGAATAAACGTTCGGCGGCCAGTCCATTGAGAAAGCTGCTCCGGCCGTCTGGTAGAAAGTCGGTGGCGCTGGCCTGCACCTGACAGGTCGGCTCCAGCACGCAGCAGTACCCCGCATACGACAGCGTCAGAGCCAGATCGACATCGGCCAGGCTATCTCCCACGGCTGAAGGCAGTCCTCCGACGAGTTCCAATGCCGATCGACGATAGAAGCCGGCCTGTGCTAGTGGGCCGAGAATCTCGGTTGGCTCGTCCAGGCTGTCTAGTTTGCTGGGTGTGCGAACTACTCGCGTCTGATGCGCGTACTCCAGCCCTGCTGCCAGAACCTGATGAGAATCGAGCGCGTCGATCAGCAGTGGCGCAACAGAAGCCACGCGCGGATCGCGAAAATGTTTCCAAATTCCGTCGGTCCAGCCTTCGCTGACTTCAAAGCCGGCCGAAAGCAGATGCACGATCGACGAACGACTGGCTTCTATGCCGGCGTTTAAGCTGTCAACCAGTCCAGATGATTCTGGCACATGGACGAATCGGACTTCGTCCTTCAAATCGTACGGGTCGTCGTACGGTTGATTCAGGGTGACTACGATTTCGCAGTCGCGGGGTCGGTTTGCTAGCACTGAAACCAGTGTGCTTTCCAACCGCTGTGCGCTACTCAGAACGGGGATGATGATCGAGAGACGGGGCACGGGAAACCTTCCTTGGTTCACCACCCGGCGTTTACCAGGCACGTTGTTACTTGCACCGACGTTTGATGCCGCCAAAATCAGGCCAAATCTCAGACCACTATTGGCTGCCCCGAGTGACGAGGCAGGTGAGGTCTGGTCAGCTTGGTCCCTGGGGGACTGTGCTGGCAGTCATCGTCGCGCAGGCTTGAAGTCCAAGCGACACCAAGGCTGCCTATTTTAATTTCGGCCTTTCCAGGGACGCAAGTTTACCTGAATAGACTAGTTTTGATGGTTCTCCGTTGAATCGCCAGGTTGCGGAGAACCCCCAAATTGACTTGGCGAGGCAACTGACCGGTTCGCAGGTCGCAATTGACGGCAGAATGCGGGCTGGCTATCTTTACCGCCCCAATGGACAGGGGTGCGCGCCTGCGCGCTCCGAATTTGTTGGCACGCTTGCTTGCGCGAGCCGTCTTTGTATTGCATGGAAGCAATGAAGAGAATGCGATTGATAGCCTGTCTGGTCTTGCCGCTATTGGCGGTAACATCGGGCTGCGCGCTGTTTGTCGCCGGCCCGAAGGGGAAGTCGCCTCTTTCGCCAGTCAAGCTCGCCCCTGACGCCGTTAAGTTGGAAGTCACCAACGCTCGTTTTGCGTACGACGAGACGGAACTGCACCAGCAGATCTGGGAACAGATCGACGAAATGCAAATTCCCGTCGATGTGCGCCGTGCGCTCAGCGAAAATGGCCTGCGTGTCGGCGTCATTAGTGGCGAACTACCACGATCGATCGAGTCGCTGATTGCGCGCGAGTCCGCTGCACCTGCCGATTCTGGTGATCTGTTGGCTTCGCCCGAGACGCAGACCACCGAGCGCCGCACGACGATTCATGCCCGTGCCGGTCAGCGATCGGTTCTGCTAACCTCTGGGATATACGAGGAGAAGCCGCTGTTCATCCACGACGGCAGCCAACTGAGTGGTGCTACCTACTCGCAAGCGCAAGGGTTATTCGCGATCAACGCGGCTCCACAGGGGGACGGCCGGGTTCGACTGAAGCTCCAGCCGGAGGTGCAGCATGGCCAGTCGCGACAGAACTTCATTGCTGAAGAGGGGGCGATTCGCGCACAATCGGCCAGGGCTAAATTGACGTTCGATCGTCTGGCTGCCGAATTGGACCTGTCGCCAGGGCAGACGCTGGTACTTGGGTGTCGGCTTGGCCAGCCGCTCAGTCTGGGGCATTTCATGTTTACCGATTCGACCTCTGGTCAGACCATGCAAAAGCTGTCGCTTGTTCGTGTTCAAGAATGCAAGTACAACGATATGTTTGTACTGGACGACGCGCCGGCCATTGGCAAGCGGCGAAGGAGATAGCCGCAGGAGCGACATCCCTGGCTTGAATTCACCATGCGAATACCAACTTGCCAAATGCATCAGACCCGCTGAACTTGCTGGCATTAGCATCGCTGCTGACGCGGGCAAGTTTTAAGCGGCTGGCCCCCTTCTGAATCCCTCGATTACGGTCTACAATGATGGCCGTTGCGAGAAAAGCTGCTTGTTTAATTGCCTTCCGAGGAGTCTACGATGCCTTTGGTTCCCATGCGTCTGCTGTTGGATCACGCCGCCGAAAATGGCTATGGATTGGCGGCCTTCAACGTCAACAACATGGAGCAGATTCAGGCCATTATGGAGGCCGCCAAGGAGACCGACTCTCCGGTAATCGTGCAGGCTTCGCGTGGGGCACGCAATTACTGCCAGGACAATTACCTGCGCCATTTGATGATTGCCGCTGCGGAGCTATATCCGAACATCCCGATCTCGATGCATCAGGATCACGGCAACAGCCCGAAGACTTGCCTTAGCGCGATCGAAAACGGTTTCACCAGCGTGATGATGGATGGTTCGTTGCATGAAGATGGCAAGTCGGCCGCGGACTTTGACTACAATGTTAAGGTGACTAGCGAAGTGGTAGAGATGGCGCACAAACGTGGCGTGACCGTTGAAGGGGAGCTGGGCTGCCTCGGTTCGCTGGAACATGGGGGTGGCGAACAAGAAGATGGTCACGGCTCGACGGAAATCCTGTCGCACGATCAACTGCTGACCGATCCTGAGGAAGCCGAGCGATTTGTCGCCGAGACGGGCGTTGACGCCTTGGCCGTGGCCATTGGCACCAGTCACGGTGCGTACAAGTTTTCGCGCAAGCCGACCGGTGAGGTGCTGGCGATGAGTCGGATCGAAGAGATCCATCGCCGCTTGCCCAACACGCATCTGGTCATGCACGGCTCCTCCAGCGTTCCACAAGAGTTGCAGGACGTCATCAATAAGTATGGTGGCAAAATGCCGCAAACCTATGGTGTCCCTGTCGAAGAAATCCAGCGCGGTATTAAGCATGGTGTTCGCAAAATCAATGTCGACACCGACAATCGCATGGCGCTCACCGGCGCGATTCGCAAAGTACTGGCCGAGAGTCCAGAAAAATTCGACCCTCGCGATTATCTGAAACCAGCCCGCGAGGCGATGAAAAAAGTCTGTGCCGAGCGAATGGTCCAATTTGGCCAGGCCGGCAATGCCAGCAAGATCAAGCCGATTACGCTGGAAGCAATGGCCAAAATCTACGCCAAGGCATAATGCTGCACCACCCCCTCAGGTGGGTCATGCTTTATTGTAAGAAACGTTCCCTTCGGTGTGCGGGGAGTGGCAAGTTGCCGTTCTTTGATTGGTTCCTAACGCGCCACAGTGAGTGCAACCACACTAGCGGCGCGATCTCTTTTCGCACTTTGTGCAAGCGTGCCCCCCTCAATTTGCCGGAATCGGCGGGTTTGAACTGTAGCCGTCCTTTGGCGCGCAAGTTGCATAAGAATGGATCTAGGCCAGCGTACCCAGCAGGGTGTGCGGCTGTGAAATTGGCCGTGTCACCGGATGGACGGCGTTTTTCCAAAATCTGGAGCGGACATGGCTGAAATCGCTTTGGCGCTTCGGCTTGCTCGTCGTGAGCTACGTACGCAGAACCACCGCTTCAGATTCACTGAATAATTGGCATCAATTAACGAAGGATTCAACAATGGCCACTTCTGCCATGCAGACTGAAATCGAGGTCAGTGAAATGACAAATGAACAAGACCTGCACGATTCGACTGTCATCGTCATTGACGATAGTCCCGATCAGTGCGAATTGCTGCAAACGTTGCTGGGATCTGTAGGTCACCGAGTGCGGGCCTACTCATCGGCGATGGAATTTCTGGCGTCGGAAGATGTCGGTGCCCCTGGTTGTTTGCTATTGGACATGCGCATGCCGGGCATGAGTGGGTTGGAGTTGCAAGATCGACTCAACCAGATGGAAGTCGAAACTCCGATCATTTTAGTAACAGGCCACGCTGAGGTACCATTGGCCGTGCAAGCGATGCGCAATGGTGCGATCGATGTGCTGCAAAAGCCGTATAGCCAGCAGGTGTTGCTGGACCGATTGCAGCAAGCACTCGAGTTAGATCGACAAACGCGCGAGCGTGCCCGCAATGTGGCTCAGGCACAGCAGCGGATAGCGTTGCTATCGTCTGGCGAGCGTGATGTGCTAGAGCGGCTCCGAATGGGTCGGAGCAACAAAGAGATTGCCCAAGAGCTAGGACTGACGCGGCGTGGCATCGAGGCGCGGCGCGCCAATGTAATGCGCAAACTGGAAGCGGACTCGCTGGCCGATTTGCTGCGGCTGGTGATGCTGGCAGATTCGGCAAATAAAAGTTAAGCGCCGCGAGTTGTCTGATAGAAAAGGCTGCAACCTGCAATGATAATCATCACAGATCGCAGCCTCCTGGGGGAGCACTTTTGATTTCTATCTGAATGGACTATTTCTGCCGTCGGCGATATGCAGCCAGTCCAACACCGGCCAGCCCGAGCAGCACAATGGTTGCCGGTTCTGGAACGGGCGTGACAGAAGGAGGAGTGCCTTGTCCCCAGCCACCAAGAACCACGTTCAGATCGTCCTGGCCGATGAAGCCACTACCATCGGCATCAGCCAAAGGGTTGCCGGGAGGGACGCTTTGTCCCCAGTTGCCGAGGATTAGATTGAGATCGTCCTGGCCGACGAATCCGTCAGAATTCAGGTCACCATCAATCGGAGCTGGCAACAGGAATATACCCGGATTTCCAAGCAAGTTATGAGGACTGCCGGCAGCGGCGAACGAACCGTACACGTCATCGATGGAAGAATCCACCCATAGATAGTTGACGTTTTCACCCAGGATGTCCCACGAGCTGGGATTGCGTGTGACACCCTTAGCAGTGCCACCACCCTGTGGAAACGATTCTGAACCAGGAAGCGAACTGTACCAGAGGCGGTCGGCATAGTCTGTTACATTGTTCACTGCATCCGGCCCGTACAGGTTAATTTCATCCCCGCCGCTGCTTAGGTTGTCGTTGCTGTACGGTCCAATGATCTTCAGGCCGGCTGGAGCCGCTTCGACGCTTCCCCACCAGTACGTGCGAAAAGCATCTGGAGTTGCTTCCGTGATAATGGCAGACTCACCTGGCTGAAGTATTCCAAAAGCTGACAGCATATGGGTTGCGTTTTGGATGTCACGGTCGGCATCGCTCTGACTCCACCCGGCCATGTCAATCGGGGAATCACTGAGATTGGTGAACTCCATGAATTCGGTATTTGCATCGTCAAGCCCCGAGTTGGAGTTGAATTCGGTGAGCCAGATACCGGGGTTTGGCGTGACCGCCATTGCCGAGCTAGTCGCAATGGATGTAGCCGCCAGGATCGCCAACAAACAAGTTTTCTTAATCATAAAAATCACTCCTTTACCGTGGTTGAACGAGGCAGAAGCACAAACTTAGCAGCACGATATGAGAGGACGATTATTCAGTCGTTTCGTTATTGCGATATTTGTGTGAGGCAGAACAATGGACGCAGTTGGCGATCGAGCTCGACAGAATCTGAACAGGCTGTGATCAACAAAAACAGCAGCCGCGGCCACCCTGAGGGGTACTCAACCTTCTTCTAACTAGGCAGTCAGTTGTTTGCTGCGACGGAATCGAGCAACAGCCAGTCCTGCAACAGCCACACCAACGAGAACGATCGTCGACGGTTCGGGCACTGGATTGGCACTGGCCACGCGCAAGCCGGTGAACTGACCTTCGACGAATGGACCATCGAAGTTGCGATCTGAGGCGATCATGCTATTCGCACCGGCAGGCCACGATCCACCACGAATTCCGCGATCGGCGTTGGGCGAAGAATTGAGAAGGTCCAGCGAAGTTTCTTCCCACTCCCAGATGTTGCCATTCTGAGCCATCGTGCCATACGGGCTGAGCCCGCCGGCATTCATTACAGTGGCCGGATCGCTGGCACCAAACGGCTGATTGTAAACGGCTGTGCCAGGTGAAGTGCCACCGGGGACCGGCGTGGGAGCGGTGTTGCTGCCGGTCGCATAGTCATAGTAAACGCCGTTGGTTGGGTGATAAAACGCAGCCTTGTGCCACTCGTCGACCGATGGCAGAAAGTATTGTGCCGCAGTATTGCGGTACGCATTGGCGGGATTGAAACCGACATCCCCCGCTTCCCACATCTGAAAATTTCCACTGCCGTCGAACTTGTAGGCAGCAGTGCTGCCAACGCTGGTATTCAGCCAGTTCACAAATTTTGCCGCTTCAAACCAACTGAGCGAAGTGGCGGGCGAATTCGGACTACGGGTGTTTTTGGTGATTCCCAGGCCGCCAAGCGCGTTCGCTTTGTCGATCATCTGCTCGGAGATTTCATACTTGCCCATCCGGTATTCATAGCCCACCGAGCCGACCGGATTCGGACTACCAGTGGTGTCGGCCGGATTGCCCGGATTGCCGATCGCAGCAAATTCGATCTCAAATTCATTCGCTCCGCTGCCAAAGATATCGGCCATAGCATGCTGCGATAGCGATGTCAGCAGTATG